>DATLOL010000078.1:0-43985 GCA_035536275.1 Thermoanaerobaculia bacterium
GCGGCCGCCGCTCCACAGGTACGCAAGCTGCCAAGCAGCGGTCCCTGCAAGGGCGCCATCACCTCGCGCAGCTCGTCCACCGCCAGCAGCGACTCGGCGAGGGTCAGGCACTCGCGGGGCGAGGCCGTGCGCAGCGTGATCCGTGACGTCACCCGTTCCAGATCGCAGATCTTCTGCAGGCGCGCGGTCATCTGTTCGAGGATGGCCCGCGAGCGCGTGAGCTCATCCACCGCGTCGTGGCGGTCGAAGATGGCCGTGGGGTTTTTGAGGGGGCGGGTGAGCCAGCGGCGGAGCGTGCGCGTGCCCATCGGCGAGCGGGTCGCGTTGATCACGCCCCAGAGCGTCGCCCGCGGCCTCGCGGCGTCGCGCGACTCGCACACCTCGAGGTTCGCCAGCGTGGCCGCGTCGAGCTGGAGGTAATCCGCGTCGTTGTCCACGCGCAGCGCGCGGACGTGCTCGAGCGAGCGCTTGTGGCTCGCGCTGGCGTAGCGCAGCGCGCCGCCGGCCGCGCCGATGCGCGCGTCGTCATCCTCGAGGCCGAACCCGCGCAGCGACTGCGTGCCGAAATGCTTGCTCAGATAGTCGTGCGAGCCACGCACCTCGAACAGCGACGGCTCGACGAGCGTGATCGGAATCGTCAGCGAGCCGTTGGTCTGCGTCTCCTTTGGCACGATCGCCTCGCGCGGGGCGAAGCGGGCCATGTCGTCGTACAGACGCGCGTCGGACAGCGATCCGTACGCGGTCACGAAAAAGTCGCCTGTCGACACATCGAGATACGCGGCGCCGACCGCATTCGCGTCCGGCACGAGCGACACGAGGTAGCAGCTCTCGCGCTCGACGATGGACGACTCGGTGGCTGTGCCCGGGGTGACGACGCGCACGATCTCCCGCCGCACCAGCCCTTTGGCCGCCGACGCCTCCTCGGTCTGCTCGCAGATGGCGACGCGCAGCCCGTGGCGGATCAGCTTCGCGATGTAGCCGTCGGCCGCGTGGTACGGCACGCCGCACATCGGGGTCTCGTGCTCCTGCCCCTTGTTGCGCGCGGTCAGGACCAGGTCGAGCAGCGGCGCGGCCTTCTCCGCGTCCTCGAAGAACATCTCGTAAAAGTCGCCGAGACGATAGAAGAGGATCGCATCCGGCACCTGCCGTTTGATCTCGAAATACTGCTCCAACATCGGGGTGAGTTTCATAGGCGGGCTAGCGCGGTTTCCGGATTCGGAGCAGGGTACCATCCTCGACTCGGAGTTCTACGACCACCGCCTCGCGCAGACGCGTATGCGGCACTTTGTCGAGCAGCACGATCCAGCGGTCCTCGGCCGCACCCTCGCCCGCCCTCGCTCGCGCAACGTGCACGACCTCGTAGCCTCGCAGCCCGCGATCCTTCGCGATCACGCGCGCCCGGCGGCCGGCCTCGATCGAGAGGATGCGCCCTTTCGGGCGGGACGGGTCCTCCATCCCCCGCAGCGCGAAAAAGAGGATCGCGCAGAGGACGAACCACGCCGGATAGAGCCACCGGAACACGTTGCTATGATACGGGCCGTGACTCGCAGCGAGATCGAAGAGCAGCTCGTGGCCATCGTGCGGCAGGAGAAGAACGTCGCCGACGAGCTGCTGAAGCCGGAGACGGAGCTGAGCGCGGCGGGCATCGACTCGCTCGACTCGCTGACCATCCTCTTCGCCATCGAGGAGCAGTTCAAGATCTCCATCCCCGACGACGAGGCGCGCGCGGTGAAGACGTTCGGCGACCTGATCGACATCATCGAGAAGCGCGTGTGAACCGCGTCGTCATCACCGGGATCGGAATCGTTTCTTCTTTAGGGCGCGGCAAAGCAGCAACCCTCGATGCACTGCGTGAAGCGCGCAGCGGCATCCGCATCATCGCCTCGATCGATCCGACGCCGCTCAACTGCCGCATCGCCGGCGAGGTGCCAGGCGAGCTGACCGAGCATCGCGGCCACGATCGCTTCACGCGCTTCGCGCTGCTCGCGGCCGAAGAAGCAGCGTCGCAGGCAGGCGACCTCGGACTCGCGCCGGAACGTGTCGGCGTGCTCATCGGCACGGGACTGGGCGGTGCCGAGACGCTCGATCAGAACTACAAGCGCCTCTACGGCGAGAACGCCCGCCCCCACCCCCTCGGGATCCCGACGTCGATGTACAACGCCGCCTCGTCCGCGGTCTCGGCGAAGCTGCAGGCGAAAGGCGTCTCGTACGCGGTGGTCTCGGCGTGTGCGTCGAGTGCGCACGCGATCGGTCTGGCCGCACAGGCCATTCGCACCGGACAGGCCGACGCGGTCTACGCCGGAGGCGCGGACGCCCCGCTCTCGTACGGCATCGTGCGGGCCTGGGAGGCGATGCGCGTCCTCGCTGTCGACAACGAGCACCCGTCCGAGGCCTGCCGGCCGTTCAGCGCGGACCGCAAAGGGCTCGTGCTGGCCGAGGGGGCGGCGGTGCTGGTGCTCGAATCGCGGGAGAACGCGGAGCGCCGCGGCGCCGAGATCCTGGGCGAGATCGCCGGCTTCGGCGCGACCAGCGACGCGGGGCATGTCACCGACCCTTCCGCCGACGGCGCCGCGCGGGCGATGCGCCTCGCGCTCGACGACGCGAAGCTGAACACGGTCGACTACATCAACGCCCACGGCACCGGCACGCGCGCGAACGATCCCACCGAGACGGCCGCCATCCGGACGGTATTCGGCGCCGACGCGCCCCCGGTCAGCTCCACCAAGTCGATGCACGGCCACGCCATGGGCGCCTCGGGCGCGATCGAGATCGCCGCGTCGATGCTCGCGCTCCGCGACGGGTTCCTGCCGCCGACGCTGAACCTCGTCGAGCGGGACCCGGCCTGCGACCTCGATCACGTGGCACGGGAGCCGCGTCCGGCACGGGCAACCACGTTTCTTTCCAATTCGTTCGGATTCGGCGGGATGAACGCCGTCGTGGCAGTCACTTTGCTACCATCCCGGTGAATTCGGCTCGGAGGCTGTTGTGATCGTAGAAAAGAAGCACCTGGACAACTTCACGATTCTGTACGTGGAAGGTCTGATCAAGCTCGGCGAGAGCGCCGAGTTCTTTTCCTCTGCGCTGGAGAACGTGCTCAAGAACGAGAGCACGAACGTCATCATCGACTTCACCAAGATCGACTACATCGATTCCACAGGCATCGGTGAGCTGGTCGGCTACCTCGGCAAGTTCACGAATCAGAACCGCAAGCTGATCCTCGTCAACCCGTCCGAGCGGATCCAGAAGCTCCTCAAGCTGGCCAAGCTGGACGCGGTGTTCAAGATCTACAACACCGAAGAGGAAGCGATCGCCGCGGAGAGCGGCGCGCCCGCGCGAGCCTGATCGTGGCGGCGGTGGCGGAGCTCGCGCGCATCCGCGGGCAGATGGACCGCGTCCGCGCGCTCTGCGACGACCAGCGTCTCTTCCAGATCAACGAGCGCGTGTCCGGCTGGTCGCCCGCCGCGCACGCCGATCATCTCCTCAAGGTCACGAAGTCGATCATCGATCGCCTCCCCTCGGACGAGGCCTGCCCGCGCGGCATCAGCTTCGTCGGGCGATGCGTGCTCGGGCTGGGATGGATTCCGCGCGGCATCGGCAAGGCGCCGGAGCGGCTCGCCGGCAAGCAGTGCACGCTCGAGGAATTGCAGTCGCGCTGGGAGCGCGTAAGCGCGGCGCTGGAGAGCGTCGACACGGCGGCGGTCGACGGCGCGCGCATCCGCAACGTGCCCCATCCCCGTTTCGGCGGGCTGACGCCGGCCCAGGCGCTCCGCTTCGTGACCGTGCACAACGAGCATCATTTGAAGATCGTTGGCGATATTCTGCGCTGACGATGTCCGTCCCTCTCTCCCACGTCTATCGCGGCGCGTACCTCGAGTCGGTGCATCGCGGCTCGATCGCCGTCGTCGACTCGCGCGGGAACCTGCTCGCCTTCGCCGGCGATCCCGCGCTGCGCACATGCCTGCGATCGGCAGCGAAGCCGTTCCAGGGCATACCGCTGCTGGAGTACGGCGGGCTCGAAGAGTACGACCTCACCAGCGAGGAGATCGCCCTCACGTGCGCCTCGCACGGCGGCGAGCCGCATCACGTCGCCACCGCGGCGGCGCTACTGCGCAAGGGTGAGTTCGACGAGGAGGACCTCCTCTGCGGCGCGCATCTGCCCTACGACGAGAAGGCCGTGGCCGACCTGCGCGGCGAGCCGCCCTCGCCCCTCCACAACAACTGCTCCGGCAAACACGCCGGGATGCTCCTCGCGACGGAGGTCATGGACGTGCCGTCGTCCGGATACATCGACGCCGAGCATCCGCTGCAGGTGCTGATGCGGTCGACCCTCGCCGACTTCGCGGGGCTCGCGGCGGACGAAGTCCCCATCGCCGTGGACGGCTGCGGCGTTCCCGCGTTCTTCCTCACCCTGCATCGCGCGGCGTATGCGTACGCGCGACTGATGGCCGGCTCGATCGCGCGCTACGCGGAGAGCGGCGCGCGCGTCGTCGAGTCGATGACCGGCTTCCCCCAGTACGTGGCCGGCAACTGGAGCATGACCACGCCGCTCATGGCCGCGTTCGGCGGCGAGCTCCTGGCCAAAGAAGGGGCGGAAGGCTTTTACGCCATGGCCCTCTCGCCCGCTCTGTGCGGCGAATTGACCGAGAGGCTGCGGCTCACCGATGATTGCGCGGTCGGCATCGCACTGAAGATCGACGACGGCTCGATGGAACGCGGGCGCAACCCCGTCATCCTCCGTCTCCTGGAAATGCTGGGGATCGATCTCGACGCGCGGCCGGAACTGCAGCCCTTCCGCCTCTGGCCCCTGCGCAACCACGCCGGCACGCTGGTCGGGGACGTACGGGCGGAATTCGAACTCGAGGTTCTATGAGAAAGACACTGATCGCTACGCTGCTGCTGCTCGCCTCCTGCAAGACTGTTGGCGTGTCGATGACCGCCGGCGGCTACGCCGAGGTCTCCCCCACCGTCGCCAACGAGATGATCCTCGACTCGCGCCAGGTGGTGATCCTGGACGTCCGCGACGCCGACGCGTTCCGCGGCCCGCAGGGCTACATCGCCGGCGCGCTGAGCGCCCCGTTCACCGCGATCGAGCACCAGCTTCCCGAGCTGCTGCCGTATCAGAACCAGACCGTGCTCGTGTACGGTACGAACGATACGGATGGCGCCGTCGCGGCGAAACTGCTGACCGTGGCGGGGTTCCGCAACGTCGTGCACATCGCCGGCGGGCTGGACGCGTGGATTGAACGCGGCTATCGGACGGTTAACGCCCAGTGATGAAACGCGTCCTCTATGTCCTCACGCTCCTGGCCCTGACCGCCGGCGCGCACGCGCAGGCCCGCGTCGCCGATCCCAACGCGACGCTGAAGAACTACGTCGCACGAGTCCTTCCCCGCTGTCCCGGCGGCACACTCACGCTCGAGGCGATGCGCACCGAGGGACCGGTGAACTTCGTGCCGTACCTGGCGTCGCTGCGGTCGTCCGATCAGTATTGCGGCACGCAGAAGTACGTGCTGCATTCGCCGAAGTCGCAGCAGGTCGTCGTCGGCACGGTCATTCCGCTCCCGAACGACAAGCGTCCGACGTCGGTGCGCGTGAGCGAGGAAGCGACGCGCATGATCGGCAAGCCGGTCACGGCGACGATCGCTCCGTTCCCGCTCCCGGACGGCCTCAAGGCCGTGACCATCACCCGCCAGACCCAGTGGGGCCCGTTCGCGTACAACGGCTTCGTCGACGGGTCGGAGCGTTTCCTCATCGTCGGCTTCCGCGGCAACCTGACGGCCGATCCGACCAAGGCCCTCCGCGACGCGCTCAACACCAACGCCGGCGCGCGCCGTGGCAACGCCGCCTCCAAGGTCGAGATCATCGAGATCTCCGACTTCCAGTGCCCCACCTGCGCCCGCGCGCACGAGAAGCTCGAGCCGCTGCTGCAGAAGAACCTGTCGAAGATCAACTACGTCCGCCTCGACCTGCCGCTCTTCGAGCATCACCCCTGGGCCATCAGCGCCGCCCTCGGCGCCCGCGCCCTGCAGAAGGTCGCGCCGGCGAAGTACTGGGCCTACGTCGACTACATCTTCAAGAACCAGGAGCAGATCGGCAAACGGAAGATCGACGACGTGGTGCGCGAGTGGATGGAGGACAACGACGTCGATTGGAACGCCGTGTCGAAGATATACAACTCCAAGGCCGAGCGCCAGGCCATCCTCGATCAGGTCAGCCGCGCCTTCGCCGTGGGCGTGGTGGCCACCCCGACGTTCATCGTGAACGGGCAGATCATGGGCTTCGGGCCGGATGGGACGTTCACATTCGACGCGATCAACAGCGCGCTGGGCGTCAAGAAATAGGACCTATAGGTCGTATAGGTCCTATAGGTCCCATACGACCTATAACCCGAAGCTCACCTTCGCCGCGTAGCTCCGCTCTTCTCCCTGCGTCGCCTCGACGATGATCTTGGGGATGAAGAGCGAGAGCTTCACGCCGACAGTGATGCGGCGCGTCGTGGCCTCGTCCGTCAGCACGATCGTGTCGATGCGTCCCTCGGCGTCGCTGCGCGCGATGCCGATCGCCCCGTAAGGGGTCACCGGGCCGAAGCCTTTCGAGAGAAACAGCTCCGCGCCGTACGTGTTCAGGTCGTAGCTGTCGGCGCCCTGCAGCGTCGCGTATGCGCCGCGTACGGCCAGGGTGGGTGTGGTCACGCCGCCGCTGAGGATCGGCACGTCGAGCGCCGCGCCCCAGACCTTGATGTCGCTGTCGGGCACCTGCGAGTACGACGCGGAGATCGTCGCCACGGACAAACCTTTCGTCACGACGACGCGCGGCACGACCAGGTGATCGCTGATCGTGAAGTCGGTCTCAACCGCGCGCTGCCAGTAGGCCGCGCTCGTATCGACCGGAATCGCCGTCGCCGCCACGCCGATGTCGAAGCCGAGGAGGCCGCGGGCGCGGGCCGGATCGACGGGCGTGGCGTAAATCCCCTGCGCCACGAGGCGCGAGAAGGTCTCGAACTCCGCCTGGGTGATGGTCGGATCGAAGTCGATGTCGGACTGCCCGAAGAGCGGCAGCGCGAGAAAAATCAGAAGAGCTGCGAGATGAAGTCGTTGCTTTGCAGAAAACCCGCGGGCGTGAACGACACGCGCTCGCCCTCCTGCTTCAGCCACCCGTCCCGGAGTCCGCGCTCGATCCATTCCATCGCCTCCTTGCCGCGCAATGCAACGAGGTCTTCATAGCACATGCCGCGGGTCTGGCGCAGTTGCAGAAAAATCGTCTCGTGCTGCACCTCGCTGTCGCCAAGCGTTTCCTCGAAGTCGCGGGCGTTCGGGGAGAGCTCGATATACCGGCGGATGTCGCGCGTGTTCGCGAAGCGTTTCGCGCCGGCGAACGAGTGCGCGGCCATGCCGAAGCCGCGGTATTCGGCGCGGCGCCAGTAGCGGAGGTTGTGGCGGCTCTCCTCGCCGGGACGCGCGAAGTTGCTGATCTCGTACTGCGCGAGCCCCGCCCGCCCCAGGCGCTCGATCGTCTCGACGTACAGATCCGCGACCATGTCTTCCTCGGGAAGGGACACCCGGCCGCGCGCGTGCTGGATCTGCAGCGGCGTGCGCTCCTCAAGATCGAGCATGTACAGCGAGAGGTGACCGGCGCCGAGACCGACGGCCGTATCGAGCGACTCGCGATACGTCTGTGCCGTCTGTCCGGGCAGTCCGAGGATGAGATCGAGGTTGGCGCGCGCCCCGCTGTTGGCGATGAGCCGCACCGCCTCGATGGCGCGGGCGCGATCGTGCACGCGCGCGATTGCGCGCAGCTCATCGTCGTGGAACGACTGCACGCCGACGGAGATGCGATTCACGCCCATGGCCCGCCAGGCGTCGATCGACTCCTCGGTCACGTCCTCGGGATTTGCCTCGAGCGTGACCTCGGCGCCCTCGGCAATGGGCAAGGCGGCGAAGATGCGGCGCAGATTCTCGATCGACGTGCGCGACGGCGTGCCGCCGCCGAAATACACCGTTTCGAACCCCGTCCCTGTGGAGCGGCGGCCGCTTCGGCCGCCGGGTCCTGGCGATGCATCGGCGGCCGAGAGCGGCCGCCGCTCCACAGGGACGGCGAGCGCCGCCGCAATCTCCCGCACCACCGCGTCCGCATACGCGTCCTGCAGCGCCAGGTCCGTCGAGATCGCGAACGGACAGTACGTGCAGTGCGTGTGGCAGAACGGGAGGTGGACGTAAGCTCCCGGTAACATCGAGCCCGTATAATCGCGACGAATGTCCGCTCCTTCCCCCGAACCGAGCCCACAGCCGCGGCGGCCCCGCCTTTTGTGGACGCTCCTCGGCGCGATGGTCCTCGTGGCCATCGTCCCGCTCCTGGTGTCTCACTACTCTCTCATCGGCATCAACCGCGACTCCATGGAGACGCTGGAGAAGAAGTACCTCACCCGCTCCGCGGTCTCGATCGCCACCGAGCTGCAGAACCTGCTCTCCAACAGCCGCCAGCAGCTCCTCTCCATCGCCGGCGGTTTGGGCGTGATGCGCAAGTCCGTCGGCCTCGGCGATCCGTTCACTTACGCCGCGCAGACGCCGTGGATCGCGGATTACCTCACTCCCGACGGGGACCTCATCGCGCTGCGCGCGCTCAATGCACAGGCGCGCGGTGCGGAAGCCGTTCCCGACGCGCTCGACGACGCCGTCCTGCGGGAGATGGACATGGCCCGCGACGTGGCCCTCAAAGGCACCGACTACACCGGCCGCGTCCACCACGTGAACGTGCTCAATCAGCCGGCGGTCGTCCTGGCCGTGCCGGTCCGCGAGGGACAGCAGGTCATCGGCGCCGTGGTCGGCCTGGTGAGCCTGCGCCGCATCGTGGAGCGTGTGCGCGAGGAAGGCAAAGGCGACGTCACCGCATTCATCGTCGACCGCGACGGGCGGGTCGTCTCCCACAGCGAGCCGGCCGTCGACGTGCGGCATCCCGATCTCTCCGCGCTGAGCATCGTCCGCGACTTCAAGAAAGCGCCGGACGTGCGCCTCACCGTCTCCTTCGACGACAAGGGCGTGAAGACCCTCGGCACGATCGCGCCCGCGCCGCCGGGCCTGGGAGTCATCGTGCAGAAGCCCGAGGCGCGCGCGTTCGCCTCGGTCGACCGGATGGTCAAGGGCACCCTGCAGTGGGTAGCCATCGCCCTCGCGCTGGCGATCATCGCTTCGGTCGCGTTCGCGTCCGGCATTGCCCGCCCCATCCGCGCCCTCGCCGAGCGCACCCGCGAGATCGCGCAGGGCAACTATCAGCACCGCGTGCAGCTCAAGACCCACAACGAGATCGGCGAGCTGGCCGAGAACTTCAACGCCATGTCGGGCTCGATCGAGAAGGCCATCGATCAGCTCAAGAAGGCGGCCCACGAGAATCACCTCCTCTTCATCAACTCCGTGCGCATGCTCGCGGCGGCCATCGACGCGAAGGACCCGTACACGCGCGGCCACTCGGAGCGCGTGGCCCGCTACTCGATCGGCATCGGCAAGCATCTCGGCCTGCCGGACAAGGAGATGCGCGACCTGCGCATCAGCGCGCTCCTCCACGACGTCGGCAAGATCGGCATCGACGACCGCATCCTCCGCAAGCCCGGCGCGCTCAGCGACGACGAGTTCGAGGTGATGAAGCATCATCCGGTCAAAGGCGCGGCCATCATGAGCGGCGTCGCGCAGCTCATCGACATCATCCCGGGCATGAAGTATCACCACGAGAAGTGGAGCGGCGGCGGCTATCCGGACAGTCTGGAAGGCGAGCAGATTCCGATGCAGGCGCGCATCGTCGCCATCGCTGACACGTTCGACGCCATGACCACCAACCGCCCGTACCAGAAGGCGATGGAGCTCAACTACGTGGTCGAGAAGATCAAGAGCTTCGCGGGCACGCGCTTCGACCCGCGGGTGGTGGACGCGTTCGTGAACGCGGTCCGGCGCGGCGACATCCAGATCGAAGAACAGGTGCGAGGCGCCGCCTGAGCCTCGCCGCGCTCGTCCTCTTCGCTGCGTCGGCCGTGTGCGACCGGAGCGTCGCCTACATCCTGCAGGGACGCTACGACGCCGCGCTGCAACAGCTCGAAGGCGCGCGCTCGTCGAGCACGTCGCCGGCCAGCGTGGAGAACGTGCGCGGCCTGGCGCTCATGCTGCGCGGCGATCTCACGCCGGCGCTCGCGTCGTTCGACCGCGCGCTGAAGCTCGATCCGTCGCTGGCCGAAGCGCGGCTGAACCGCGGAATCGCGCTGCTGCGTTCGGGCTCGTATGCGGCCGCGTCCGCGGAGCTCGCGCGCGTGAAGTCGCCCACCCTCGCCGCGGACGCCGCGTATCACAACGCCATCGCCCTCGACCGCCTCGGCCGCACCGCCGACGCGGCGGCCGCACTCGATCGCGCGCTGAAGCTCGATCCTAAACTCGACGCGGCACTGCTCTATGCGGGCATGCTCCGCGAGCGCCAGGGCGACCTGCAGGGCGCGGGTCGCGCGTACCTCGACTACCTGAAAGCACACCCGGACTCGCCCGTCGCGCTGCTGCGCTTCGGCGTCTCGGCGCAGAAGGCCGGACGTGTCGACGTCGCGAAGTCGTATCTGCAGCGCGTGATCGCCGTCGCGCCGCGCTCGGCCGAGGCGGTGGAAGCGCAGAAGCACCTGGTGATGTGGGAGTGACGCCGTGTTCCGCCTGATCCTCGACGAGCTGCTGGTCACGACGCACGGAGCGATGGCCGCGCTGTTCCTCGACTGGGAGGGCGAGACCGTGGAGATGGTGTGCGACCGCGATCTCAGCGACCACGGCCTGCGTATCCTCGGCGCCTACCAGGGCATCTTCCTCGACCGCCTGCGCACCCTCTGCGCGAACGCCGACGCCGGCGAGCCGCGCCGTTTCAAGGTGCAGTTCGAGGAAATGACGGTGATGAGCTACGACGTGAAGGACGGCTACTACGTCGTCCTCCTCGTGGACGCGTCGTACAACGAGGGCATGGCCTGGCGTCGGCTGGAGCGCTGCCGGGAGCGGTTGATCGCGGAGATGTGATTTTTGTTGTCGGTTGTCGGTTGTCTGTGCGGGGTCGGTTTCAGGACGCCTCGGCGAGATGCCCGCGACATGAGGTCCAGGCCATGCGCCGCCGATAACCGACAACCGACAACCGACAACAAATCGCCGCTCCGCGAACAGTTCCGCCCCCGAAAAACCCCATCCTGAGTGGCGAAAAAAACTTCGTACCCGGTGTCATTGAGGTCCACTCGTCCACGGAAAATGATCGTGCGCGGACTCCTGGACGCTCTCAGCCGTGTTCGCGGCGATATGAGAGTCGGCCATCGGAGCTCATGAGTGAGCTCAAAACCGCTCTTAGTGGACACGAAAACCGCCACCGCGGTACCTCCGAGCGCTTGCGCGTGCTGGTTTTTTGATCACACCATGATCGCGAAAATGCGGGGAGTTGGCGCGAATCATCAAGTCAACGATGTGCCAGAGATTCTTCGACGACGTCCCTGGCGCCATCGACGGCGAAAAAGAACATGTGCGTCGACCTCCGTTCGCCCGCGAAGTGCGAAATCGAGTCGACTGACGGTGACCGACGACAGGCCGTAGAACGGTTTTTTGTCTGCCGGCAGACTCGCGGGATACGCGGGAGTAGCCGTCATGACCGCGGCACACACCTCGCGAACTTCACCGACCACCGGCAACGGGCCGCGAACCGCTACCGCCGCGCGAACAACTCCCACCGTCCCTGCATCTGGGAATAGCCCGCGGTCTTCACTTTGAGCCACGGCGTTCGGGCGTCGTAGGGATCGGTGCGCCGTTTGGCGACGATGCCTTCGAGGTCGCGCTGCGCGACGACGGCGTAGAGCGCCGGGTCGTCGACGTGATCGACGTAACCGACCGGCGTTCGCGCCACGAGCTTCTTCAGCATCTTCTTCCGCCGCCAGTGCGGGAGCGGGCGCAGGTCGCGGCCGTTCAGCCAGAGCAGGTCGAACGCGGCGTACGACGGCGCGCGGCGATGGAAAAAGAGAGCGTAGAAATCCGGACCCTGCTCCCCCATCGCCAGAATCTCACCGTCGAGGATCGCGCTGCGCACGCCCATCGCACGCGCGAGCGACAGGGCCAGCGAATCGAAGCGGCGCATCGGCTTCGACGTTTTCGACGTGAACGCTCCGCGGCCGTTCTCGATGCGAAGCATCCCCCGGAAGCCGTCGAGCTTCAGCTCGTACACCCATTCCTTACCGAGGGGGACGCTGGTGGTGCGTGACGGGCGGAGAGGGGGAATGTCAGGAAGGGTCACCCGAGGACTCGTTTCAGATCGCGCAACAACCGCTCTGCCTCCTCGACCTGCTCGAGCAGTTTCGCGTCGCCGCGGTTGTCGACGAGCGTCGTCCAGGGGTGCCGCTTGAGCGCGGCGGTCAACTCCTCGATGTCGCTGGCCAGGGTGCCCTTCTGCGCCGTGGGAGGCGCGACCGCATCCATGGCCGCGTCGAGATTCTGCCCGTCGACGAACTTCTGCCGCGCCACCGGATCGCGCAGCACGATTCGAAGCTTGCGGATGTCCTTCGAATTGGTGATCTCCTTGTCGTTGACCTTGCTCACGATCGTGTCGAGGATCGACGGTGTGAGGAGACTCTTGTTGATGTTCTTGATCTCGCGCGCCCAGGTGATCGACGCGCCCGGCTCGGCGAGATTGGTGAGCTTCTCCGAAAGCTGATAGACGTCCACGAGCTTGTCCAGCTCGCGCACCGTGACGCCGAGAATGTTGGCCGCGCTGGCACGCCCGACGATGTCGACCAGCCCGTACGCCACCATCTCCTTCTCCTTGGCGTCCCACTCCTTGCGCTGGCGGTGGATGTAGATCCAGACCCGCAGGCGTTCCTCGTCGGTGAGCGTGCGGTCGGTGACCTCCACCGGGATCTGCCGGTATGCCGTTTTCTTCTGGACCTCGACGAGCACCTTGGAGTTCGTCCAGCGGCGATCGCCGTCGATGATGCGGAACTTGCCCTGGAGGTCGGGATGCGGCTCGACGAGCAGCGGCTCGAAGATGCCCTCGTTGGCTTCGATCTGCCGCTGCAGCTCGAGGTCTTCCTTCGGACCCATGCGCGGCTGGCGCTCGTTCGGAATGACGTCGTACAGATCGCGCGTCGCGCGATAGGTGCGAAGGATCGTGCGGCCGAGGCGGCGCTCCTGCCAATGATGGGTGGCGGTGGTCATGAGCGTGAAGTCACCCGGTACGCGGCCGCGCGCAGCGGCGTCACCGTCTCCGGCGTCTCGTCGCGAGCCTCGACGATCGCGCTGACGTCGGTGTCGATGTCGCGCAGCACGTTCTTGATGCGCGTCAGGACCGTGCCGCGCTTCTTCCATACGAGATCGTGCGCGCGCTTCTCCTGCACGTCGATCTCCAGAGCTTCCGTCGCCAGATCCGACGCCTCGGCCAGCTTGCGCTTGAACGTAGGAGAGGTGATGAACTTGAACAGCCGCGCGAGCTTGTCCGCTCGCTCTGCCTCGCTGAGCTTCGCCACGTGCATCGAGATCAGCGCCTTGCGCAGCACCTCGACGATCGCCCGCACGCGCGCCGGCGCGACCACGATCACGCCAGAGTCGATGAACAGCTCCTTCTTCCCCGCGGGGAACACCGCCGTCGCGAGAACCGCGTGATCCGCCCCGACCTCGGACTGGTCCTGGCGCAGCTTGGTCACGAAGGCCTGTTGCCACGACGCGCGCGGTTTCGTGTCGATCAGGATCCGGCCCGCGGACTTGCCCTTGTAGCGCACGTCGAGGAGCAGATTGCCTCCGTCTCTCGACTTCGTGCGGGCCAGCTCATCGTCGCGGAACGCTCCGCGGAGCTCCTCGTAGAGATCGAGCTCGAGGCCTTCCGCGATTTCGCCGCCGGCTTTCTTCACCCGGCGGCTGATCTCGACGATCTTCTTCTGCAGCGCGTCGCGCTCGCGGGCGAATTCCGCTTCCTTCTTCGCCAGCGCCGACTCGCGGTCTTTCATGAGGATGGCCCGGACCTCGGCGATGTCCTTCTTCCGCTGCTGTTCGAATTGCTTCTGGACGAGCTCGATCTGCTTGGTGACTTGCTCGCGGAAGCTCTTCTCGGCCGCAGCGAGCTTGCGCCGTTCGTCCTCGCGAATGGCAGCCTGGACCTGTAGAAACTTCGCGTGGCTGATGGTGCTCCCGCACCACGGACACTTCTCTCCTGCAGTCGCTGGACTCATCGGCAGCTCCGAATGCACATTCCTTGTGTGTCCTTGTAAGTCCTTTTTAGTACTTGTAACGGGTCCAAGGTTGATAGATGATAGCAGAAGGCGTCATAAGGACGCACTAGGACACACAAGGACCTGACATGGATGTCGTGTTGAAGCTTCGCGAGATCAGACGCATGCGTGGTCTCACCCAGAAGGACGCCGCCCGCCTCTCGGGGGTAGGGCTGAAGACGATCAGCTCGTTCGAAACCGGTCAGCGGATCGGATCGCTCAAGCTCGTCCAGCTCCAGAGACTTCTCGAGGTGTATGGCTTGACGGAGGGTGAGTTCTTCGGCGGAATGATCGAAGAGCAGCTCGCGCCGTGGGAGCTCGACGCAGAGGAGATCGCAACGCGGCGCCTGCTCGATGACCTGGATGAGCTGCCGAAGAGCATGCAGCGCAGTCTGTTGGACAAGTTCCAACTCATGGTCGAGACGGTCGCGGATCTGCACACCGAACGCAAAGATGAGCGGTTGGCGCCAAATCCCGCCGTCGCCGAGCGGGCGCACTCACGGAGCCGGAGTTATTGACGACGGCAGTTCGCTCTACGACTCCAGCGCCTCGAGACTCAAGAGGATGTTCTCGATACGCCCGCGGATCTCGGTCCGCTCGCGGCGCAGACGGTCCTGTTCTTCTTCCAGCGTGTCCAGGCGCGTCGACGCCTCGTCGGCGTCCTTCACCCGCGATTCGAGCTCGTCGACGCGGGCGCGGAGCTGGTCGCGTTCGCGACGCAGCTCCTGGATCGTGCCGACCGCTTTCTCCACCCGCTCGCTGAGCCGGGCGAGGATCTCCGCCTCTTCGGTTCCCTCGAGCGTCATCTGATCGTTGTCCTTGGTCTTCTTCATGGGGCGCGCATTCTACTCGGAGTAATAGGGCCGTTTGAACTTCGCGTAGAGATCCTCGACCTTGTGCATCCAGAAGCCGCCCACCGGGGTGCCCGTCACCGTGTAGCCCGGCGGCGGATACGGCACGCACGCGCCCTGGTCACCCCACTGCGACCAGAACACCGTAGCCCCGGGACTGACGCGCGCCGGCAGCGGATCGGTGACCCACAGCCATGCATTCGGCGCGTTGATGAGGATCGATGACGGGCTCCCCACCGGGAGTACCATCCCATAGCGCTTCATCATCGGCGGCCAGGCGAGCATGGCGAACATCGTGTTGCCGCTGCAGTCCGGCGTCGTGAACAGGGCCACGCTGCCGCCCGGCGACTGCACGCCCTGAATCGCTTCCGGCGAGACCAGTAACGCGACGTCGCCGCCTTTCATCGGGTAGCGCACCCACATCCACATTTGAATGGAGGGAAAGCGATCGTCCCAGCGGATCATGTCGCCGATCTTCTTGCCCGTGGCGTCGTACGCGGCCGGGCAACAGCGATCGCCGCGGCGCTCGAGACCAGGGGGGAGATCGGGCCGGACCTGCGGCCGCGGCTGGGCAAGAACCAACGGGGACAGGAGCACGAGGATCACCGTGGCGAAAACGGTACGCATGCGAACCCTCCCGTCGTTCCCGTTAGAACTTCACCCGCTCGAGCATCGCCGACGCTGCGTCGTGCGGGTTGTTGCGCTTGTGCAGCACGTCCTCGAGCACGCTCTCGTACTCGTCGCGTGGGATGGTGCCGCCGATCAGCCGCTCCATGAAGTGCTCCTTGAGCTGCGTCTCGATGCGGATACGCACCCGGTCGCGGTTGCGGCGGTCCAGTTCTCCCGAGGCCGCGAGATAGTCGTAGTGTCTGACCACGGCCTCGTCGAGCTCCGCGATGCCCTGAGTCTTCGACGCCACCGTCTTGACGATCGGCGGTATCCAGTCGCCGTGCTCCTCGACCAGCGACATCATCATCGTTATCTCGGTAACCGTCTTGTCCGCGCCGGGGCGATCGGCCTTGTTCACGACGAAGATGTCGCCGATCTCCATGATCCCGGCCTTGATGGCCTGGATGTCGTCGCCCATCCCGGGGACGAGCACGACCAGGTTCGTCTGCACGGTGCGCACGACTTCCACCTCGTCCTGCCCCACACCGACCGTCTCGACGAGCACGATGTCGAAGCCGGCGGCGTCGAGGATGTCCACGGCGTCGTTAGTGGCCTTGGCCAGTCCGCCGAGAAAGCCGCGCGTGGCCATCGACCGGATGAAGACGCCGCGATCGGTGTAGAGCTCGGTCATGCGGATGCGATCGCCGAGGATCGCGCCGCCGGTAAACGGCGACGTGGGGTCGACGGCGATGATCCCGACGCGCTTCCCCTGCGCGCGATAGTGCTTCGCCAGCGCGGCCACGAGCGTCGACTTCCCTGCGCCGGGCGAGCCGGTGATGCCGAGGATGCGTGCGCGTCCGGTATTCGGATACAGCTCAGAGAGCAAATCCGTGGCGCGGCGGTCGTGCGACTCGATGAGCGAGATGGCCTGCGCCAGCGGGCGCGATTTGCCCGCCAGGATGCCCTGGGTGATGCTTTCGAGATTCATTTTCGATTCGATGTCATCCCGAGCGAAGTCGAGGGACCTGGGCGGGCGGGGCGCGATGCACGTGCCTGCCGCCCCACGCCCAGGTCCCTCGACTTCGCTCGGGATGACACGGGCTCCCCTATTTCGTTGCCAGCAGGTTCCGCGCGATGACCACGCGCTGGATCTCGCTCGTGCCCTCGCCGATCGTGCATAGCTTCACGTCGCGGTAGTACTTCTCGGCCGGGAACTCCTTGATAAAGCCGTAGCCGCCGAAGATCTGCACGCCCTTCTCCGTCGCCCGCACCGCCACCTCGGACGCGTACAGCTTGGCCATGGCCGAGAACTGCGTCACGCGCTCGCCCGCGTCCTTGATCGTCGCGGCCCGGTGACAGAGCAGGCGCGCGGCGTCGATCTCCGTGGCCATGTCGGCGAGCATGAACTGGATGGCCTGGAAGTTCGAGATCGGCTGTCCGAAGGCCTGGCGCTGTTTGGAGTAGTCGCGCGCCGCCTCGTACGCGCCGCGGGCGATGCCCACCGCGAGCGCGCCGATGGAGATGCGTCCGCCGTCCAGGACCTTCATCGAGTCGATGAAGCCGTATCCGAGCTGGCCGAGGCGGTTCGCATCGGGAACGCGGCAGTCTTCCATCACCAGCTCCGCGGTGTCGGAGACGCGCATCCCCAGCTTGTTCTCCTTCTTGCCGGGACGGATGCCGGCGCGGTCCTTTTCCACCGCGAAGGCCGTGATGCCGTGCTTCTGATCGTTCCGGTCCGTGACCGCGAGGACCACGCTGATGTCCGCGTAGGTCGCGTTGGTGATGAAGTTCTTCGTGCCGTTCAGCACCCACTCGTCGCCGTCTTTGACGGCCGTCGTGCGCATGCCCGAGGCGTCGCTGCCGGAGCCAGGCTCGGTCAGTCCCCAGGCGCCGATCCACTCGCCGCTGGTGAGCTTCGGCAGCCACCCCTTCTTCTGTTCGTCGTTGCCGGCGATGTAGATGTGGCCGGTGCACAGAGAGTTGTGCGCCGCCACGCTGAGGGCAAAGCCGCTGTCGACGACGCCCAGCTCTTCGATGACGTTCACGTAATCGACGTACGACAGCCCGGCGCCGCCGTACTCCTCGGGGATGGTCACGCCGAGCATGCCCAGCTCGCCGGCGCGCTTGAAGGTATCGACGGGAAAGTGCTGCGCCTCGTCCCACTCCGCGAGGTGGGGCTTGATCTCGCTGACCGCGAAATCGCGCACCATCTCCTGAATCTGCAACTGCTCATCCGATAGACGGAAGTCCATGAAAATACGCTCCTGAAGGCCGCAGAGGCGGCAGGCGGTAGGCCGAGGCGGATCATAGCGTGGTCCGCGGGAACGAGTCCAAACAGGCGCTCGTGCTACCCTCGGCCGAATCCAAATCCAGGTCCCGGAGCCCTCGTGCGCCTCTGCCTCGCCGCCATTACTCTCGCTGCGTTTCCGCTGCTGGCGCTCGATCCGGCGAACGCGCGGGCCGAATACGATCACCTGCAGAAGTGGCAGTTCGCCGTCGCGACGCCGCTGACGGCGCCCGTGACGATCACCCGTGACACCGCGACCTGGACGCTCATCTCCGGCAGCGTGCGCCTGATCGAGCCGCTCGCCGACGGCACGGTCACGGGGCTGATGTTCGAAGGGCAGGGCACGTTTCGCATGACCATGCCCGACAAGTACGAGCTCGCGCAGCTCCGTCGCTTCGCCAGGCGTCCGCAGCTCGAAGCGCTCGAACAAACATTCACCCAGCTCGTCCTCCGCACGAGCGATGGCAGCGTCGCGAGACTCTTCGGCGCCGCCACTCTCCCGTACTCGACCGATTCCATCGCGACGAAGCGGCATGAGGCGTGGCTCGTAGAAACGTTCGAAGACCCGGACGCCCGCATCATCGCGGCGCTGCTGAATCCGGGAGCCGAGCAGTTCATCGCCGACATGCACACGCCCGACTTCGACTGGCTCCGCTATGACTACGACTCGTCGCGCGCCGAGGAGATCGCGGTCATGCGCGCCGACGCGCGAGGCGCCGAGGTGTGGGGGAGTTTCGATCGGGCGGACGAGCGCATCGCGGGCGGTCGTCCCTCCCCCGGTGCCTTTCGCGTCGCGCTGGAGCACATCGACGTGAAGGCCGACCTCACGAACCTGTCGCACGCAGTTGGCCTCAGCCGGCAGCGCGGCCTGGAAGGCAAGTACGTCGTCGAGGAGACCTTCGTCGGAGTGGGCGACGTCACACACGTCCTCACCCTCGGCCTCATTCCGACGGCGAAGAAGCTCGAGGCTTTCGACGCCAGTGGCGCGCCGCTGACCATTTTCCGCGACGCCATCGGCAAGCGGTCCGTCCATATCGACAACAAGCTGCACGACGATGAGTTGTTCGTCATCCTCAGTCAGCCGTTGAAGCGCGGCGAGAAACAGCGCGTCCGTTTTCAGTACGAGCTCGAGACGGCGAACTACGCACCGGGCCGGAGCTGGTATCCGACCCTGCCCGAGGGCTTCGAGCAGAAACACACGGCGCGGCTGGAGCTCACCGTCCGCCGCAAGAACGAGCTGCGCGCGATGGGCCGCATGGAGAGCAAACGCGAAGACGGCGGCAACGAGACGAGCGTCTGGATCGTCGATCGTCCCGCCAGGATGATCACCTTCTCCACCGCGACGCGGTTCGAGGAAGTGACCGTCAGTCCGGGCGGTATCCCGCCCGTCACCGCCTTCGGTCCCGACTACCAGTTCTCCAACACCGCCAAGCTGCGCAACGTCGCGGCCGACGTCGCGAACAGCATGCAGTACTTCCAGAACCTCCTCGGCTCGCCGGTCGCGAGCGAGCAGTTCTACGTGACCAGCATCGCCGCCGGTCACGGGCAAGCCTTCGACGGCTTCCTGCACATGACCGAGTGGACCTTCCACAGCGAGTCTTCCGGAGCGTCCGAGCTGTTTCGCGCCCATGAGGTCGCGCATGCGTGGTGGGGACACAAGGTCGGCTGGAAGACGTATCGCGACCAGTGGATCAGCGAGGCCTTCGCGGAGTACTGCGCGATGATGTTCGTGCACGACGTCGTCAAGGGCGGCGACCGCCACTTCGACGAGATGCTCCGGTCCTACGAGGGCATCGTCAAAGGCAACCTGCTGGCCGGCGGCTTCTCGAAGTTCAATCGCCCATGGCTCGTCGAGCGCAATCCCGCCGACCGCGCCCGCCTCGGCCCGATCGGTCACGGCTATCGCGCGGCCACCGTCGAGATCCCCACCGGGTATCTCATCCAGACGTACTTCAAAGGCCCCCTCGTTCTGCACATGTTGCGCTCGCTCATGAAAATGCGTCTCGGCAGCGACGACGCGTTCGTGCGAACGCTGCGCGATTTCATCGCTGAGTACGAAGGCAAGTCCGCGAGCACGGAAGACTTCCGGCGCATTCTCGAGCGCACCGTGAGCTCCGACTTCGGCTGGTTCTTCGATTCCTGGATCTATCGCGCGGAGATCCCGTCTTACACGTGGAAATACAGCGTGCAGCCCGAGGAGAGCCAGTACGCGGTGACGATCGATCTGCAGCGGCGCGACGTCGCCGACGATTTCGTGGCCGTGATCCCCGTTCGCATCGAGATGGACGGCGGCAAGACCGCGGTCGTCTTCATCTCGAATAAGCAGAACCGGCAGACCGTTACGTACAAAGTCCCGGCGAAGCCGAAGAACGTCGTCTTTGCGCCGGATTCGTCACTGCTCGCATACGTGAAGCGCAACTAAAATCGCCGCAAAAAAAAATGAAGGCCCGCATTGCACTCCTCGCCACCCTCGTCCCGATCTTCGCGTTCGCCCAGAACGCGTCCCGTCCGGCGCCGCCCGTGCCGCCGCGGACCGGCTTCCACGCGGAGTTCTTCGCCAACCTCGACGAGGTCCAGGACAAGATCATGGAGCTCGCCGAGGGCACGCCCGCGGACAAGTTCGCGTGGCGTCCGGCGAACGACGTGCGTTCGATCGCCGAGGTGTACATGCACGTCGCCGGCGGGAACTACTTCCTGTCGACCTACCTCGGCGTGCCCGCACCGAAGCCGCATCGCGATCTGGAGAAGACCGTGACCAAAAAGGCGGACGTGATCGCCGAGCTGCAGCGCTCGTTCAACCATCTTCGCGCGGCCGCGGCCAAGACCAAAGACCTGGAGAAAAAGGTAAAGCTCTTCGACGACACGACGACGCACCGCGGCGTGCTCGTCACCGTCCTCAGCCATCTCCACGAACACCTCGGACAGTCCATCGCATACGCACGCATGAACGGCATCGCGCCGCCCTGGAGCCGCTGATGATCACCCGCCGCACCGCTCTCCAACTCGGAGCTGCCGCCGCCGCATCGCTCGCGCTTCCGGCGCGCGCGGCGAAGCAGAAGCTCCTCACCCGCAAGATCCCGTCGTCCGGCGAGCCGCTGCCGCTGGTGGGCATCGGGACCGCGCGACGTTTCGACGTCTCGACGCCGGAACAGCGCGAGCCGCTCATGGCCGTGCTCGAGGAGCTGCCGCGCCTCGGCGGGAAGCTCGTCGACACCGCCCCGTCGTACGGCGTCGCTGAGTCGGTGGTCGGAGAGCTCGTCGCGAAGATCGGCAACCGCAAGCAGCTCTTCATCGCCACGAAGGTCGGCGCCGGACGCAACGGCGTCGAGGCCGGCGTCGCGGAGATGAATCAGTCGCTCCAGCGGCTGAAGAGTATCGATCTGATGCAGATCCACAACCTCGCCGGCGTCGACGTGATGCTGCCGGTACTGCGGAAGTGGAAGGACGAGAAGCGCATCCGCTACACCGGGATCTCCACGTCGAACGCGAAGCAGTACGAGCAGCTCGAGGCGATCATGAAAGCCGAGAAACTCGACTTCATCCAGGTCGACTACGCGATCGACAATCGCGCCGCCGAGGAGCGCATCCTTCCGCTCGCGCTCGACCGCGGGATCGCCGTCCTGACGAATCTCCCCTTCGGGCGCGGGCGCGTGCTGCAGGCGTTCGCAGGCAAGCCGGTGCCGGAGTGGGCTCAGGGGCTGGGCATCAAGACGTGGGCGCAGTTCGCGCTGAAGTGGGTCGTATCGCACCCGGCGGTAACGTCGGCCATCCCCGGCACCGCCAAGCTCGAATACCTGCGCGACAACCTCGGCGCGGCCCGCGGTCCCCTGCCGGATCCCGCAACGCGGAAGAAGATGTCGGACCTACTCGCCTAATCAGTCCGCAAATACTCTGGCAATTCCGCGGTCACGCCGGTGTCGGGAATCGGCTTCCCCGCCGTCAACTTCAGCGGCACCACCCCCGCCCACACGGACATCGCGTAGTCCTCTTCGTCATCGATCGGGCCGCCGGTGCGGATCTTCGCCGAGGCCTCCTCGAGCGGGAGTGCCAGCACGAGGGTCTGCTTCAGCTCGACCTCGTTCGGCGGACGCGCGTCGCGCGAGCGCCCGCGCATCATGTGCTCGACCAACCCTTCCAGCGACTGTGTCTTCTCCTCGCCCGTCACCTCGCGCGCCTTGCCGAAGACGACGACGGAGCGGTAGTTCATCGAGTGGTGAAAGGCGCTGCGCGCGAGCACGAGGCCGTCGAGGAGCGTGACGGTCACGCATGCATCGACGCCGCCTTTCAGCGATCGCAGCATGCGGCTGGCGGCGGAGCCGTGCACGTAAAGCGTGTCGCCTTCGCGCCAGTGAATGGTGGGGATCACCACGGGCGCGCCGTCGACGATGAACCCGACGTGGCAGACGAGCGCCTCGTCGAGGATGGCGTGAATGGTGTCTCGGTCGTAGTTGCCGCGCTTGGGGAGGCGCCGCACGCGCGTGCGATCGGTGACTTCGATGGTCGCGGTCATGGAGTGATCCTCTCGTCAGGCAGCAGCCACCACGCATTCGGAACGTTGGTGAAGCCGACGTGCCCGTAGTAGTTCGCGGCCGCGGGCGCGGCCAGGAGCAGGAGCTTCGCCTGTGGCGCCGCCTCCTGCGTGCGGCGCATCAGTTCCTTGCCGATCCCCTGGCGTTGATGGGAGGTCCGCACGGCGAGATCGGCCAGGTAGGTGGTCCACACCCAGTCGGTGATCGAGCGCGACACACCGACGAGGAGATCGCCGTCCCTCGCTGTGATGATCAGGTTCGCGTGGCGGAGCATGGCCGCGAAGCGCTCGCGGTCGTCCACGGGCCGGCGCTCGCCGAGCGTGGAGTCGACGTAGAGCTCGCGGGCCTGGTCGGGGTCGAGGTCGGGGGTGATCTTGTAGTCGATCATTTCGTTCTAGTACAATGTATGCGCCGTGCTGGAACAAAACTACCTGAGCGGAGACAGCTCCGTCAATATCGCCATTTCCATCGAGTCAGCGGTGGCATCCGGGAAGCTCGGCCCGGGCGCGCTGCTGCCGACCGTGCGCGGTCTGGCCACGCAGCTCCGCGTGAGTCCGGCCACTGTGGCCGCGGCCTATCGCGTGCTGCGCGAGCGGGGGGTGGTGGTGGCCGACGGGCGCCGCGGCACGCGCGTGCGTTCGTCTTCGCCGATCGCCGCACCTCGCTCCGTGCCCCTCCCCGACAACGTCGTGGATCTGTCGGACGGCAATCCCGATCCGGCGGTCCTCCCTCGCCTGCCGGCGGTCGACCTTTCGCAGCGACTCTATGGCGACGAGCTGAATGACCCGCGCCTGATCGAGCTGGCCCGCGAGGGATTCCGCGCCGACCGGGTCGATGGCCAGCATGTGTGCGTCGTCAGCGGCGCGATGGACGGTCTCGAGCGCGTTCTCCGCGAGCATTTGCGCGCTGGCGATCGCGTGGCAGTCGAGGATCCTTGCTTCACGGGGATTCTCGATCTCCTCAACGCGCTGTCGCTGGTCGCAGTCGCCGTGTCCGTTGACGACGAAGGGCTGCTGCCGGCCGACCTCCGCCGCGCCATTCGCTCCGCGCATGCGCTCATCGTCACGCCTCGCGCGCAGAACCCGACCGGCGCGGCGCTGTCGACAGGGCGCGCTCGCGACCTGCGGGGCATTCTGGCGGCGCGGCCGGACCTGCTGGTGATCGAGGACGATCACGCCGGTGCCGTCGCCGGTGTCCCGTATCTCTCGCTCATCGACAAATCACGCACGCGATGGGCGGTCGTCCGCTCGGTCTCGAAATCGCTCGGCCCCGACCTGCGCGTCGCCCTTCTCGCCTCCGACTCCCACACTCACGCCCGCGTGGAGGGCCGCCAGTCCCTCGGCGTGCGCTGGGTCAGCCACATCCTCCAGCGCCTGGTGATCGCGCTCTGGAGCTACCGCGCCCCCGCCCGCGCGGGCCGCGTCTATACCGAGCGACGCACCGCTCTCCTCCGCGAGCTCGCCTCCCGCGGCATCCTCGCGCACGGCGCGTCGGGCCTCAACGTCTGGATCCCCGTCGCCGAGGAAAGCGCGACCGTGCAGGCGCTCCTCCACGCGGGCTGGGCGGTCAAGGCGGGAGAGCGCTACCGCATCGCCTCCCCACCGGCGATCCGCGTGACCATCGCGTCCCTCCCCCAACGCGACGCGGCCCGCTTCGCGGACGCGCTCGCGCGGGTCCTCCGCAGCCGAGGTAGTATTTCGGCATGACGAAGACGGTCGCGATCGAAGAGGTAGCGCTCCGCGAGATCGTCGACGAGCTGAAAGCGGACGACGAGGTCGTGATCACACGCAACGGACAGCCCGTGGCGAAGGTGGTCCCAGTGTCGGTCACCGTGCGCCGGCATCGCTCGCTCGAGGAGATGCGTGGCTCCGTGAGGTTCCTGGGCGACATTCTCGAACCGCTCGATGAGGAGTGGGACGTCGAGAAGTGATCGTCATCGATACGCACGCGCTGATCTGGTGGATCAGCGACCCGACGCGTTTGTCCGGACACGCACGCGAGGCGATCGATCGAGCCGCGCTGGTCTGCATCCCCGCGATCACCTGTTTCGAAGTCGCGTTCCTTGCGGAACGTCGGCGAATTGCGATTGATTCGCCCGCGCCCGACTGGCTTGACGAGGTCATCGCCTTGCCGCGTGTTGCGCTCATGCCGCTGACGATCGACGTCCCCGCGGCTGCCGCGAAGCTTCCGGATCCACTTCGCGATCCCGCCGACCGGCTCATCGTCGCGACCGCGTTGCAGATGCGCGTTCCGCTCGTGACAGCCGATCACAAGATCATCGCCAGCGGTGTCGTCACCACCATTTGGTGACGCCCCTCACCCCGGCCCTCTCCCCACTTGCGTGGGGAGAGGGGGGTGGAGACTGCTACTGGTAGTTGAGCGCCGTGTCGTCGACGACGAACGACGTCTGCAGCGATGAGTCCTCGGTCGCGTAGAGGCGGACGCGTACGGTCGCGCCGCGGTATGCGCTGAGGTCGAAGACTTTCTGGACGTACGTCGAATTCTTGTTCAGGTTCGAGTACGTGGCCAGCGTCGTGTACGTCGAGCCGCCGTTCGTGCTGATCTGGACCTGCAGGCGGTCGTAGACGACCGACGTCGTGGTCTCGGCGGAGTCGATGCGCACCCAGAACGACAGCGTCGCGCTGGCCGCCGTCGACGGGATGGTCACGGACTGATAGACGTAGTCCGTGTGGGTCGTGCCGTAGCCGCACAGCCACGCCTTCCACGCGCCCGTGCGCGACGGACGCGACGTCGAGCTGTCGATGACGCCCGCGGTCTGCGTCCACTGGCCGTTGTTGCCGGACTCGAAGCCCGGATTGAGCAGGAGCTGGCCCGAGCCGCCGCCGCAACCGGTGACGGTGAATGAGCCCGAGCTCGCGGCCGTGCCGCCGGCCGTGGTCACGCGCACGAGACCGGACGACGAGCAGTTCGGAACCGACGCCGTGATCTGCGAGGACGAGACGACGCTGAACGATGCCGACTGGTTGTTGAACGACACCGAAGTCGCGCCCGTGAAGTTGGAGCCGTTGATGGTCACGGTGGTGCCCACGCCGCCCGACGTCGGCGAGAAGCTGGAGATCGCCGGTGCCGGAGTGCCGCCGCCACCGCCGATGAAGCCCGTGTACAGCAGGCGGTTCGCCGAGCCGGTGAGTGGATTCGTGACCTTGTTCAGCGTGGAGTTGTTGATCAGCGCCGAGGCCACCGTCGCCGGAGACGCGCTGGTGTTGCCCTGGAGATAGAGCGCCGCCGCGCCGGCAACGTGCGGCGTCGCCATGGACGTGCCGCTGATCGTGTTCGTCGCGGTGTTGCTCGAGTACCACGCGGACGTGATCGACGAGCCGGGCGCGAAGATGTCGAGACAGGGGCCGTAGTTCGAGAACGACGAGCGCGCGTCGGTGCTGGTCGTCGAGCCGACCGTGATCGCGTTCGGCACGCGCGCCGGCGAGTAGTTGCAGGCCGGCTGCGGGTTCCCGAAGATGTCGCCGTTGCCTGCCGCGACGGCGAACGTCACGCCGTCGTTGATGCCGGCGTTCACCGCATCGTCGACGGCCGTCGAGGCGCCGCCGCCGAGGGACATGTTGGCGACGGCGGGCTGTCCGGCGGCGTGGTTCGAGGCCACCCAGTTGATGCCCGCGATGACGCCGGCGTTCGTGCCGTTGCCGGAGCAGTCGAGCACGCGTACCGCGACGAGAGTCACGCCCTTGGCAACGCCCCACGTCGAACCGCCGACCGTGCCGGCGACGTGCGTGCCGTGGCCGTTGCAGTCGGCGGCGGGCAGCGCGTTGTCGACGGCGTCGTAGCCGTCGATCGCGCGGCCGCCGAAGTCGACGTGCGCGGTGTTGATGCCCGTGTCGATGATGTACGCCTTCACGCCCGCGCCGGTGGCGTTGTAGACGTAGGTCGAGTTGAGCGGCAGGTCGCGCTGATCGACGCGATCGAGACCCCAGGTCGCATTGGACTGGGTCGCGTTGATCGAGACGACGCCGTCTTCCTCGACGTACTTCACCCGCGGATCATTGGCCAGTTCCTCGGCCGCCCGCGCCGACATGCGCGCCGAGAAACCCTTCAGCGCGTGCTCGTACACGTGGTCCTTGCGGCCACGCGCTTTGGAGACCATTTCGTCGGCCACGTCGTTCGCGTTTTCCACGCGATCCTCGAGGACGACGATGTAGTGGTCGGGGATCGGCCGGTCGGCCTTGACCATTTTTGCCTTCTTCGGCCCGGCCGCGAGGGCGGGCAGTGCAAGGCTGAGAACGAGGAGAGAGAGCAGAGTCCGTTTCATTCCTTAACCCCTTTCATCGAATCGATGTGGGGCTGCGGAAGAGCAGACCTCCGGCCAAGTTTAGTGCCGGAAGTAAGTGATTGAGCTGTAACGGACTTGTGACTGAGCCCGTTTTCCGGCGGGGTCAGCGCCTGAGCCGATCGGACATTAGTTACGGGTCAATGCCTGAGCAGCGGCTTCGCTCGTGACCCGCTCGCGGGCGAACATCCCCGGCGTGTACGCGGTGATCGTTCCGGTGAAAGCGGACGCGGCCACGGTCAGCGGCGACGCGAGCCAGAGTTTCCCCGGTCCGGAGCGGCCTTTGTAGTTGCGATTGATCGCGCTCACCGTCACCTGTTCCCCCGCCTCGGACACGCCCGGGCCGCAGCCGATGCATGCGCCGCAGCCGGGGTTCAGCACGGTGGCGCCGGCGCGCTCGAACGTGTCGAGCAGACCGTTGTCGCGAGCGAACTTCTCCACCGCCTGCGAACCGAACTGGATGAAGAACTGCACGCCGTCGGCGACGCGCAGTCCGGCGTCGACCGCCTCCTTCGCCACCTGGTGATAGAAGAGGAAGTCGTCGACCTTGCCCGCCGTGCACGAGCCCGCGTA
This sequence comes from Thermoanaerobaculia bacterium, assembly GCA_035536275.1. Classification (GTDB taxonomy): domain Bacteria; phylum Acidobacteriota; class Thermoanaerobaculia; order Gp7-AA8; family Gp7-AA8; genus QHVT01. Next base: position 27,389 of record DATLOL010000078.1, read on the forward strand.
GGCGATGTCGATCTTCACGTCCCCGATCTCGTCGATCAACGCGCCGTTGGTGGGGTCGGACGGGATGCCGTGATCGGGATCGCCGGGATGGGCAACCATCGGCTTGATCGCGGAGAGGTCGATCACGTGCACGCCCCCCGCATACACGGCGTCGGCATCGGGAGAGACGGCGCGCGCGCGGAGATTCTCCACGTCGACGCCGGGCCGCATCGACGCGATCCACTCGAACGTCTTCTCGTCCGCCTCGACGATGGCCGTGCGCGCCGAGCATTCCGTGGCCATGTTGGCGAGCGTGGCCCGCTCGTCGAGCGAGAGGGTGCGCAGTCCGGGACCGGTGAACTCCATGATCCGGTCCAGCGTGAGCTGCGGCTTCGCGTACTCGAGCAGGATGTGCAGCATCACGTCTTTGGCGGTGACGTTGGGCTGCAACTCGCCGGTGAGCTCGAAGCGGATGGACTCCGACACCTCGACGGTCGTGAATCCGGAGTGCACGAGGTTCGCGTACTCGGTGGCGCCGACGCCCCATGCCAGCGCGTTGTTCACGCCGCCCATGCAGGTGTGGCTGTCGGTGGCCTGAATGAAGTCGCCCGGATCGATGATGAACTCGCGCGCGACCTCGTGGCAGATGCCCGGCGAGACGTTGTCCTTCGCCGAGAAGTCGCGGCAGGAGGTGTGGCGCTGATACTCGCGCTGCATGTCGCGCAGCGTCTGGATCTTGTCCATGAACGGGCGCATCTTCGCCACTTCGTCCGCGTAGATGAGATGGTCCTCGAACACCGCGAACTTCTGCGGGTTCGTGATCTCGTAATCGGCGCCGTACTCCTGTTCGAGGAAGTAATGCACCTGCGCGGTCGTGAACTCGTGGGTGTAGCCGCCGTCGACGTCGACCACGACCGCGTCGCCCGGCTTTACGTAGCGCTCCTGGTCCGAGACACCGCGCATGTGCCGGGCGAGGACCTTCTCCCCCATCGTCATCGGACGCGGCGCGTTGTGCGGCACGGGCAGTTGGACTTCGCCGCGGGCGACCGCCTTCGAGAACGGGAACAGCCCACCCTCGCGGATGATGAGCTGCGTGATCGGATCGTAGTCTTCGTAAAACCGATGCAGCGGCACGCCTTCGCCGGCCTGCAGGCGTACGAGCATGTCGTGGTCGCCCATGAGCAGGCCCTGGTTGATGTTGTTTCCGGCATGGATCGGCGCGAACGAAACGGCGACGGCGATCCTGATTCCGCTGAAGACCTCGCACTGCGTCGCCGTCTCGCGCGAGCTCCCGACACCCTTGCGGTAGCCGGAGACGATCACCTCGAAGTTGCCGTTGCGCAGTGCGTCCGCTGGGAAGAGACGCTCGCCGTTCACGATCAAACCCGCGTACGCGTTGCGGGCGATGTCCTCGGGCTTGTAATCGAAGCACACCCAGGCCGGAGTCATCGCGTCGGTGTTGATGTCGTCGAGGAGATCCTCGACGCGAAGGTCTTTCATTCGCAGGTCGAGCTCGCCGGAGAGCTGCTTTCGGATGAGCTCGGGATCTTTGGTGAGGAAGAGGACTCGCTTCCCCGGCGTGAGGGTCACGACTTCAGGTGGTTTCATCCGTCCCTTTCAACAGAATGCGTCGCCCGCGGATTCTATCGTTTGGCCCTTGCACACCGCGAACCGTGCCCGTCGCTACGGCATAATAGAAACAATCCATGCATCTTTCGGGTCCCCAGCTCAAGGCGCTGCGCGCGGCGGTGATCGAGGCTTTCCCGTCGGTCGACGACTTCGATCAGATGATGAAGGACCGCCTCGACAAGACGATCTACGACTACACGGCGCCGAAAAAACGCCAGCACATGTACGCGGCGGTGCTCGAAGAGGCGAACGCCGCGGAATGGATCGCGGAGCTGGTGAGTGCGGCGCGTGCCGAACGGCCGCAAAACAGCGCGCTGCGGCGGGTGGCGGAGGAACTCGGTCTCGCTACCGCGACCGAGTCCGACGATGCGCTCCAGAAAATCATCGAGGAGACCAACGCACGCCTCGACATCCACACCTGGCTGGCCCGGCTCAGCGCGATCGAGCCGACCGTCTGCCGCATCGTCGCGGACGATCCGCCGCACAGCAAGCCGCTCGGTACCGGATTCCTCGTCGGCCCCTCGGTCATCCTCACCAATCAACACGTCATCGCCGGGATCAAGGATTCGACCCGGCTCCGCGCGCAGTTCGACCATTACGTTCTCACGGACGGCAGCACCCAGGCCGGCGTCTTCGTCCCCATGGCGGACGCGTGGCTGATCGACTCCACGCCGCCGAGCGCACTCGATAAGGTCGTGCATCCCATCGAGCAGGAGCCTGCAGCGGACGAACTGGATTACGCGTTCCTGCGCCTGAACCGTCCGTTCGGCAACGAACCGGTCGGACCCGTGAGCCCGGACGCCGACGTCGCGAAACGCGGCTGGGTGGACCTCATGAAGCCCGCGCCCGATCCGCCCGTGAACGGCCCGGCGTTCATCGTTCAACACCCGTCCGGCGGTCCGATGAAGCTCGCCCTCAGCACGCGGGCGATCGTCGGCTTCAGCCCGAACCGGCGTCGCGTGCGTTATCGCACGAACACCCTCGGCGGCTCGTCCGGCTCCCCGGTCTTCGATCAGGAGTGGCGCATCCTGGCTCTCCATCACAGCGGCGATCCGGAATGGGTGAAGCTGCCCGAGTACAACGAAGGGATTCCGATCTCCACCATCACCGCCCAGTTGCGACCCGAAGTCGCGAAGCAGCTCACCGAGTGACATGGCACTGACACCGGAAGATCGCACAATCCTGATTCGGGCCCTCAAGCGGCGTTATCGCAGCCGCGACGATCTCGACAGGTTTCTGCAAGAAGGGCTTGAGCAGTTGGACCTGAGCCTCGCGGAAATCAGCTCCGAGGAGAACGATCTCGAAGAGGCGCGGCGCGAGCTGATCGACGAGGCGGAAAGCGAGGGGTGGACGCCGCAGCTCGTCGCCGCGCTCCGCGCCGACTCCGGTCCCGACGTTCGGAACCTGCTCGACCGGATGCAATCCCCCTCGGTGACGGAGCCGGAGAACGACGACTTCTGGTACGTCGACGGCGCACCGTTCGTGAATCGCACGGATCTGCGGAAGGGATTGACGGCGCTGCTCACCGACCCGGGCAAACGCATCCTCATCGTCAACAGCGGCCGACGCCACTGTGGTCACTCGCACGCGCGCGAGCACGTCCACCAGCACGCGCAGCGGAACGATTTCGGTTACGTCGACATCCAGCTCTCCGAATACGCCTCGCCCGATCTCCCCCTCCGCCCCTACGACCTCGGCCTGGCCATCTGCCACCGTATGGGACTCGATCTGCCGAAGAAACTCATCGAGCCGGAGGCTCAGCGCTGGAGCGTGAATTTTCTACACTGGCTGCCGTCGGCATTGAACCCGAAGCGGCGCTGGTGGATCGTCATCGACGACTTCGGTCACGAAGAAGTCGACGTGCCCGATCACGTCTACGACTTCGTGGAACAACTCTGCAAGAAGATGGCAACCACGCTGCACGGCCTGCGGCTGGTCCTGATCAGCTACGCCAAAGAGCTTCCGCCGCCGCTCAAGTACATGGTCGAGAACGACCACGTGCCGGCGATCAGCGATAGCGATCTGCTGGACTACTTTCTGTCGGTCTACCGCGAGCACCGGCCGCCGCCGGCCAGCGAACAGGAAGAGCGCGAGGTCGAGCAGCAGGTGCGCAAGCACGCTCAGGCCGTTCGCGCGCGGATGCGCGGGCCGGCGAAGGAGGAGCTGCAGCAGATGCGCGACGCCGTGATCGACGAATGCGAGCTTCTCCGGAAGGGGCGGAAGTGAGCGCGGAGGCACGCCCGAAATGGGATCCGGCAGTGGTGCAGCGCATTCGCGATCGTCTGCATGGCGACGTCAAGGAGAACCCGCTGTCGAAACCCGTGACGGCGCCGGAGACGCCGCCGCCGGCCAAGCCGGTGTTCGGAGAAGCGATCCGCGCCGCCGCGGTCATGTCGCGGTTTCGCTTCGATCAGCTCGACGCGCCGCAGAGCGAGATCGCCGAGCTGCGCGCGAGCTCGGTGCCGGTACCCGATCCGTCCGGTGAATCGCACACGCTCGTTCCGGCCGTCCGCAACGCGGTCCTGGCGCACTTGGGCCGCGACGATCTGAAGGCACTCGTCACCCAACATGCGCAGGAAAACGATCCGCTGCAGAACGCGATCGGGGTCGCGCTCCGGGGAATCGAGGCCAGCGCGTTATCCGGGCTCTCCAGCGCGGAGCTGTACGCGCTCAAGCAATTTCACGCCGGGATCTCGATCAGCGCGGGCGCGCTTCCGCTGCGCGAAATCATCGATCAGCGGCTGATGCTGGCCCGCCTCCTCGACCCGCTGCGCCACATGACCCGCACGTTCAGCGGCCGCGAGGCCGAGCTGCAGAAACTTCGCGACTACGTCGGCGTCCTGCCACCGAGCGGCGCCCTGGGCGGTGTCACGCGGATGATCACGTCGTTGTTCACCAGCACGCAGAAAGGGCCGTTCTTCATCCACGGAATCGGGGGGATCGGCAAGACCACCCTGGTCGCGCGCTTCATCCTCGAGCACGCGCTCGCGGCATCGGTGCAGCACTTCCCGTTCGCATATCTCGACTTCAACCGCGCCGATGTCCTCGCGGACGAGCCGGCGTCGCTCCTTGTCGAGGCAGTCCGACAGATCGGATTGCAATACGACAGCGCCTATGAGGCGTCTCAGGCCCTCCACTCCCGCTGGACCAGGACGTTGCGCGCTGCTGCGGCGACTCGCGGATCACCCGGCGACACACTCGTCGAGGATTTCATCCGCTTCCTCGAGACCCTGGGCGTGCGCGAAGGCCCCGTCCTCTTCGTCCTCGATACGTTCGAGGAGGTCCAGCTCCGCAGCACCGCATACGCGCAGAGCGTGATCGCCTTCGTCCACGCGTTGACCAGCCGCATCCCGCGACTGCGCGTCGTCATCGCGGGGCGCGTGCCGGTGCCGGGGATCGAGCTGGCCGGCAACATGGCCTTGACCGAGTTCGATCGCGCCGCGGCGGTCGGCTATCTGGTCGGACGCGGCCTCGATCCGCAATCGGCGACGGCGATCGCCGCGCAGGTGGGAGGTACGCCGCTCAGTCTCAATCTCGCCTTCGATCTCTTCGAACGGCAGCCCGCGGATCTGAAGGCGCTGAAGACCGCGGCCCTGTTCTCGAGGGTCAAGGACGAGGTCATTCAGGCGCAGCTCTTCGACCGCATCCTGCTGCACATCGCCGACCTCGACGTGCGGAAGCTCGCCTATCCGGGACTGATCCTGCGACGGATCACACCCGCCATCATCCGCCAGGTGTTGGCGGAGCCGTGCGGGGTCAGCGTCCCGGACGACGCGCGGGCGGCGGAATTGTTCGAAAGGCTCGGGAAACAAATTCCGCTCGTGACGTTGGTCGAAGAGGGCGTCCTCGCCTGCCGGCCCGATGTGCGGCGGCTGATGCTGGCGACGAAGGGGCCGGCCGAGGCCGCGGAGATTCATCGGCGCGCCGTCGAATACTACGCGCAGCGCGCGGATGTCGTTTCGCGAGCGGAGGAGATCTACCATCGTCTTGCGCTGGCGCAGCCGCGCGCGGCGATCGCGTCGCGCATGATCGACGGTCTCGAGCCGTATCTCGTGCCGTCGATCGACGAGTTGCCGCTGGCGCAGCAGGCCGTGCTCGCGCAGTTGCTCCGCCTGCAGGCGACGCCCGAAGCACTGACGGCGACTGATGACGAGACCTGGGAGCACTTAGCGTCGAAAAGCGTCGCCGAGTTGATGCAGACCGGCGACTGGAAAGGCGCGGCCGCGATCGTGTCCCAGCGGACGGCGCGGAGCGGGACGACGGACCTGAGCGTGATGGAGGTCCGCCTCTACGATCGGATGGAACGCTACGAGGACGCCCTGAAAGCGGCCGAGGTCGGGGCGGCCGCATACGCGAAGACCGAGCCGCCCAATCACTTCCAACTGGCCGCGTTGCAAATCGCGGAAGCCAGCGTCCGGCGACGGCTCGGCGACCATGCCGTCGCGCTGGTACGCCTCGCCCAGGCCGAATCGAATACGACGACCGACGATGACCTCACTCACGTCCGCATTCTGTATGAACGGCTCGAGATCGCGCCGCAGATCAGCGATGACGTCCGGCTTCTCCGCGCTCAACTGGTCGGTCGCAGCGAGAAGGTGCAGGACGCGCAGTGGGCACTCGACCTCGGCCTCCTGCGCGACGTGGCTGCGCAGATCGGAAACTCATATCCGCCCATCCTCGAGCGTGCGGTTCGCCTCGGTGCGCTCGAGTTGCGCAGGAGCGACGAGGATGCCATCGGCGTCGTCTTTGAACACCTCGGGATCGTCGTCGCGGAATCCGTTGGTCAGGTACTGGGCGAAGTGCTCCTCCGCAGCGAGGTGCCGTTGCCGGTGCGCGACGCCCTCACGGCCATTCTTCGCCGCGGCCTCGCGCCGGTTCGCAGCCGTGACACTTCCCGCGGCAGCAAGCACTCGCGCCTCGACAACGTGAAAAAACAGCAGTTCCAGGAGCTGCTCGCCGGGCTCTACCCCAACGACGAGCTGGGGTCATTCGTGGAGAGTCGCCTGGAACGCAGTCTCGAGTCGCTGACGTTCGCCACCGAGGTCGAGGCGAAGGCGGCGGATCTGATCCGGATCGCGGAGACCGAGGGTTGGCTGGACACGCTCATCGCGGCGGTCCTGCAATCCAACTTCGACAATGCCTCCACCCTGCAGTTCGCCGACGCCATCGGCGCGGGGCTGACCCTCCCCGCGAAACGCGACGAGCTGCAGGCGTTCGTCACCGAATATCGCGCGGACCTTGGCGCGCTGGAGATCCGCACCTGCACGATCGAGTCGGGGGGAAGAGTGATGGGCTGCGGACTGCTCATCGCGCCGGACGTCGTCCTCACCCATGAGAGCGTCGCCGGGCCCGAGCCGCATTGCAACTTCGATCTCCTCGCGTCCGGCGGCGACGTCCTGCATCCCGGGCAGCTCCGCCCGGCGACGGTGTTAACGCGGGAGCACGGCTTTGCCTTGCTGGAGTTGGACAGGCCGATCGCGTGGGACCCCATCGATCCCGAGCGAGGCGATCCCTACGCCCGCAAGCGCGGCGTGGTGAAGCTCACCGAGCGGCGGCGCTGGCCGCGCGGCGGTGACCGTCTGTTCTGGCTGTGGCGCGACGGCAAGCGCACGCACATCATCGACACGGTGGCCGAAGAGCCGAAACGCATCGACGGGTACGTGACCCTCAAGACTGCCTCCGAGCCTGCCGCGGCGGGAAGCGCCGTGATGGACGCCTCGATGAACATCATCGCCCTCCACTACGGGCGGCATCCGACCGACGCGAATGCGTCGATCATCATGCCTATCGCGCTGCTCGTCGAGCGCCTCGACGAAACCGGCTGGAGCCATCTCCTGTTCGACGGCATGAGCGAGTGATTGCTCCGAAGATCCACATGCAGCGACTCATGGGTCATAATCGGCGGAAGGAAATCCGTCCAACATGCTTCTCGATGGCACGACGCGGCGACAGCTTCGCGAGATCCTCGCCAGCCACTTCAGCAACGACCAGTTCGACCTGCTCCTGGGCGACCTGGGACACGATCGGGAGAACATTACCAGCGCGAACGCCAAGCCCAAGCGCATCGACGACGTGCTGGTCGAAGCAGACCGCGGCGGCTGGCTCGCCGAGCTCGTCGAGCGCGCGCGCCAGATCCGGTTCAAACAAGCCGATCTCTACGCCTTCGCCAGCGTTCAGTTCGGACTGGGCGTTCGTTCCATCGACGCGAGCCAGAGCGCGTTGCAGCGCATCGTCGTGCAGACCAGCAGCCTGCTCAACGTCGCGGCGTGGCGCGAGGCGCTGGCCACGGTCGAACGTCGTGTCGCGCGCATCAAGTACCGCGTCCCGACCGGAACGGTTTACGGGACCGGATTCCTGGTCGGCCCGTTTGCGCTGATGACGAACTATCACGTCGTCCAGGCGCTGCTCGAGAAGAGGGCCGAGCCGGAGGAAGTGAAAGTGGAGTTCGACTACAAGGTCTTGCCCGGAGACAAACCCTACGAAGGCCGTGTGGTCGGACTCGAAGACGACTGGTGCATCGACGCCAGCAAGTACGCCGCGGCGGACGAACAGGTCAACCCCGCGACGCTCCCCACGGCCGACGAGCTCGATTACGCCGTGGTGCGATTGAGAGACCGCGTCGCCGACGAGACCGTGCCGCCCGACACCAGCGACACGTCCGCGCCGCAGCGCGGGTACGTGAATCTCGACGAGGTGCCGGAGGCCGCTCCGGGCGCGGGCACCTCGGTATTCATCGTCCAGCATCCGAAAGGCGAGCCGCTTTCGCTGGCGATGGAGACGCAGGGCATGCTCGCCGCGAACGCGAACGGCACCCGCCTGCGCTACCAGACCAATACCGAGGGAGGGTCATCAGGGTCGCCAGTGTTCGATCAGCAGTGGAAGCTGATTGCGCTGCATCACGCCGGCGACCCGGACTTCAGCCAGTTCCACAAGCCTCTGTACAACCAGGGCGTTCCGATCCATCTCATCGTCGACCGGCTGAAGCGCGGCAGCAAGTACGCCGCGCTCGTTTCCTGATCATGAAACTGGACGGCCCAACCCTCAGGATCCTGCGCGATCACGTCGTCCGACTGCTGGACCGGGACGATCTGAGCATGATCGTCTCCGACGTCGGTCATGACATCGAGATCTTCGTCGGCGAGAATGACGACAAGGTGAAGGCGGCGCATCGGACGCTCGTCGCCGCGAACAACGGTGCCTGGATCGAGGCGTTCGTCAAGCGATTCCAGCAGCATCGCGCGGAGGACGCACCACTCCAGCAGTTCGCCGCTTCGGTGACGGTGGTCGCCGTTGCGACGACCGATCCATATGCCCTCACCTACCCCGACAGCCGTCCCTTCGTGAATCGGATACCCCTGCGGGAGACCCTCCCCGACCTCGTCGCCGGCCTCTCCCGCATCCTCGTCGTCAAAGGCGATCCGCAATCCGGCAAGACGCACACGGCCAGTCTCATTCGCGCGGTGGCGAAGAACGTCGGCTTCGAAGTGGCCAACGTGAACCTCATCCGTTATGCACAGAGCCGTGACGTGACGCCGATGGACATCGGCGAAGAGCTCGCACACGTCATGAACCTGGGCAAACCTCCGGACCACGGCAATGAGCTCCTGGCGCGTTGGATCCTCAGCTACTCGGCCTGGTTCGAGGGACAGGTCCGTGCACGCGAGGCTGCCGCAACCGCGGCGGGCGAAACGATGCCGACGTGGTGGATCATCATCGACGGCTTTCAGTCGATCTCGGTGCCGCCGCCGGTTCATGACTTCGTCGACGAACTGTGCGCCCGGGTCTCGGAGACGCTCCCCCACCTCCGTGTCGTTCTGATCAGCTACACCCGCGACCTGTCGCCCGACGTCGAGCCCTTGCTCTCGGTCGACGAGACGGGAGAGATCACTTCCGATCACCTGACCCGGTTCTTTTTCGAGTTCTATCGCGAGCACAAGCCGCAGGCGGCGAATGTCGGCGACCGCGCGTCGTCGCACGCTGCCCAGGTGGTGTCGATCATGAAGGCCGCGACGGCGGCACCGATCGCGGCAATGGGCCGTGAGCTGGTCGTGCGCTGCAAGAAGATCCTGAAGGAGACGCCGTGACGGAGCGTCTCGATCCGGAGCTCGAGCGCGCGATGGAGTTGACGCGGGAGAAGCTCAGCGCCATGTCCGAGCTTGCGGTACCGGCGGAGGCGCCGGAAGCGCCCGAGCATTCGGCCGCGCTCGAAGCGGCGACGGTCGTATCGCGTTTCCAGCTCGACGACCTCGAGAAGATCGCTGACGAAGACGACGTCGAGCGCGTGCTGAGCGAGTCGCTGCCCGTGGCCGATCGCTCCGCGCGCGGGTACTGGACGATTCTCCCCGACGTGCGCAGGATGGTGCTGCAGGACCTGATGTCGGGCCCTCGCCTCGGTGAGGCGCTCGCGATGGGCGCGAGCATCACGACGCCCGACGACGCGCTGCGCAACGCGCTCGTGCGCATCGACGCCGAAGGGCCCCTTGCGCTGGAGACTTTCGACCTGGCCTCGCTTTCCGCGGTCGCGCCGTTCGCACCGCAACTTCAGATCGCGAAACGCGGCTTCCCGTCGCGCGAAGACATCGACCGGCGCGTCGAGCTGCTCCGCCTCCTGGAGCCATTCAACCGTCTCACGCGCGAGGGCGTCTTCGGCCGCGAGAAAGAGTTCGGCGACCTGCGGGCGTACGTCGACGTGCTGGAATCAGAGGGCTTCTTCGAGTCGGTGGGGCGAGCCTTCGCATTCACGCGCCAGAAACCGCTCCTGATCACGGGCGTCGGCGGCGTCGGCAAGTCGACACTCATCGCCCGCTTCATCGTCGACCACGCGCGCGCCGCGCATCGCGACCCGTTCCCGTTCGCATATCTCGACTTCGACCGCCGGTCCATCATGGCCGACGAGCCCGCGTCGATCCTCGTCGAAGCCATCCGGCAGATCGCGCTTCAGTTTCCGCACGCGGCGGGCGCCGCGGAAGAACTGCGGCGTTCGTGGCGCCGACTGCTCGCGGGGACCATCCGCTCGAAAACGCGCGGCGGCGATACGCGCGCTCGCGACGGCATCCGCCGCGACTTCGTCGGCTTCGTCGAGAAGCTCGGCGTCGACCCAGGCCTCCCCGTCCTGCTCGTCCTCGACACGTTCGAAGAAGTGCAGTACCGCAACCGCGCCTACCTCGCGGTGTTGCGCCACTTTCTCGACCAGCTCGGCGAGGACATTCCGCGCCTGCGCGTCGTCATCGCCGGACGCGCCACCGTGCCGGAGATGGAATTCGCGAAGACGGTGAAGCTGGAAGACTTCGACGAGGTGACATCGCTGCTCTTCCTGTCGGAGCTCGGCGTGACGAATCGCGAGCTGGGCGCCGTCATCCGGCGCCAGGTCGGAGGGAATCCGCTGACGCTCCGTCTCGCCGCGGCGGTATTCCGCCGCGAAGGCGAAGATCCCTCGCTCTTCAAGCTCGCCGCGGCCGACCGCCAGAACATCCAGGGACAGCTTTTCACGCGCATCCTCCGCCACATCCACGACGAGGACGTACGCAAAATCGCGCATCCCGGTCTCGTGCTGCGGCGCGTGACGCCGGACATCATCCGTCACGTCCTCGCCGAGCCGTGCGAGCTGCACGTGCCGAACGACGAGAGGGCCCGCGAGATCTTCGAGCTGCTCGAGCGGGAGGTCGCGCTGGTTTCCGCAGCGCAACCGGGCGTCGTCGAGCACCGGTCCGACGTGCGCAGGCTGATGCTCCGCTCACTGCACGAGACCGAGCCGCTGAAAGTGCCCGCCATCCATCGCGCTGCCGCGTCCTACTACCACCAGTTCGAAGACCCGCTTTCGCGCGCCGAGCAGGTTTACCACCTGCTGTGGCTGCAGGAGCGCGACGAGGCCCGCTCGCGCTATGTCCCCGAGGCCAAGCCGTACCTCCTCGGCGCCATCGAGGAGTTACCGCTGCCCGAGCAGGCGTTCCTCGCCGACCTCATGGGCGATGAGGTCCCATCCGAGGCGCGGGCGAGCGCGACGCTGGAGATCTGGGAGCGCTCGGCGGAGCGGCGCGTGAGCGAACACCTCCGCAACGGCGACACGAAGAGCGCGCTCGCCGTTCTGGCGGAGGAGCCGCGGCGCTCGACGGCGACGCTCCTGCGTGTGCGCGAGGCAGCGGTGTACCTCGAGCTGGAGAAGATCGAGCGTGCCGCGAGCGTGCTCGAGAAAGCGCCCGAGGACTACACGCTTGCGCGCAACTGGCTCGGCGCGTTCGAGGCGCTGATGATGCTCGCGCAGATTGCCGCGAAGCGCGGCGATCCCGAAGCCGTCGCGAAGTTGCATTGCGACGCCGAGGAGGTCGCGGCCGGTCAGGGGAACGAGCTGTGGCTCGTGCGCGTGCTCGCGGAGCGCGCGCGCACGGAGGATGTCACCCGCCAACTGATCGACGCCGCGCGGCGCGTCGAGGACGGCTCCTGGTCGCGAGAGCCGGCACTGTTGCGGCGCGCCGCGGCAGTCGTCGGCGCGCAGGATGTGGACCTCGTGGCCAAAGCGGCGCGGCTCGCGGGCGGGTACGCGCTGAACGGCGAGGACGAGCGGAGGCTGGAGGAAGTGCTGGCCTCACGACTCCGCCGCCTGGAGACGGTACGTGACTCCGCGCCGATCTGGGCTCGCATCCAGCGTGTGTTCGACAGCGCCGACCGCAACTTCGCGACCTTGTTGGCGACCGTGCTCGCGGCGGTCTTCGGCGCCGAGACCGAGCGCGAACGCTCACGTGTGGTGCAACCCGCACATACCGCGGGGCCGAAGGTGAAAGCGGACCTCCCCACCCTGGTGCGGTTGCTCGACAATGCCGGCTTGCAGCCTCACCACGTCGGCGATCTTCTCGTGCGGCAGTTCGAACGGAACCTTGCTTCGATCTCGTTCGAGACCGAGCGCGTGTCGATGTACCTCGACGTCCTGCGCATCGCGGATCGCGAGGGATGGCTCGCGCGGCTCCTCGATGCGGTGCGTCCGATCGCACCCGCGGGAACGGCGCTCCTCTCCCATCTCGATACGCTCGGCATCGGCGTGCGCGTCGCCTACGTCGGCGGAGCGGCGATGCGCGACGAGAAGCTCCAGGAAGTTCGGGCCGCGCAGCGGCCGGCCATCGGTGTCATCGAGCATCGGATCTGCCGCATCGAGGTGAAGGGAAAGTTTCGCGGCACCGGATTCCTCGTCGGTTCGGGAGCGGTGCTCACCGCCCCGCCGACGGTGATGCCGAACGACGCGGACGTCGTGGTCCGCTTCGATTACGGCGTCATCGGCGGAAAAGCGTACAACGAAGGCATTCCGTGCAGCGTCGCCACCGTCGTACTGGTGCCTGGCCTGCCGGCGGTATTGCTCGAGCTGACGCGGGGCATCGCGAGCGAGCCCGTCGGCGGTGCCAACGCCAGTCGCTTCGCGCCCGTGCGACGGCTGTTCGACCTCAGCGGAGCGCGGCCCCTCGATCGCAAGTCCGCGCTGTTCTGGTTCTGGCACACCGACAAAGAGGGGCTGCACATGACCGGCTCCGAGGAGCTCACCGTCACGGACAGCGCGATCTCGATGTACGCAAACGACCGGACGCGCTTCGCCGGCTCTCCGTGCTTCGACGCCGATTTCCGTTTCGCCGCGCTGCACTGCGGCCCGGATCCGAACCGGCGACGGGAAGCTCTCGCGGTGCCGGCATCGGTCGTCGCGCGAGCGATCGAGGCGACTGGACATGGCACTCTGCTCGGCGGCGGTACCGTCCGGCTCACGTCCGCCGAGTTGCAGGACCTCCGAACGGTGTTGCTGGAGGCGTTCACCAGACACCAGCTCGAGATGCTGCTGTCCGACACGTTCGACATGTCGCCCGACACGATCGCTGCGGGGCCTTACCCGGAGACGGTCTTCTCGGTCGTGCAACACATGCTGCGGACGGATCGCATCCTCGAGTTTCTCGACGCGGTCATGGAGGCGAGGCCAGACCATCCCCGGCTCGCCCTGTTCGCGCGGCGCCACCTCGCGCGCTGAGCATCTGTCGCCCACCGGCACACCCCTTGCGTAAGGCCCCCCTCCAGTCCATCACCCTTTACTTCCGGCAGTGCTCTGACTTCGTCATGAATGATTCGGGCGGATCGGTTTTGCAGTTCGGCGCGTTCCATCTCGGGCACGGCGTCGAGCTGCTCTATCGCGGCGGCGACGTCGTGCCGCTCGAGCCTCGTGCCGTGCGCGTCCTGCGCTTTCTCGTCGAGCACCACGACCGCGTCGTCTCGAAGGAAGAGCTCCTCGAGAAAGTGTGGTCCGACGTCTTCACCACCGACGGCGTGCTGAAGAAAGCCGTGTCGCAGATCCGGCGCACCATCGGCGACGACGCCGAGCAGTCGCGGTTCATCGCCACTTATCACAGCCGCGGCTATCGCTTCATCGCGCCGGTGACACACGTTGCCAAAACGGTGTCGAAAATTGTCAGCGCACCGCCGGAACTCACCCAGGACTACGACCAGCTCGCGGCGCGCGACACCGAGCTCCTCACCCTGCGCGCCGGATTCCGCGGCGCGCTCGAAGGGATGCCCCGGCCGGTGGCGATCGTCGGCGAGGCAGGCATCGGCAAGACGCAGCTCATCCGGCACTTCCGGCGGTGGAGCGTGGAACAGGGCGCCATCTCGCCGTACGGCCGTTTCTTCGACTACCGCGGTGCGCGTCTCGCGCCGTACGAGCTGTTCATCGACCTCCTGCGCAGCGCCGTCGTCAACGGCAGGCCACCCGACGGCACGCCGCTCCGCGACTCCATCGAAGCCGCCTGCGGCATCCGGCTGCCGGCCGAGCTCTTCGAAGACGCGAGCCGCGGGATCGTCGCCGGCGGCATCGCCGGAGATCACTTCCGCTTCGTCGTGCCGATCTGCCGCGCGTGGCTCGCGCTGAGCCGCCGGCAGCCGCTGGTCATCGCGCTCGACGATCTGCAGTGGGCCGATCCCGCCAGTCTCGACGTCCTCGGATGTCTGATGCGGATGATCGAGAACGAGCCGCTGATGCTCATCGCCGCCGTGCGGACCGACGAGGCCGAGAGCCCGGACGACGCGGTGCACGCGTGGCTCGCCGAGCAGGCCGCCGTCCGCCCCTACACGACCGTCCGTCTGCCGCGCCTCGGCGAGCACGATTGCCGCGAAGTCATCGGCAGGATCTTCGGCATCCGGCGCCGCGGCGAAGTGCCGCGTGACGACGTCGAGATGCTGCACGCGCTCACGGGCGGCAACCCGTACTTTCTGATCGAGACGCTGCGGCATCTCGTCGCCATCGGCGCGATCGCGCCCGATCCAGCATCGCGATCGTGGCGATGGAACGGCGTGCGCGACCTGTCGCTGCCGGAGACGATCGTCACCGCGGCGCGGGCGAAGGTGGCCCGTCTCCCGGAGCATGTGCGCGCGGTGCTCGAGCACGCGTCGGTCATCGGCGAGGAGTTCCACGTCACGACGCTGTGCGCCATCACCGGCTCGCCGGTCGAGGAGATCGAAGCGGTGCTCAGTGAAGGCGTCCGCGCCGGAGTGCTGTCGATCCAGGGTCTCACGCCCGGCGCGGACGGCCGATTCCATCACTCGATCCTGCGGCACGTCGTGTACGACGCGATCCCTCCCCGTCGCCGGCGCGAGCTGCACGCACATGCGGCGACCGCGCTGGAGTCCGTGTTCGGACCGGAGAGCGAGCGCGTGGCCGAGGCGCTGGCGGCGCACTATGCGGCGGCGGGAGATGGGCGGCGGGCGTTCGAGGCCGGCATGCGTGCGTGGCGCGCGGCGCGCAGCCGTTCGGCGTGGCGCAAGGCGGTGACGCTCATCGAGCGCGCCGGCGAGATCGCGCGCGACCTCGATCTCCCCGACGGCGACCGCATCGAGCTGATGCTCGCCCAGGGCGAGTCGTGGCGTGCGGCGGGGCGCCATCGCGAGGTAGCGGCCGTGCTCGCGCAGGCGGTGGA
This sequence comes from Thermoanaerobaculia bacterium, assembly GCA_035536275.1. Lineage (GTDB taxonomy): Bacteria > Acidobacteriota > Thermoanaerobaculia > Gp7-AA8 > Gp7-AA8 > QHVT01. The sequence goes on from DATLOL010000078.1 coordinate 42,931, forward strand.
CCTCGCGCGTTCCGACCCGCCGTCGCTCGCCCGCGCTCTCTTCCTGCGCGGTCTGACCGAGATCGCGCTGAGCGACTACGCGGCCGCGCGCGCATCGCTGACGCAGGCCCTCGATCTCTTCCTCGAGAGCGATGACAGCGCCGCGGTCTCGCGCACGCTCGTGCAGCTCGCCGTCATCGAGACGGCAGCCGGCAACTACGTGCGCGCGGCGTCGCTGGTCGCGGAACTGCACGCCGGCCGGCCCGCGCCGGAACTGGCCGCGCTCGCCGACGGCATCATGGGCTGGTCGGTCGCGCTGCGCGGCGAATACGCGCAAGGAGCGGAGCTGCTCACCCGCGCGCTCGAGTATCAGGATCGCGCCGGGAACATCCACGAGCGGGCCATGCTGCTGCGCCGTCTGCACTGGACCCATCTCTCGCGCGGCCAGTACGCGCAGGCCATCGAGCTGGCCGTTCGCGCGCGCACGGACTCGGCCACGATCGGCGACGCGAACGGCGAGGCCAAGGCCAACCTGGGCATCGGCCAGGCCCACCTCGGGCGCGGCGATCACGACCTGGCCATCTCCCACCTCACCCGCGCCATCGCCCAACTGCAGACCATCGGCGACGGGCATTGCGAGGCCGAATGCCTCTGGCTTCTCGGCCGCGCGCGCTGCGAGACCGGTGCGCTGGACGAGTCGGCGGCTCTCCTCGATCGCGCGCTGACGATGGTCCGCCGCATCGGCGACCGCGACGACGAGTTCCGAATCCTCACCGACCAGGCCCGCCTGCAGATCGCCTTCGGCGACTTCGACACCGCCCGCGAGCGCGCGCTCGCCGCGCGCGAGATCGCCGCGTCGCTGCGGAACCGCAAGGGCGTCGAAGAGGCGGAAGCGGAACTGGCCCGCTGCGCGATGCCGCTCGTGCCGGCGTAGAACCTAAGAAAGAGACCGACCGGGAGGCCTCCGGCGGGCCGGCGCGGCCGGCAGCGCTCATCGAAACACGTGCGGCTGCCGAGAGCCGCGTTCAGTGGGTCAGGCGTGCGGCCTGGCTAGGCCAACAAGCGCTGCCGGCCGT
>DATLOL010000079.1:0-2332 GCA_035536275.1 Thermoanaerobaculia bacterium
GGTGGTCAGGCACAGCCGCTGACTCAGTCGACGACGCACTCCATCCTCGCGCTCTCATACTTCCCGGCCGACGAACGCCTCCTCTACTCGAGCGACGAGGGTGGCAACGAGCTGACGCACATCTACGTCCGTCACCTGAACGGCGCGATCAAGGATCTCACGCCCGGCGCGAAGCTGAAAGCGAACTTCCACGGGTGGTCCGGGGACGACCGGTCGTTCTTCGTCTCGACCAACGAGCGCGATCAGCGGTATTTCGACGTCTACGAGATCTCGGCCGATAGCCTCACGCGGACGCCGTTCTACCGGAACACCGTCGGCTACACCATCGGACCGATCTCGCGTGACAAGCGCTACGTCGCGCTCGTGAAGCCTCGGACGACGTCGGATGCCGACATCTACCTGCACGACCGCCAGGCCGGGACCACCACGAACATCACAGCGCACACGGGCACGGTCAACAACGCGCCGGCGGACTTTTCGCCGGACAACACGAAGCTGCTCTTCGTCTCCGACAGCGGGCGCGAATTCGCGTCACTCCGAAGTCACGATCTCGCGACGGGAGCGAAGGCGCCGGTCTACGAGCAGTCGTGGGACGTCCAGGGCGCCGAGTACTCGAAGGGCGGACGATATCTGACGGTGTATGTCAACGAGGACGCACGAGTCGCGGCGCGGCTGCTGGAGGCATCGACGCTGCGGCCCGCGGCGCTCGTGGGAATGCCGGACGGGCTCGTGCGTGGTGTCAGCGTCGCGCGCAACGATTCAGCGATCGCGTTCTACGCGAGCAATGGCAGTGTGCCGGACGACCTGTACGCGGGCGCGATCGCCGGCGAGCCGCCGAAGCGGATCACCAACGCGCTCAACCCGAGCATCCGTCGCGAAGATCTGGTGGTGCCACGGGTCGTTCGCTTCAAGTCGTACGACGGCGTCGAGGTGCCGGGTGTCCTGTACAAACCGCACCAGGCCTCCCCGGCAACGAAGGCGCCCGCGCTCGTGCTCGTGCACGGTGGTCCTGGCGGCCAGGCACAGGTCGGTTATTCCGCGCTCACACAGGCGCTCGTCAATCGCGGCTACGTCGTCTTCGACATCAACAACCGTGGCAGCTCCGGCTACGGCAAGACGTTTTTCGCGATGGACGACAAGAAGCACGGCGAGGCCGACCTCGGCGACGTCGTCGCGAGCAAGCGGATGCTCGCGGAGACGGGGTACGTGGATACGACGAAGATCGGGATTATCGGCGGCAGCTACGGTGGCTACATGGTCCTCGCCGCGTTGACGATGCAGCCTGACGCGTTCAAGGTTGGCGTCGACCTCTTCGGCATCTCGAACTGGGCGCGGACGCTGGAGAGCATCCCGCCGTGGTGGGCGTCATTCCGCGAGGCGCTCTACGCGGAGCTCGGTGACCCGAAGACCGACAGCGCACGGCTGCGGCGCATCTCGCCGATCTTCAATGCGGACAAGATCGCGGTGCCGCTGATGGTGCTCCAGGGCGCGAACGATCCGCGGGTGCTACAGGTGGAATCGGACGAGATCGTCGCGGCGGCGCGCAAGAAGGGTGTTCCGGTGGAGTACGTGATCTTCCCCGACGAGGGCCACGGCTTCGCGAAGAAGCCGAACGAGATCAAGGGCTACACGCAGGTGATCGCGTTCCTCGACCGGTACCTGAAAGGAGGACCGTCGACGGCGACGCCGTAGTCCGCTACCACGGCTCGAAGCAATCGTAGTTCCGCTGTGCGACGATCTTCCCATCGTGGAACTCGAGGAACATCGCCGAGTGCGCGCGCATCTCTCCACCGGCGGGGATCGTTCCGAACGGGATCGCGAGCGTGCCGACCCAGAGCACCTCGAGGATGACGCGGTCGCCGGTCGAGATCGCGGAGCGAATCTCGAAGCGTTGCCCGGTCAGGACGCGCTGTCCACGCTCCGCGCCCTCGAGAATCGCCGCGAGCTTGCGGCGCTTGCCATCGGGCACGACGCGATTCGGGAGCTCTTCCTGCACGACGTCCGGGGCGAAGAATCGCGCGAGCGAGTCGCCGGTCGCGCCACTCGCGATGGCGGCGAGGTACTGCCGTGCCGCATCGAGGTTCGCGAGATCGCGTGTCGAGGCCGACATGCTCACCTGAGAAAGAAGGCCGTCACGAATCCTCCAACGGCCGTCCCGAGAAGCCCGAGGGCTTCGCGCTCACGGGGTCAGGGGCCGGTGCGGCGCGCGAGTGCGGCGGCCAGCCCTTCGAAGTCACCGGAGAGCAGGACACGCCACGTCGAGCCGACGCGGCGAAGGCTCACCGCCTGCACTTTGGTCAGTGTGACGCCGTCCGCGGCGACCTTCATTCGA
>DATLOL010000080.1:0-78017 GCA_035536275.1 Thermoanaerobaculia bacterium
GAGAATCGCGCGCCAGATTTCCCACCGCAACGTCTGCCGCATCTACGACATCGGCGAGGCCGAGGGTCTCCACTTCATCTCGATGGAGTATGTGAAGGGCGAAGAGCTGTCGTCCGTCCTCAAACGCTTCGGACGCCTGCCGGCCGACAAGGCGCTGGAGATCGCGCGTCAGATTTGCGCGGGACTGGCGGCCGCGCACGACGCCGGAGTGCTGCACCGCGACCTCAAGCCCGCCAACATCATGATCGACGAGCTGGGCAACGTCCGCGTCATGGACTTCGGACTCGCCGGACTCGCCGAAGAGTTCAGCGGCGAACATGCCATCGAAGGCACGCCCGAGTACATGTCGCCCGAGCAGTTCACGGGCCGTGAGCTGACTGTCAGAAGCGACATCTACTCGCTCGGCCTCGTCCTCTACGAACTCTTCACGGGCAAGAAGGCGTTCACGGCCAACACGCTGCCCGAACTCATCCGCCTGCGTCGCTCCGAGACGATGCCCGAGCACCTGTCGATGCTAGTGCGCGACATCGACCCGCTGGTCGAGCGCGTCATCGAACGCTGCATGGCCACCGACCCGAAAGACCGCCCCGCCACGGCCCTGCAGGTGGCGGCGGCGCTTCCGGGCGGCGACCCGCTCCAGGCCGCCCTCGCCGCCGGCGAGACGCCCTCGCCCGAGATGGTCGCGGCCTCCTCGACGCAGGGCGCGCTCCGGCCCGTCGTCGCCGTGGCGCTCTTCGCCGTGGCGCTCGTCGCGCTCGCGCTCTGTCTCTATCTTTCGCCGCCGGCGATGTTGCACCGCCGCGTGCCGCTGGAAAAATCGGCGAGTGGTTTACGCGAGCGCGCCGGCGAGCTGGCGCGCAAATTCGGCTACGCGGAGGTGGCCGACACGGCCTTCGGCTACTCGATTGACGGCGAATATCTCGAACACATCAGGGAGACCGACAAGTCTCTGACGCGCTGGGATCGTCTCGCCTCGGGGCAACCCCCCGCGCTGCTCTACTGGTACAGGCAAAGCCCTCGCTATCTCCAGCCGTACAACGCGCGGGCCGTCACGACCGCCGACCCCCCGCGCGTGGTCTCCGGCATGGCCTTCGTCACACTCGACACGCGCGGCCGTCTCGTCTCCTTCGAGGGCGTCCCGCCGCACCTCAACGAGCCGCAGCCGCAAGCGGTCGCGGCCTTCGACTGGTCGCTCCTGTTCAACGAGGCCGGACTCGACATCACGAAGTTCACCCCGGCCGAGCCGAAGTGGCTGCCGCCGCAGCCCTACGACACGCTTACCGCGTGGGAGGGCGCTTACCCCGACCAGTCTGACATGACGATGCTGGTCGTCGCCGCCACCTTCCGCGGCCGCGCGATCTACTTCCACATCATCGACCCGTGGAACCGGGCATCGCGCCAAGTGGCGGCGCGCCAGGACGCACAGGCGAAAGTTCTTCAGGCCGTGCTTATCGTCTTCCTGCTCCTGATCCTGTCGAGCGCCGTCTTTCTCGCGTGGCGCAATCTGCGGCTCGGGCGCGGCGACCGCAAGGGCGCTTTCCGCATCGCCTTCGTCGTCTTCGTGCTCTACATGATCGCCTGGCTCTTCTCGGCTCACCACGTCCCCGACCTCGGGGAGTTCGCTCTCTTTATCGAGAACCTCGCGTGGTCGCTGATGATCGCCTGCATGATGTGGATCGTCTACATCGCGCTGGAGCCGTTCGTCCGACGGCGCTGGCCCCGGCGCATCATCTCCTGGTCAAGACTTCTCGCCGGCGACTTCCGCGATCCGCTCGTCGGGCGCGACATCCTGCTCGGCGCCGTCTTCTCCTTCGGGCTTTTGCTCATCGGCTACCTCGTCGAGTACGTGCCGCGCCTCCTGGGCCAGCCGCCTTCGACGCCCGGCATTCACGGCCTCGCCCTCAACGCCCTTCAGGGCACGCAGCAGTTGATCCCGACCTTCACCGCGCAGATCATCAACTCGTTCGTCACGCCCGCCGGGATGATGTTCCTGCTCCTGCTCTTCTCGATCATCCTGCGCCGGGAGTGGATCGGGGTCGGGCTGTTGTGGCTGATCTTTACGGTCATTGGCGCGCTCACGGGCGAGCACCCGGCGATAGACTGGGCGTTCGCCGCGGCGAGTTCCGCCGCGATGCTCTTCATCCTGCTGCGCTACGGGCTGCTGACGATGGTCGCCATGCAGTTCTTCGTCCTCGGCTTTGTCTTCTACCCTATCACCACGGACTTCTCCGCCTGGTACGCCGGCTCCACCATCTTCGCCGTCGCCGTCGCCGTCGCCCTCATGGCCTATGGCTTTTACATCTCGCTCGCCGGGCAGAAACTCTTCAGCGGCGACCTGATTGGGGAGTGAGCGGTAGGACGGAGAAGAGTCAGTTGTAAGCGTCCGGCGGAATTCAAGGCGTCAACGAGCCGCGGAGCGGCGGCAGAATGTAGCCCACGGCGCAAGCCGTGGGTCAACCGGCAACCAAAACCTCACCAGCCCCAGAGGGGCGAAAGAAATGCCTCACGCCTTCACGAACCTCCTCGCGCACAGTCATCTTCAGCACCAAGGAACGCTCCCCATTAATCGACGCCGAGCTGAGACCTAAACTGCACGCCTACCTCGGCGGCATCGTCCGCGAACTCAACGGCACGACGATAATAATCAACGGCACGGACGACCACGTTCACCTGCTCGTCTCCATGCCGGCGACAATCTCGGTCTCCGACGCCATGCGCGTGCTCAAGACGAACTCATCGAAGTGGGTACACGACACGCGCCGCAAGCCGTTCGGCTGGCAGGCGGGTTACGGCGCTTTCAGTGTGAGCAAATCAAACGTCGAGGCAGTCAGCCGCTACATCGCTGACCAGGAGGAGCACCACAGGAAAGTTTCATTTAAAGAGGAGTTCGTCTCGTTTTTAAAGAAACACGGCGTGGAATACGACGAGCGGTTCATCTGGGGGTGAAGATTCTTTCGCCCCCTTCGGGGGCTGCGTTTGTCGGGCGGGCCTGTCCCCACGGCTTACGCCGTGGGCTACATTCTGCCGCCGCTTTCTGCGGCTCGTTGTCGCGTGGGACTGAGCTACGCCCTCACGTCCATTGGTTTTACTGGCTCACCACGCTGACGACCTTGATCGACTCCAAAGCGCGCAGGTATTCCACGACCACGTCGAGCGGCACGGGGCCGTAGACGGCCGAGACGCCGTCGCGTATCTCCTGCGCGGTGCGCCGGCCGTCGGCGAAGTTCAAGACCTCGTAGGCGTACTCGCCGCCGCCGCCGCGCAACCCCTGAAAGTTCAGCAGCCGAATCTTCGCGGCGCGCTCCTCGCCATAGTGATCCGTGAAGTAGTCGTAGCCGAAGGCCGACATGGGGCCGCGCACGGATGGGTTGCGGCGGAAAACTATGGAGCCGCCGGTCGTCGCGGCGACGGCCGGGGCGGCGGGGCGTGTCTCGCCGACGAGCCTTTGCAGGTTGTCGAGAAACTGAGTCGCCTGCGCGTCCATCGCTTCGGGGACTTTGAAGAATCGCTCCATCGAGCTATGCGTCTCGCGCTCGTGCCGGAGGTGGAAGCGCGTGAGGTTTGCGGCCTCGGCGGCGTCGGCGAGCGCGGCGCGGCGCTCCAGCATCCGGGCCGCGCGCCGCAGACCGTTTTGTTGGAGCAGCGCGAGCAGGGCGGGCGCGTTCGCAGGCCCCGTGTTCGCCAGAAAGTAGCCGACCGCCGCGCCGATGAAGGCGGCGCGCTTGAGCTTCGTCGGGTCGATGTTGGCCGGCGTGTCGGCGTTCGTGTGGATGTAGCGGTCGGGCCAGTCGTTCAGGTAGATGGCCGGGATGCCGAACGAGCTGTCGGTGTAGACCTGATGGTCGCTGCCGGCGCTGAACGGCGCGAGCTCGGCGCGCAGCGGATCCCTGCTCCCATCCGATGCCACGAGCGGATACTTCGCCTCTCCCGTCTTCGCAAACGCCTCGGACTGCTCATTTACGAACATGCCCACGCTGTCCGCAAGGTCGTAGATGAACGAGGGCGCCGAGGCCGGCCCGCGCGTGACGTGAAAGATGGCCTTCGTCTCCGGGCCGCCGCCGACCATGTCCAGATGGATCGCGGCGCGGATGTTCTTCGCGATCTCCGGCTTGCCGTTGAGCAGCGCCAGCGTGCCTTCGATCTCGGCGGGAAAGACGAAGCGAATGGTGCGGCGCGGTTTCTCCAGACGCTTCTCGTCGATCAGCTGCGAGAGGGTGCGGGCGACCTCCAGGATCGTCGCGCAGCCGCTGGCGTTGTCGTTGGCGCCGGGACGCGGATGATCGAGATGGCAACTGAAGACGATCTCGCCGCGCTCGCTCCCAGGGATCGTGGCTGTGGCGATGTCGTACGAGCCGGGCTCCTGTCCGGCCACGACGTTCGCGCGGAGGCGAATCTTCTCGCCGCCAGCGAGACGCATCTGAAAAAGTCTCGCCGTCCTGAGCGACACCATGAACGCGAAGGTCTTGTGCTCGGCGAACGTGTCGAGGTGACCCCAGCGGATCAGAGTGTCGTCCGCGCCGTACCACGCCGTGCGCTGGTTCTGGGCGTAGCTGATGATGCCCAGCGCGCCGCGGGGGATGGCCTTCGCGGCGACGGCTCCGGGCTGGGCGGAAGTGAGGACGATCTTTCCTTTGACGTCCTTGTTCGCGTAGTCCGCGTCGGCGGTGCCGGCGCCTACGTCGATCAGCTCCCCGGTGACGTCCGCGGAGTGGCTGTCCTGCGCGAGCGTGATCGGCGCGGACTCCCAACTGGCGATGCGGTGCACGTGCGCGTCGCTGCCGTCGAGCTCCCACAGCTCGCCGCGCTCCGCGTTCCACGCGGGCCGCGAGCGCTGCGTGCCGTAGAAGATCGTTCCGTCGGCGGTCAGCGACTCGATGTGCGCGTCCTCGTAGCCGTAGCGCTTCAGCTCCGCCACGATCTGCTCGGATGCCGCGCGGAACCCGCGCGACCCGCGCATGCGGTGGTGCCGCGAGAAGCCCTCGAGATTGCGCTTCGCCGACTCGCCGGAGATCTCCGACGCCAGCGCGGCGATCTGTTTTTCGGACAGAAAAGGGATCGAGGTTTGCGCGGCGGCGGACAGGGTGACGATGAGTGCAATCGCCAGCTTACGCACGGTACAGAGCAGCTCCCCAATGCAATCCCGCGCCGAGCGCGGTGAAACAGATCAGTGATCCCGGCACAATGCGTCCGGCCTCGCGCATCTCGTGAAACAGAATCGGCAGCGTGCCCGCGGTCGTGTTGCCGTAGCGGTCGATGTTGTGGGGGACCTTTTCCTTCGGCAGCCCGAGCTGCTTGGCGACCGCCTCGATGATGCGCAGGTTGGCCTGATGGACGAGTAGCAGATCGATTTCGGCGACGTCGACGCCTGCGGCCTCACACACGGCTCGCACCGATGCGGGCATCCGCGAAACCGCTTCCTTGAACACCTCCCGCCCTTCCATCACCGGAATGATCTCGCTCGTGTCGATCTGATCGTGCGTGACGTACGGCCGGCGGCGGAAGCCGACGCCCGGAACGTAAAGCGCCTCGATGTTCCCACCGTTGGTGAAGAGTCGCGTGGCCAGAATGCCGCTGCCGTTATCCGAGGCTTCGAGGACGACCGCGCCCGCGCCGTCGCCGAACAGCACGACACGGTCGCGGAGCGCCGTATTGGCTGCGTACTCTTCTGGGGTGACCTCGCGCTCTTCTTGGCCGATCGTCGTCGCCCAACCGTTCTGCCACGGCATGAACGGCGAGTGCACGTCCGCCCCGACCAGCAGCACGCGTCCGTACTTGCCGCTGCGGATGAGCGAGTCGGCGAGATCCAGCCCGTACAGGAACCCGGAGCACTGCTGGCGAATATCGAACGCGGGCACGGACTCGGGAAAGCCCATCTTCGCCTGGAGCACCGGTCCATTGCCGGGGAAGAAGTGATCCGGGGTCATGGTCGCGAAGATGATCGCGTCGATCTCGTCCTTCGTGCGGCCGGCAGAGTCGAGTGCCGCGGTCGCGGCCATCACGCCGAGGTCGGACGAGCCCTGGCCGTCATCGACGTAGTGCCGCTGCTCGACGCCGCTGCGTGTGCGGATCCACTCGTCGGTGGTGTCCATGATCCGCGTGAGCGCGGCGTTCGGGACGACGTTCTTCGGAATGCCGATTCCGGTGCCGGTGATGATGGAGGCCATTCGCCCCCTAGTTTATCCTGCGCGAAGACGCAGGATCTCCGGTGCAGCCGCTTGGCACCCGAGATCCCGCGTCTGCGCGCGGGATAAACTGAAAATCAGGCCTCGTGTTTCGCCGTCAGCGCGAGCAGGTCCTCTGCGGAAAACTGGTACTTCCTGCCGCAGAACTGACACGCCACCTCGGTGCCGCCTTCGTCGATGATGTCCTGGATCTCGTCCGCCGCGAGGAACGACACGCCGGCCAGCGCGCGGTCGCGCGTGCACTGGCAGGTGTAGCTCACCGGCACGGTGTGACCGGCGTCGATCTGCTTATAGCCGGCGCCGCTGAAGATGGTCGCGACCACGTCCTCGATCTCCATCTTCTCGAGCAGCGTCGACAGCGGCGGGGCCTCGGTGATGCAGCGCTCAATCTTCGCGATGGCCTCGGCGGGCGCATGAGGGAAGGCCTGCACGACGATGCCGCCCGCGGAGGCGACGCCGTCGCGGCGATTGAACACACCGAGGAGCACGGCCGAGGCGATCTGCTCGGAGTTGAGCAGGTAGCGGGTGAGATCGGTGGCGATGCCCGTACCGCCGAGGAGCAGTTGCGATGTGTACGGTTTGCCGGTGGGCGGCGTGCCGCGGATGATCGTGAGCTTGCCGTTGCCGATGCTCGCGTCGACGTCGAGCAGCGGATCGTCGGGGACCGGGTTCGCGACGTAGCCGCGCACGTGGCCGGCGTTCGTGCCGTCGGCGATGAGCGTGCCGAGCGGCCCGTTGCCTTCGAAACGAAGCGTGACGTACTGGTTGCGGACGTCCTTGTCGAGCAGGCGCGCGAGGAGCAGGGCGCCCGTCATGGCGCGGCCGAGCGCGTCGGCGGCGACGGGAGAGAGGTCGAGGATCTCGCGCGCGGTGTCGACGGCCGTGGTCGTCTGCGCGGCGATGACGCGGAAGTGGCCGTCCACGGCCATCCCCTGAATGATACGGTCCTGAGTCTGCTGCTGCATGGACGGGTGGAAACGCGGCGGAACGGCAGTTGCTTCCGAGTTCAGCATGAAGAAATTGGTCGTCGCTCTCGCAATCTTCGCCGCCGCGTGTCAGGTCAACGATAAGACAGGAGAAGTTCAACCGACGGCGGAGACGCAGACGGCCACGGCCGCGGCCGCCGAACAGACCCGCGATGCCGCCCAGGAAGTGAAGGAAGGCGCGCAGCAGCTCGGTCAGGAGATCAAGGAAGGCGCAAAACAGGTCCAGGAGTCCGAGGCCGGACAGCGCGTGGCCGAGGGCGCGCGCGAGGCCGGTCAGGGGATCAAGCAGGGCGCCGGTGAGGCCGCCGAGGCCGCCGGGCAGAAACTGGCCGAGGAAGGCCGCGAGGCTCAGGCCGAAGCCAAGGCCACGAAGAAAAAGCAGTAGGATTCGTTTCGCGCGCAAGCCGCCGTGGACGCGGCTTGCGCGACACGCAAGGAGGATCTTCCATGGTGAGTTTCGGAAGAGCTTCCGTTGCCGGCGAGACCCAGACGCTCAAGGTCGGAGACACCGCTCCCGATTTCCAGCTTCCGGGTCACCGCGACAACGAGAAGTTCCGTCTCAGTGACTACAGGGGAAAGAAGAACGTCGTTGTGGTCTTCTACCCGCTCGACTGGACCCCTGTTTGAACGGTTCAGATGCCGTCGTATGAGGCCGAGTCGGCCGACTTCGAACGGTATGATGCCCAGGTCGTGGGCATTTCGGTGGATTCAGTACCCAGTCACGTTGCATTCTCAAAATCGATCGGCGGGATCACGAAGTATCCGCTCCTCGCCGATTTCCATCCCAAAGGTGAAGTCTCGAAAAAGTACGGCGTCTGGAAAGAAGACAAAGGAATCTGCGAGCGCGCCGTCGTGATCGTCGACAAGAAGGGCATCGTCCGCTACGTCGACGTCCACGACATCGGAGAAGCACCCGACAACGAGCAGTTGCGGGATGTCTTGCGCGAGCTCGATTAGCAGTACGGGCGGGCCGTCCACGGGCCCGCCGTATAGGTCGTATAGGACCTATACGACTATACGACCCATACGAGGTTTTCATGCTCAACATCGCACGCAAGTGCGTTCCCTTTACTCCCTACGACAAAGATCTCGCCTCCGCCACCGTCACCATCGTCTCGCTCACCGGGGTCTTCCTCGGCGACCAGGAGCCGTTTCCGGGTGAAGACCCGGGCGACATCACCTATCGCGTCATCCCCGGCGACGCCGACCTCGGCACGGCCCGCATCGTCCATGGGCACTACGATCACAGCGAGGCGGACGCGGATCCGAACATCGTCTTTCCACTGGAGACGCTGCGCGACCTGGCCGCGGAAGGACTGATCGGCGCCGTGAACGACAAGCACTACTCGTTCGGATTCACGACCCGTTTGCGCGAGCTGTACGAGACGGCATACCCCGAGGTCGCGGACAAGATCGAGCGCTCGAAGACCAAGCTCGTGTTGCTGACGGCCGGCTGTCCGGAGACGTGTCACCGCGCGGTGGGCAACCTCGCGCGCGAGATCGAGGCCCGCGGCATCCCCACGCTGATCCTCAGCGCCTCGCCCGCGGCGACCGAGTCCGTGCGTCCGCCGCGCGCCATGACCTGGGACGGTGCGCAGATCGGCAGGATCATCGGCCGGGCCGGCGAGCGCGAGCAGCACAAGCTCGTGGTCCGCGCCGCGCTGCAGATGTTCACGCACGACACGCCGCCCGGGAAGGTCGTCGTGAAAAACCTCCACTGAACCTTTTCTCTTCGCAGCCGGTATACCGTGATGTGACCGACGCACATCTCATGGGCTGCATCGTCAACGGCGACGCCGACGCGGTTCGCCCGTTGATGGAGCGCCACCGGCGCCCTCTCGCTGCAATGCTGCAGCGAGCCCTCGGCAGCGACGCCGACGATGTGTTCCAGGAGACGTGGATCCGGGTCGTACGCAGTGCGCACCGATACGACCCGGAGCAGCGCTTCGGCGCGTGGCTGTTCGCCATCGCCTGGAACCTGGTGAAAGACCGCTGGTCCCGGCGCGTCGTCGTCTCCGTGGATGACGTCGATGTCGCGGCCATGGCCTCGCCGGCCCGCACGCCCGAGGAGTCTGCGGTGGCGAGCGAGCGCGCGGAACGCGTGCGCGACGTGGTGTCGCGCCTGCCCGAGCGGCTCGCGCAGGCGATCCTCCTTCGCTACTTCGAGGAACTCTCGGAGAGAGAAGTGGCGGAACGCCTGGGCATCCCCGTCGGCACGGTGAAGAGCCGCATTCATCACGGACTGCGATTGATGAGGGAGAGCAATGAACTGCAATGACACGATGGCGGCGCTGGTGGCGTCGCTCGAGAACGCAACTTCTCTGACCGAAGAGCAGCGCGAGCACATCCGCGCGTGCCCGCGATGCAGCGCAATGCTGAACAGCGCGAAAGAGGCGCTTCGGGTCATCCCGAGCGAAGCCGAGGGACCCCCCGCGATCGACGCCGCCGTGGCGGCGGCGGAACGCGAAGTCGCGCGCAAGAGCTTCTGGCGCGGCGTGCGCGTGTTCGCTGGGGCATTGCTGCTGCTGGCCGCGATCGGCGCGCTTTTCTTCGCGCGGCTCGAGAACATCCCCCTGCCCACGGCGTTGCTGTTCGGCGCCGCCGGCTTCGCGATCGCGCTGCTCGTGGCCACGCCGATCCTGCTGCTCATCTGGCTCGTGCGCGGTTCCGGGAAGCGCGTCTACAAGCGACTCGGACCGGGCCGGTTGATCTCCGGCGTCTGCCTGGGCATCGCCGAGGCGACGAAGATCGACGTCCGTCTGCTGCGTCTGATCTTCGTCTTCCTGCTGTTCGCGGACGGCGCCGGCTTCTGGATCTACATCCTGCTCGACCTGGCGATGCCTGTGCATCCTGACGACCGCCAACACCTCTGGCGCTTCAGAATCCGGCGTTGGTGGACGAGGTCGAGACATGCAGAGCAGCGCGCTGGGTGAGATTCCGGACATCGGCTTCGGCGGCATGCCGCTGTCGATTCAGGGCCGCCCCGATGAAGAACAGGGTCGCCGCGTTCTCAACGCGGCGATCGACGCGGGCATGACCCTGATCGACACGGCCGACGTCTACTGTCTCGACGACAACGACATCGGCCACAACGAGCGCCTCATCGCCTCCATCAATCGCCGCGATTTCAAAGTTGCGACGAAGGCGGGACTGCGCCGGCCGCGCGGCGCCTGGACGAACGACGCCTCGCCGCAGCACATCCGCGAGGCCTGCGAGCAGAGTCTGCGCTCGCTGAAGACCGATCGGATCTGGTTGTATCAACTGCACGCGCCCGATCCGAAAGTGGCGTGCGAGAAGAGCGTAGAAGCGTTCGCGGAACTGCAGCGCGAAGGGAAGCTCGAGCACTTCGGGCTGAGCAACGTCAGCGTGAAGCAGATCGACGCCGCATCGAAGATCCTCCCGGTTGTGTCCGTGCAGAACCGGCTCAATCCCTACTTTCGGGAGTCGATCAAAGTCGCCAAGGCGTGCGCGGAGCGTGGCATCGTCTTCCTAGCGTACAGCCCCGTCGGTGGCGGGCGTCTCGCGAAGAAACTGCCCCAGTTCGACGTGCTGATCGATCTCGCGCGCAAGCACGATCGGAGCGTGCACGCCATCACCATCGCCTGGGTGCGGGCGCAGGCGAAGACGGTCGTTCCTATCCCGGCGGCGCGCAGCGTCGAGCACGCGGTCGACAGTGCGAAAGCGACAGGTTTCATGCTCGATGAAGAGGACGTGCGCATGATCGACGAGTCGGAGTTCGACCGCACGTGACGGTGTCATCCCGCGCCGAAGGCGCGGAATGACACGACGCTGATTTGTTCTATTCTTCCCGATCAGAAGGGGGCACACGACAGGAATTGACGACGCACGAGCTCATCGAAGCGCAGCAGGAGCAGGAAAGCGAGCATCGCTGGACCACCGACGACGCGGTCTCGCTGTACATGATCGATCGGTGGGGCGGCGGATACTTCGACGTGGCCGCGGACGGCATGATGACCGTCGCACCTCTGCAGCAGAAGGGGATCTCCGTGCCGATCCTCGCCGTGCTGAAGGAAGCGCAGGCGATGAACCTCGCCGCGCCGCTCCTGATCCGCTTCCAGGACCTCCTCCGCCACCGCGTCGAAGTGCTCAACCATGCGTTCAACGACGCCATCGCGGAGCACAACTACCGCAGCCAGTATCGCGGTGTCTTTCCGATCAAGGTCAACCAGCTTCGTGAAGTGGTCGAGGAAATCCTGGACGCCGGCCGCCCCTACCACCACGGCATCGAAGTGGGCTCGAAGCCGGAGATCTTCGCTGGCCTGGCCGTGCATACCGATCCCGACTCCATCCTGATCTGCAACGGCTACAAGGACCGCGCGTACATCCGCACGGCGCTGATGGGCCGCAAGCTCGGCAAGAAAGTCATTCTCGTCGCGGAGAAGATCTCCGAGGTTGCGCAGATCGTGAAGATCGCGGCGGAGATGGGCGTCGAGCCGTGGATCGGCCTGCGCGTCCGCCTGCTGGCGAAAGGTGCCGGCAAGTGGGCGACCTCCGGCGGCGAGCATGCGAAGTTCGGCCTCTCGACCGCGGAGATTCTCGAGGCCATGGAGATCATGCGCGAGGCCAACATGGCCTCCGCGTTCAAGCTCCTCCACTTCCACATCGGCTCGCAAATCCCCGACATCCTGACCATCAAGCGCGCCGTGCGCGAGGCGGCGATGTACTACGCGAAGCTCTACAAGAGCGGGCATCGCCTCGAGTACATCGACGTCGGCGGCGGACTGGCCATCGACTACGACGGCTCGCGCTCCACGTTCCACAGCTCGATGAACTACTCGATCGAGGAGTACGCGAGCGACATCGTCTACAACATCATGGACGTCTGCGACGACGAGAAGGTGCCCCATCCGATCATCGTCTCGGAGTCGGGCCGGGCCACGGTCGCGCATCACTCCGTACTGGTCGTGCAGGCCTTCGGCGCGATCGAGAAGACGCCGCTCGAGTCGCGGGAGATCCAGGCCAAGGATCACAAGCTCGTGCGCGAGCTGCTGGACATCGACGGCTCGCTGTCGACGGACAGCGTCCAGTCCGCGTGGCATGACCTGCAGCAGATCAAGGAGCAGGCGCAGACGATGTTCGAGCTGGGGTTGCTCGATCTCGACGTGAAGGCGCGCGTCGAGTCGCTGTTCTGGCAGATCGCAGAGCGCATGCAGGCCATGGTCATGGGCATGGAGCCCGAGGAAGTGCCGGAGGACCTCGGCAACCTGAAGATCGAGCTCGCCGACCAGCACATCTGCAACTTCTCCGTGTTCCAGTCGCTGCTCGATCACTGGGCCCTGGGACAACTCTTCCCGATCGTGCCCATCCACCGCCTGCACGAGCGCCCGCAGCTCGAGTCGACGCTGGTCGACATCACCTGCGACTCGGACGGCAAGGTATCGAAGTTCATCGACCTGAACGACGTCCGCGAGACGCTCCCGCTCCACGAGATCCGTCCCGAGGAGCCGTACTTCCTCGGCATCTTCCTCACCGGCGCCTACCAGGACATCATGGGCGACATCCACAATCTCTTCGGCCGGGTGAACGAGGTCCATGTGTTCCTCGATCCGGACGAGGAGTCGGGCTTCTACATCGAGGAGGAGATCCCCGGCCAGCCCATCGGCGAGGTGCTGGCCATGACCCAGTGGGACTGGCGCGACCTCGAGAAGCGCATGAAGCAGCAGATCGACGTGGCCATCAAGCAGGACCGCGTCAAGCCGAACGAAGGGATGCGCCTGCTGCAGGATTTCGAGCGCGGGCTCAAGGACCAGACCTACCTCACGTTCGAATAGGAATCGGCCTAGGTCGCGGTTCGTTACATAGAGCGTCCAAACAAACCACAGGAGAAACGATCTCATGCGTAGAAATCTCGCGCTCAGCCTGGTCCTGCTTCTCGCCGTCGCCGGCAATGCGTTTGCCGGTGCCGAAGCCCGTATGACCGGAAAGATCCTCGACGCCGCCACCAAGGCGCCAGTTGCGAACGCGACCGTGAAGGTGGAAGCAGTCGAAGGGAAGACCCTCAAGCTCGATGCGAAAGTGAAGGCCGACAGCACGTACGCGCTGTTCCTGCTCGACTCGACGATCCGGTACAAGTACACGGTCGCCGCGCCCGGCTATGACACTTTCAGCGAGGTGATCAAGCTCTCGATCGGTGAGAACAAGCAGCGGGACTTCCTGCTGAACAAGGCGGGCACGGCTGCTGCGGCCGCCGCTCCCCAGGGCGCTGCGCCCGCTCCGGTCGATCCGGCCGTCATCGCCTACAACGAGGGCGCCGCTCTCGCGAACGCGGGCGATCACGCCGCCGCCGCGGCGAAGTTTCGCGAGGCAGTCACGGCGAAACCGAACCTGACCGCGGGCTGGATCGCGCTCGCGAAGATCGAGAACCGCCTGAAGAACCACGCCAAGGCCATCGAGGCGGCGAACAAGGTTCTCGAGGTCGATGACACGGACACGGACATGCTGTCCATCCTCGTCCAGGCGTACACCGCCACCGGCGACAAGGCCAAGGCCGCCGCGGCGTCGGCGAAGCTGCCGAAGGACGCCGGCTCGCTCTTCAACGACGCGGCGAAGCTCATCAACTCGGGTGACGACGCCGGCGCCGAGAAGCTGCTCAAGTCGGCCATCGACACGGACGGCTCGTTCGCGCAGGCGCACTACGAGTTGGGCATGATCTACGTCCGCGGCGGCAAGTCGGCCGACGCGAAGGCGGCGCTGACGAAGTACCTCGAGCTCGACCCGAAGGGTCGCGACGCCGCGACCGCGAAGGAAATGCTCGGCTATTTGAAGTGAAAAAGTTTACCCCGCGCGCTTGCGCGCGCGGTCTCGGGTGCACCTGCGCTGATCTCGCTTCGGTGCGATCAGCGTGACGGCACCCGAGATCCCGCGTCTTCGCGTGGGATAAACTTCGGTTCCGGCTCATACCCCAGATTCGGCGCCAGCCAGCGCTCCACCTCTTCCACCGTCAGTCGCTTCCGCCGCGCGTAATCCTCCGCCTGGTCACGCCCGATTTTCCCCACCGCAAAGTAGCGCGCCCGCGGGTGCGCAAAGTACAGGCCGCTCACCGACGCCGCGGGCGTCATCGCGTAAGACTCCGTGAGTTGCATGCCCACCTTCTCCGCGCCCAGGAGCTCGAAGAGCGTTTGCTTCTCGGTGTGATCGGGCGAGGCCGGATAGCCCGGCGCGGGACGGATCCCGCGATATCGCTCCGCGATCAGCTCCTGGGCTGACAGGCTCTCGTCCTTCGCATACCACTCCCGCCGCACGTCGCGGTGCAGCTTCTCCGCGAGCGCCTCGGCCAGGCGATCCGCGAGAGCCTTGGTCATGATCGAGTTGTAGTCATCGTGGTCCTTCTGGAATCGCGCGACCAGCTCCTCGACGCCGATCCCCGCCGTGACGGCGAAGCCGCCGACGTAGTCGTTCTCGCCGACAAAGTCCGCGAGCGCGAGGTTCTCGCCGGTGTTGGTCTCCTGCTGCTGGCGCAGGGTGTGGAACGTGGCGCCGGCGAGCACGATGTCGTCGCCGTCGCGCTTCGCCGGCCAGATGCCGTACACGGCGCGCGCCTTGAGCAGGCGTTTCTCGATGATCTCGCGCAGGAGCTCCTGCGCATCGTCGAACAGCTCCTTCGCCCGCGGCTCCTCGAGGATCTGCGGGTAGCGGCCGCGCATCTCCCAGGTCTGGAAGAACGGGGTCCAGTCGATGAACGGCTCGATCTCACCGAGGGGCACGTCGTCGAGCACGCGCACACCGGTGAAGGGCGGCGGCTCGGGCGCGAAGTCGAGCTTCGCGGCGCGTCTCCGCGCCGCTTCGATCGGCAGGATGGTGATCTGCCGCTGCTCGATGCCGGCACGGAGCTTCTCGTATTCGGCGGCGACGTTCGTGGTGAACGGCTCGCGCGCGTCGGAGAACAGCGAGCTGACCACGCCGACGGCGCGCGAAGCGTCGAGCACGTGCACGGTTGGGTGGGAATACCGCGGCGCGATCTTGACCGCCGTGTGCAGTTTCGACGTCGTCGCGCCGCCGATGAGCAGCGGCACAGTGAACCCGCGGCGCTCCATCTCCCGCGCCACGTGCACCATCTCGTCGAGTGACGGCGTGATGAGGCCGGAGAGGCCGACGATGTCGACGTTCTCCTTCTGCGCCGTGTCGAGGATCTTGTCCGCCGCGACCATCACGCCGAGGTCGAGGACTTCGTAATTGTTGCAGCCGAGGACGACGCCGACGATGTTCTTGCCGATGTCGTGGACGTCGCCTTTCACCGTGGCCAGCAGGACCTTGCCGCGCGCGCGTGTGTCGCCGGACTTCTGCTTCTCCGCCTCCATGAATGGCAGCAGGTAGGCCACGGCCTTCTTCATCACCCGCGCGCTCTTCACGACCTGGGGCAGGAACATCTTCCCCGCGCCGAAGAGATTGCCGACGATGTTCATGCCGTCCATCAGCGGCCCTTCGATGATCGACAGGCCGGTCGGATACTTCGCGCGCGCTTCCTCGACGTCCTGGTCGATGTGGTCGACGATGCCTTTCACGAGGGCGTGGGAGAGGCGCTCCTCGACCGTACCGCTGCGCCAGGCCTCGGCCTCCCTGGCTGTAGTCGCAACTTGTCCCTTCACGGTATCGGCGAAGGTGACCAGCCGCTCCGTCGCGTCGGGACGGCGGTTGAGCAGAACGTCCTCGACCAGCTCGAGCAGGTCCTTCGGGATCTCCTCGTAGATGCCGAGCTGTCCGGCGTTGACGATGCCCATGGTCAGGCCGGCGCGGATCGCGTGATAGAGAAACGCGGCGTGCATAGCCTCACGGACGACGTTGTTGCCGCGAAAGGAGAACGAGACGTTGGAGATGCCGCCGCTGGCGTTGGTGAGCGGGAGCTTCTCGCGCAAGCGCCGTACGGCCTCGATGAATGCAATGCCGTAAGCGTTGTGCTCCTCGATGCCCGTCGCCACGGTGAGCACGTTCGGGTCGAAGATGATGTCGGTCGGGTTGAACCCGACCTCGTTCACGAGGATGTCGTACGCGCGCGAGCAGATCTCGAGCTTGCGCTCGATCGTGTCAGCCTGCCCCTGTTCGTCGAAGGCCATGACCACGACCGCGGCGCCGTAGCGCCGGACCAGCCGCGCGTGCTGCTTGAAGACCTCTTCGCCTTCCTTGAGCGAGATCGAGTTGACGACGCCTTTGCCCTGCAGGACTTTCAGTCCGGCCTCGAGCACGGTCCACTTTGAGCTGTCGACCATGATCGGCACGCGGGCGATGTCGGGCTCGGAGGCGACGAGGTTGAGGAAGTCGCTCATCATCTTCTCGGAGTCGAGGAGACCCTCGTCGAAGTTGACGTCGAGGATGTTCGCGCCGCCTTCGATCTGCTGCTTGGCAACGCGCAACGCCCCTTCGAGATCGCCTTCCTTGACCAGCTTCGCGAACTTCGGCGAGCCGGTCACGTTGGTGCGCTCGCCGACGACGATGAATTGGGAGCCTGCCGCTTGCGTGTCATCCCGTGCTTCAGCACGGGATCCCCCCGTTTCAGCAGGAGATCCCTCGACTTCGCTCGGGATGACACTACTGCCGTCCTCGATACGCGAGTGCTGCACCGTCAACGGCTCCAGCCCACTCAAACGCAAATGCGGCTTGATGACCGATGGCACGCGCGGCGGCAGCGTGGCCACCGTCTCCGCGATCAGGCGGATGTGATCGAAGCCGGTACCGCAACAGCCGCCCACGATGTTCAGCCAACCGTTGCGCGCGAAGTCGCGCAGCACTTCGGCCATCATCGACGGCGTCTCGTCGTAGCCGCCCAGCGCATTGGGCAGGCCGGCGTTCGGATAGCAGGAGATGAAGATCGGGGCGAGGTTCGACAGTTCCTCGACGTGCGCGCGCATCTCCTCCGCGCCCAGCGCACAGTTGATGCCCACCGCGAACAGCGGCGCGTGCGAGATCGAGTTCCAACAGGCCTCCACGGTCTGCCCGCTGAGCGTGCGCCCGGAGGCGTCGGTGATGGTGATCGACGCGATCACGGGCAGGGTGATGCCGGTGTCGTCGAACAGTTTCTGAATGGCGAAGAGTGCGGCCTTGAGGTTGAGCGTGTCGAACGTGGTCTCGGGGAGGAGGATGTCCACAGCGCCGTCGACGAGGCCGCGGGCCTGCTCGTAGTACGCGTCGACGAGCTCGTCGAACGTCACGCCGCGCAGGCCGGGGTTATTGACGTCCGGCGAGAGCGAGGCCGTACGGTTCGTCGGCCCCATCGCGCCGGCCACGAAGCGCGGCTTCTCCGGCGTCGAAAAGTCGTCCGCGGCCTTGCGGCAGATCTCCGCCGCGGCCTTGTTGATCTCGTACACGTACGGCTGGAGGTCGTAGTCGGCGAACGAGATCGCCTGGGAGTTGAAGGTGTTGGTCTCGATGATGTCGGCGCCGGCGTCGAGGTACTTGCGATGGACCTCGTCGAGCACGGCCGGGTTGGTGATCGCCAGGACGTCGCTCGCGCCTTTGAGGTCGCGCGGATGATTCGCGAACCGCTGGCCGCGGAAGTCGGCTTCGCTCAGACCGTAGGTCTGGATCTGCGTCCCCATCGCGCCGTCGAGCACGAGGATGCGGCGGGTCAGAAGGTCGCGAAGCTCGGCGCTGCGGTTCGGTCTTGCCATTCAAGTCTCCGGAAAAACAAAAAGCCCCGCCATCAGTGCGGGGCCGCTCGAAAAAAGCAAAACGAGACGAACTGCCGGCGATTTAGCTTTTTTTATCCTGGTTGCAAGCGGCCCGCAAATCAGTCCAGGTCGGGCGAGACTACCGCCGCCAATCGGTGTTGTCAAACAGCGTCAGCCGCGGAATCCAGCGGCGCACGTGCCTGCCATAGTGCTCGTAGTCCTCGCCGAAAAGACGGCGCAGCGTCGGCTCTTCGTACGTGACGATGAACAGCGTGATGACGAAGCCCATCACCGCAACGAGGATCAACATCGGCCGCGTCACCTGCGGCAGCGCCAGCGCCTCGCCCACGAGAAAGATCCCCATCGACACGTACATGGGATTGCGCACCCATCGATAGAGCCCGCTGACGACCAGCCGCCGCGGCGGATCGAACGGCGCCGGCGTGCCCTGTCCCTTCCACGCGAAGTCCCAGACGCACTTGAGCATCCCCGCGCCGCCCACGACCATCAGCGCGACGGCCCCGGCGCTCCATCGCGGACGCAGATCGCCGCCGGCCATCCAGCGCGGCACGAACCAGGTCCAGAGCGAGATGAAGAGCGCGGAGACGACGGCCGCGCGCACCAGAACGAACGCGGCGTTGATCCGTATCACGTGCTGAGAACCATTGTTGCGCTTTTGCGAGCTGACCCGCCAGATCGAGCCCGGCCATCAGGGACTCCACGGCCGCGCCGGTGCAGTGATCTATCATCCGCCCTGATGACCACGGCCGCCGACACGCCCATCGCCCACACCGATCCGACGAACGCGCAGATCCTCGCGGTCTCCGAGGATCGCATTCAGGGGTTCGTCCGCGATCCGTTCGGCACGATCGCGCGGCAGGCCGGTCTCGAGCCGGAGCCGGTGATGGAGCGCATCCGCGCGATGCTCCGCGGCGGCACGATCCGCCGCGTGCGGCAAACGCTCATGGCCACCAACCTCGCCGAGGGCGCGCTGGTGGCGTGGCAGTTCCCGAACGAGAAGCTCGATGCGGCGTTCGACTTCATGTTTCAGGAGGACCCGTTCTCCGGACACGTGGTCATCCGCTCCGCCGATCCGGCAACGCCCGGCTCGAGCTATCGCCTCTGGACGACGGTCAAAGTCCCGCAAGGCTATTCGATCGAGAAACACTGCGCGTTTCTGTCGACGCTCACCGGCGCCGATCACTTCTGCGTCATGCCCGCCAAGCGCATCTTCGCCCTCGGCGTCGGCCACGTCCGCCGCAAGGGGATGGAGCCCGGCTCGAAGTCCGATGAGTCGGCGCAGGTCAAGGACACCGCCAAGGTCGAGCTGACGGATCTGGAGTGGCAGGTCCTGACGGCGGTGAAACGCGAGCTCACCGAGGACGAGGTGACGCGCGATCTGTGGGAGCGCCGCGCGCGGGAGGCGGGCGTGCCGCTCGAGCAGTTCTACGAGGTCGCGGAGAACCTCAACGCCCGCGGCGTGGTGGGACGCTTCTCCACGTTCCTCGAGCACGTGAAGCCGCTGCAGACGGGGGAGCGCGTGACGCGCTTCAACGCGCTTTTCCACTGGGCCGTGCCGCCGGGGCGCGAGCTCGAGGCCGGACAGCAGGCCGGACGCTTCCACATCCTCACCCACTGCTACTGGCGCGAGGGCGGACCGGAGTTCCGCAACGTGAACATCATGGCCGTCGCTCACGGCACTGAGAAGGAAGCCGTGCTCGCGCACAAGCGCGCCATCGACGAGCACCTGGAGAGCGTCGGCATCCCCGTGTCGTACACGAACGTGTTCTGGGGCGGCCGCAGCGAGATCAAGCCGAGCGAGATCTCGCCGTTCGCGTATCGCGCGTGGTGCGCGTCGCGCGGCGTCGACGCCGAGACGATGCGCGACTAGCTCGCCGCCATGAACTCGACGCCCGCGTTCTCTTTCTGCGCGTAGTCGAGCTCCCAGTCCGACGTGAACAGCACGACCGCGTGTCCGTTGCGATCGATGGCCACGCGCGAGCGCGAGGGAAGGGTCATGCGCGCGACTTCGTCGACGTCGCGATCGACCCAGCGTGCCAGCTTGTACGGCAGGTTCGTCATCGTCGTCTCGACGCCGTACTCGGTCTCGAGCCGGGACGCGAGCACGTCGAACTGCAGCTCGCCCACGACCGCGAGAATGGGCTCGCTCTTCAGGCCATCGTGCAGCACGAAGACCTGCATCGCGCCCTCTTCCTCGAGCTGCGCCAGGCCTTTCTGGAACTGCTTCTGCCGCGTGACCTGCTTCGCGCGCAATGTCGCGTAGTGCTCGGGCGCGAAACGGGGGATGCGGTCGAACTCGACCGGCTCGCCGGATGACACGGCGTCGCCGATCTGGAAGAGGCCGGGATTGACGAAGCCGATGACGTCGCCGGGATAGGCCTTGTCGATCGTGACGCGTTCCTGAGCGAAGAGGCGATGCGGGCGGGTCATGCGCACCTCCCGGCCCAGGCGCGCGTGATGAACGACCATGTCCTTCTCGAAGACCCCCGAGGTGATGCGCATGAACGCCAGGCGGTCGCGATGGCGCTTGTCCATGTTCGCCTGAATCTTGAACACGAACCCGGTGAAGACGTCGCTGTGCGGCGTGAGCTCGAAGTCCTCTCCTTTCGCCTTGGCGTGACGCGGCGAGGGAGGCGGCGCAAACTCGATGACGGCGCGCAGGAACGACTCGACGCCGAAGTTGTTCACGGCGCTGCCGTAGAACACGGGGATGACCCGGCCGTACTCGAACTGCTTCTGATCGAACAATCCGCCGGCGCCCTCGAGAAGCTCCGCCGCATCGCGAAGGTCCTGCCACGCCGTTGGTCCGATCGCGTCGGCGAGATTCGGATCATCGAGGCCGCTCACGGTCATGGGCGCGACGGATGCGCCGTGCCGGGTACGCTCGAATTGCAGCACCTGCTGGTTGCGGAGGTCGAAGACGCCCTGGAACGTCGGCCCGTCGCCGATCGGCCAGTTCATCGGCACGGCCGAGACCTTCAGCTCGCGCTCGATCTCGCTCAGGAGCTCGAACGGATCCTTGGCCGGCTGATCGAGCTTGTTGACGAAGCAGAGGATGGGGATGTGCCGCATCCGGCAGACCTCGAACAGCTTGCGCGTCTGCGGCTCGATGCCCTTGGCGCCGTCGAGGACCATGACCGCGCTGTCCGTGGCGGCCAGCGTGCGGTAGGTGTCCTCGGAGAAGTCCTGGTGGCCGGGGGTGTCGAGGAGGTTCAGCACCGACCCCTCGTACTCGAACTGGAGCACGGTGGAGGTGATGGAGATGCCGCGGCTCTGCTCGATGGCCATCCAGTCCGAGGTGGTGTGACGCTGCTGCTTGCGCGCGCGCACCGAGCCGGCCTCTTCGATCGCGCCGCCGTAGAGGAGGAGCTTCTCGGTGAGGGTGGTCTTTCCCGCGTCAGGGTGGGAAATGATGGCGAAGGTCCGCCGGCGGGCGACCTCACGACCGAGGTCGTCGGCGGTGACTTCAGGAACGGCTGTCATTGCCGCGGCGAGAACAACGGTGAGAGAGCGTGTCATCCCTCTTGAGCATCTGACTCTCGCAAGGTCCGCTTTTCGCATGTACGGCCATCCGGAGAAAAGGCAATGCGCCACTACCAAAGTGTCTGCTCTGTTGCTGGTTCTGGCCAGTCTTCCGATGCTCGCCGACGACAAGCCCGGCATCCCGATTGTGGAGCCCGAGGAGGACGAAGGCGGGTGTGAGGAGTGCGTCTACAGCGAATACGACGGCAGCGTTTCATGTGAGCCGGATCCGATCGGCGCCGGCTGGATGGACTGCGAAGGCGGGTGGTTCTCTCAGTGCGATGCGACCGGCGATTGCGTGCGCACTCCCGATTGCGGCCAGCGTTGCGCGATTGCATGAAGAGTGCGGCATTCGCGGCGTTGCTCCTCCTCGCGTCGCCGGACGCGATCGGAGCGACCGCGATCCGCGTTTTCACGCGAGATCCTGGACGCTGCAGCGCCGGAACGATCCACGCTGAGCCTCAGTGTGACGGATGCGCGGAGACGCGCGTCGCGCGGTGGAACGCGCGCGACGGAGTCGCCGATTTCCAACTCGACCTCGTCGACGTGCCGCAGTGGCGCGTTCACTCCACCGCCGACGGATGCTGGAGCGCGCGCGTTCTCGTCGACGGCGCCGCGGAGGCTGTGACGCTCACGGTGTGGCCGGCCGCCCGTTTCGTGGCGGCGCTCTCGACTCCGCGCGGCGACAACGCGCCTGAGGCCTTGCAGTTGCGTGTGCGCAGCGTCCGCGAAGGGGAAATCCCGGATGCCGAGATCGACTGCCGGAGAGCAGACGATCGCTGGCGCTGCGACGTGCCCGCGACCTCGATCGATGTGAGAGTCGCGCCTCGAGGCTTCGTTCCGCATTACCTGTGGGGCATCCGTCCGAAGGCGGGAATGACTCTCGATGCCGGCAAGCTCGAGCTCCGTCGCGGCGCGTCGATCAGCGGACGGGCCGCGGTCCCGGCGCGCGACGCGGCCGCACCGATCACCGTGACGCTCGCACCGGACGCGTTCACCGACACTCCGGGCCGGACGGGCCTGCAGACGTTCACGGTCACGACGAACGAACGTGGTTTCTTTCAGCTCGCGGGCTTTTCCCCGGGCGCGTGGACGATCACCGCGTCGCGGAGCGGTTGGTCGCCGGCTCAGACGAAGGTCGTCGTCCGCAGCGCTGACGAGACCGTTCTTCCATCGACGCTCATGCTGCAGCCGCGCGCGCGCGTCGCGTTGCAACTCGACCCGCCGTTCGACGTCGGTGGTGCGGACTGGATGGTGAACATCCAGCATGCACCCGCTTGGGGAGTGCGCCTGCCGATTGCCGAATCCCCATCTAGCGACGGACGGTGGCAGTCCGATCCCGTCGAGAGCGGTCTGTACTTCATCACCGTAAAAGCAGCTGACGGCACCGTGGTCCACAGGGGCGGACAGATGATCGAGCCCGGAATGGCACCGCTCACGATCCGCATCGATCGGATCGTCATACGTGGGACCGTCACCCTCACGGACGAGGCGCTCGAGGCGCGGCTCACGTTCACTGACAACGCGGGACAGCGCATCGTCGTTGCGTCCGATCCAGAGGGTGCGTTCCAGGGTGCCGTCTCGCGGCGCGGTGACGCGAAGTGGAGCGTGGAGGTCGCGCCGAAGGGATCGTCGTCCAAGATCCGTGTTCGCAACATACGCATCGAACCGGTCGAAGGAGTGGCGACCGTGTCGATCGATCTCCCCGACGGGAAAGTCGAGGGACAGACCGTCGACGACAGCGGCCAGCCCGTACGTGCGTCGGTGCGAGTCGTCGGTAAGGACTCCTCGGCTGAAGCGACGAGTGCCGCGGACGGGTCGTTCACTGTCGCCGGCCTCGCCGCCGAAGAGGTGAAACTGCAGGCGCAGAACTCCATGGGCGACAGCGGGTTCGTCGCGCACACCGTTCGCGGTGCCGACGACGATCCAGTGACGCTCGTCCTGGCGAAGAAGCTCAAGGCCAGCATCACTATCGAGACCCCCGCGGGACAGCCATACGCGGGCGCGGTCGTGCGCGTCATCACTTCGAGCGAACGGATGGTGGAGCAGGTGAGCAGCCCCGCGGGTCGCGTCCCGGTCGTGTCGCCGCAGACCGATCCCGTCGCGCACGTGATCGTCGTGGCGCCAGGTTATCCGCTGGCGATGCGAGCGGTCCCTCTCACCGGCGACGATGCTTCGCGTCATGTGGTGCTGTCGCGGGCCGCGGGACGCGTGTTGGTGCCGTCCCGAGCCAACCCGGACATGGTCATCGGTCGTGTCGGGATGCCGCTGCTGCCGCTGTTTGCCTGGCAGGATCCCCCGCCAGGAACGTTTCGGAATCGCGTCGAGGGCGGATTTTTGCTCGAGCTGGAAGCGGGCGAGTACCGGTTCTGCACCGACACGAAGGAGCAGGTCTGCGCCACGCGCGTCGTCACACCGGGATCGCAGCAGGCCGTCGACTTCGCTCCGCGCGCCGCGCAAAAGGAGCAGCCTTGAGAAAGCTCGCAATTGTGTCGCTGCTGGTCGTGCCAATGCTGCTCGCCGCCGACGGTGTGCCGGGATGGATTGGCATCGGCTACCTGTACCGCAAGACGGGACCGGAGGGATGGATGCTCATACAACACGTCATGCCCGACGGACCCGCGGCAAAGGGTGGTTTGCGGCCACGCGACATCGTCACTCGTATCGACGGCAAGCCGATCACTGTCGCGTCCCAATACGATGTGATGCAGTTGCTGCGCACCGTCAGGCCTGGCCGGGAGGTCGCTTTCACCGTTCGGCGCGGCGATCTTCCCGTCGTGATCACTGCTGCGAAGATGAACGCGCAGCAGGAGCGTTTGTGGCGCGAAACGCTCGACTACGAGCGCGGTCGGGCCAAGCCGCGATGACTCACTGCCGCCGCGCGAACGAGCGCATCTCGTTCGTGTAGCGGTGCTCCTCGGGGGCCAGCTCCGCCGCCGTAGCGTAATACTTTCGGGCCGCTTTGCGGTCGCCGAGGGCTTCGCAGACGGCGGCGAGGTTGAAGTGCAGCGGGGCGGAGCGCGGGTTGCGTCGCAACTCTGCCTCCCAGGTCGCCCGTGCCTCCGCGATGCGTCCAGACTCGATGAAGCCGAAGCCTTCCTCGAACGCCGGCGCCGACTCATCGAGTTGAATGTGCTCCCGGATCCTTCGGGGAGTGATGCGCTCCGCTGCGTTGCTTCCGGCGTAGCGTGCGGCCAGGCGCAGCGCTGCATACGTTTCCTCGTCCGACAACGTTTCCACGCGCGGTGACGTGCCGTCGCCGCGGCCGAAGAAGCTCGACACCTGCTTCATGTCGCGAGTCCGCACGTCGACGCGGGCTACGCAGACGGCATCGACCCACACGTGTCGCCGCTTTACGCGGCTGCCGTCCTGGTCGCGCGCCGTGCCTTCGCCCTCGCGGTTGAAGGTCTCGCACGTGAACGAATGCACCGTCAGGTACGCATCCGCCGGGCCCGTGCTCTCGCGCGCGTCGCGGGCGTGAAGGAAGCCGGCCTGATTCACCCGATCGATGAAGAACTCGACGAACGTCTCCGTCGCGTCGGAGTTGCCGGGCGTGTGCACGAGGGCGAGATCGCGGGCCGGGCCGAGATCGTGGACGGCCGGAAGCACGCGCTCGAAGCCGACGCGGGCGGAGGCCGCGAAGACCGGCGTAGCGAGGAGGATCGGGAACAGCAGGAGTGCGACCCTGCGCATGGGACCGCCGCGAATCTTAGCGCCGATTCGACGCCCTGAGTAGAATCCGCCGCGCATGCGTCTCAACGTCACCAGCGAGATCGGTCGCCTCAAGAGCGTGCTGGTCCACCTTCCCGGGCGGGAGATCGACCTGATGATTCCGCCCATGATGGCCCAGCTCCTCTTCGACGACATCCTCTACGGCCAGGTCGCGCGCGAGGAGCATCGCCGTTTCCAGCAGCTCATCCGCTTCATCGCGGACGACGTGTACGACCTCCAGGACCTTCTCGAGGAGGTCCTCGAAGACGCCGACGCGAAGAAACACATCGTCCGCGATCTCGCGAAGCGCAACGGACTGCGGCCGCGCATCACCGCGCAGCTTCTCGAGCATCCGGCGGGCGCGCTCGCGGAAGTGCTCATCGCGGGGATCTCCCGCGACAAAGGCTCGGGCGATCTCCCCGAGTTCGACCTCTTTCCGATCCCGAACCTCTTCTTCATGCGCGACCCGCAGATCGTCCTCGGCGATCGCGTCGTCATCGCATCGATGGCCACGCAGGCTCGCCGCCGCGAGTCGCTGCTGTCGAAGTACGTATTCGAGAATCACCCGCACTTCCGCGACAACGAGTTCTGGGTGGACTTCATGGCCACCGAGCCGGAGCGCCCGATGTCGCGCAGCACGCCTACGCTCGAGGGCGGCGACGTGCTGGTGCCCCGTCGCGATCTGCTCCTCGTCGGCGTCACCGAGCGCACGAACAAGGCCGGCGTGCAGTCGTTGATCTCGTCGCTGAAGAAGGCCAACGCCGGCGTAAACACGGTGATCATCGTCGAGATCCCGCGCCAGCGCTCATTCATGCACCTCGACACGATCTTCACCTTCATCAACCGGCACGAGTGCCTGGTCTATCCGCCGGTCATCCTGCCGAAGGGCGGACAGGCGGCGAAGGTCACGAGCGTAGATCTGACGAAGAAGCGCGGCGCGGCGTACAGCGCGGAGAAGTCGCTGCTCGCGGCGCTGAAGAAGCAGGGCTTCGATCTGGATCCGATCTACTGCGGCGGACAGAGCGCCGTCGACCAGCAGCGCGAGCAGTGGACCGATGGGGCGAACGCGTTCGCGCTCGCGCCGGGCGTCATCCTCCTGTACGAGCGCAACGTGCGCACCGCGGAGGAGCTGGCCCGCCACGGCTATCACATTGTGTACGAGGACGATCTGCTCCTCGGCCGCACGGAGCTCGAGACCTGGACCGACAAAAAGTACGCGATCCAGATCGCGGGTAACGAGCTGTCGCGCGCGCGGGGCGGCCCTCGCTGCATGACCATGCCGCTCGAGCGCGAGGAGCTTTGATTGGCTGACCGCAAGCTGGCCGTCGTGGCGTTCGGCGGCAACGCGCTCCTTCGCGCCGAAGACCACGGAACCCAGGAAGAGCAGATCGGCCGCGCCAAGCAGGCCGCGCGCTGGCTCGCGGAGATCGTGCGCTACGGCTACAAGCTCCTGGTCGTGCACGGCAACGGACCCCAGGTCGGGAACATCCTCGTGCAGGCGGAGGAAGCGTCGACCAAGATCCCGCCACAGTCGCTGGACGTGTGCGTTGCGCAGACCGAGGGCTCGATCGGGTTCATGCTGCAGCAGGCCATTCGCAATCGTCTCGAGTCGATCGGCCTCGGCGGCGAAGTCGTGACCGTGCTGACGGAAGTCGAGGTCGACGTTGCGGATCCCGCGTTCAAGCGTCCGACGAAGCCCATCGGACCGTTCTTCACGCGCTATCGTGCCGAGACCCTCGAGCGCGACCTCGGCTGGACGATGCGCGAGGACGCGGGCCGCGGATGGCGTCACGTCGTGCCTTCGCCGAAGCCGCTGCGCATCCTGAACATCAAGACCATCGCCCGGATGCTCGACACAGCCTCGGTGGTGATCGCAGCGGGCGGCGGCGGCATCCCGGTGGTGAAGGGACGCGACGGTCAGTGGCGCGGCATCGAGGCCGTCATCGACAAGGACTACGCGTCGGCGCTCCTCGGCGCGGGACTCGACGCCGACGTCTACATCGTGCTGACCGGCGTACCGAAAGTCGCGATCGATTTCGGCAAACCGTCGCAGCGTTTCCTCGACCGCATGACGGTGGCCGAGGCGGAGAAGCACATGGCGGACGGACAGTTTCCGCCCGGCTCGATGGGGCCGAAGATCGACAGCGCGATCCAGTTCGTGCGCCAGTCGGGGCACGAGGTGCTGATCACGGACGTGGAAGTGCTGCGCGAAGCGCTCGAGGGGAAGAACGGGACCGTGATCACGCGGTGACGCGGCAGTCCGGGCAGAACGCGCGCAGCCGCTCGTAGGTCCAGATCCCGTACGTGTGTCCGTCCGCCCAGTTGGGTTGCAGCGCGTAGTTGCCGACCGGCTCGACGGAATGGAGCACGAACGAATGCGGGGTGTAGCGCTGCGGCAGGCCGCCGGACATGCGCCCGAACAGATCGGGCTCGCCGGAGCAGACCGCGCACGGACAGTGGCGGCGGAGCTCTTCGAGCGGGTAGTACGATTCGTGGCCGTCGTCCCACACGACGACGAACAGATCACCGATTACCTGATATGAATTAGGCCGCATGGCGACGTATCGATTGTTGCTGGAGTACGAAGGGACTCGCTACTCCGGGTGGCAGGCGCAGGGTAACACGCAGAAGACGGTGCAGGGCCACCTGCTCCGGGCCGCGCGGGACATCCTCGGCGACGTCGACATCGGCGGCGCCGGCCGCACCGACGCGGGCGTGCATGCCTCGGGTCAGGTCGCGCATCTGCGCTGCCACAAAACGTCCGATCCGCTGCAGTTGCAGCGCAAGCTGAACGATCTCCTGCCACACGACATCAGCATCCTCGACGTCACTCGGGTGAAGGACAACTTTCACGCGCGACACGACGCGATCTCTCGCGTCTACCTCTACCAGATCGCCACGCGCCGCACCGCGTTCGCCAAGCCGTTCGTGTGGTGGATCAAGGACCGTCTCGACGTCGAGGCGATGCAGACCGCCGCCGGCGCGATCGCGGGACGCCACGACTTCTCGGCGTTCAGCGACAAGCGGCTGAAGGAGGATGAGTCGCGCATCGTGGTCGTTGAGCGCTGCGAGCTCGCCCGCGAGGGCGATCTGATTCTCGTGCGCATCGCCGCGTCGCACTTTCTCTGGAAGATGGTGCGCAAGCTGATGTCGTACTTTGTCGAAGTCGGACGCGGGAACATCGGCGCGACCGACATCGCGTCGCGACTGAATGCGAAGGCCGAGGGGTGGCAGCCGACGGCGCCGCCGTCGGGACTGTTCCTCGAGGCGATCATCTATCCGCGCGAGACCTTCGATCGGCCGCTGATTCCGATCGTGCCGGTGGAGAGCCTCAAGTGAACGAGGCCCAGCTCGTCGCGCGCGTGCGGGAGCTCTTCTCGCCGCGCATCGGCGACGACGCGGCGGTCATCGACGGGCAGGTCCTCACGACCGACATGCTCGTCGAGGACGTCGACTTCACTCAGGCGATCCCGCTGCGTTTCATCGCCCGGAAGTCGCTGGCGGTCAACCTCTCCGATCTCGCGGCCATGGGTGCGACGCCGCAGTACGCGCTGCTCGCGCTGGCGCTGCCGCCGTGGGCTCTCGACGGGGCGGAGGAACTGCTCACCGCCTACGCGGAGGCGGCGAAGCAGTACGGAATCGAGATCGTCGGCGGCGATTTCTCGCGCGCGGAGAAGCTGACCATCAGCGTGACCGCGATCGGGCGGGTGGGCGCGCGGCCGCTGCTGCGAAGCGGCGCGAGCCCTGGCGACAAAGTCTATCTCTCGCGCCCGGTCGGCGGCAGCGGCGCCGGCTTCGCGCTCATAGGTCGTATAAGTCCCATAGGTCCCACAGGCTACGCAGAGCGCGAGTTCATCGAATCAGCCATCCGCCGCCACGTCGACCCCGAGCCCGAGCTTGCCCTCGGCGCTGCGCTTGCGGAGATTGAGCAGGTCACCGCTTGCATCGATGTGAGTGATGGTCTGTCGAGTGATTTGCACCACCTCTGCGACGCGTCCGCATGCGGCGCGGAAATCGAGAAAGAGCGCATCCCCGTCTTCTCTGAGCTGGCGAATTACGCGCGCCAGTTCGGCATCGACGTGCGCGACGTCGTGCTGCACGGCGGCGAGGAGTACGCGTTGCTCTTCACGTCATCGCTACGCGAGTCGGAGCTGAGTGCGCGGCTCAAGCGTCCCGTGTACGCGATCGGCCGGATGACGCGCGAGCGCGGCGTGCTGTTGAAGGAAGACGGCGTGGCGCGGCCGCTCGAGGCGCGCGGGTGGGATCACTTCGCGCGGTGACGGCCGATATTCGACGCGGCCACGGCGCAGACGAACGCGCCGATGCCGAGGGTCGTGCGCACGGCGTGAGCGCGGCTCCAGTTCTTCACCAGCGACTGGGATTTCTCGCTCGGATAGTCCGTCGCTGGCTGCGCCTCGAGCTCTTTGTTGATCGGTACCGTGACCATGACCGTCGCCGCGAGCACGCCCGCCAGGCCCACTGCGGACGCCGCGTCGAGGATGCGTCGCGCGGGACCGCTGGAGCTCGGCGCCGCGATGGCCAGCGTCACGGCAGTGCCCAGTGCCACGGGGCCGATCGCGTTGAAGTAGCCGGCGATCTTCTGCGCCCGGGTGGACTCTTCGGCGGGAAGCTCGTCGTTCCAGCCCGGGACCAGCGCTGCCTCGCCGAAGCCGAGCGAGCCGGCCAGGAGACCAGCGGTGGTGAGGTTGACGAAGCGAAGAGCCGTTTCGATCGTGCGGTTCACAGAAATGTAGTGTAGCGAGTTGCGCGCGCAACCCGCTACACCCCGTGAGGTCATTTCTGCAGCTTCTTCTCGAGATCCTTGAGGCGCGTTTCGAGCTCTTTGATGCGGCTCTGCAGCGCGCCGCAGTCGCCTCCGAGGCGTTCGACGCGGGCGCGGAACTCGGGAGTGCCGACGATGGTCGGGAGATCCTCGAGCTGCATCAGGCGCGGCGACTGGCGCTCCTTCACGGACGTCACGACGGTCTGGCGCGCGCGGCCGCGGAGCAGGTCGATGCGCACCGAGTCGCCTTCCTTCTTGTCCTTGAGGGCCATGCGCAACTCGGCAGACGACTTCACGTCCTTGCCGTCGACGGAGAGGAGGATGTCACCGACGCGGATGCCGGCCTTCTCGGCGGGGCTGTCGTCCTGCACGCTCTCCACGATCACGCCGGCGTCTTTCGGGGCGCCGAAGTGCTCGCGCAGCTCCGGCGAGAGGCTGACCAGACCGACGCCGATGAACGTGCGCGATCCGAGCAGCGACTCGACGAGATAGCGGTGGTCGCCCTGGGTGGTGATGACCTGGCCGTCGCGGACGACGACCGTGTTGGTGCGGCGCACCGGCTGATCCGCCAGAGCCGCCGTGCCGATGACGAATGCGAGTGCGGTGGTGATGATGCGTTTCATGTCTCTCTCTTTCCTTTGGGGGCTAGTCGTAGTTGCGAAGCGATGCGGGTTGGACGGCGGAGGCGAGGTCCATGATCACCCTGGTCCCGTCGGCGTTCTCGAGCACGACCACGGGCTCGCTCTCGGCGGCGCTCTTCTTCACCGCGTTCAGCTCGGCGACGAGGCGCTGCTGTTCCGCTTTCAGGGCGACGGCGTGCTTGTGCTGGCGATGCTCAAGCACGGCGATCTGCACGACGGCGATGATGCAGACCGCCATGGCGAAGGCCGCCGCCATCCGCCACACGAGCGGACGCCGGACACTCTCCTCGCGTTCCTGCGCGGCGCGCAGGACGTTACGAGTGAATGCCGGCGACGCGTTCGTGCGCGGGAGCGTGCGCATCAAGTCGCCGAGTCGAGAGTCGTTCATGAATTTCTCCTCCGGTCCACCACGGAGCGAGGTGGCGCCGCAGCAGGTCTCTGGCCCGCGAGATCCGTGACTTCACGGTCCCGCCGGGGATGTCCAGTGCTTTCGCGATGTCGTCGTACGACCACTCTTCGATCTCGAAGAGCACGAGCGGCGCGCGATATGGAATCGGCAGCTTCTCGATGGCCGCGGACACCTGCCGTTGAATCTCCGTGGTGAGCAGGTTGGTGTCGGGTGCCGGCTCGTGATGACGCGAGCTGGCGTGAAGGCGCGGGAGGAGGAGGCTCCACCGCTTCTCGCGACGAACGGCCGTGACGACCAGATTCGTGGCGATGCGGAAGAGATACGGCCCCAGCCGCTCCTGTTGCTTGTACTTGGCTGCGTTGCGATACAGCCTCACGAACGCATCCTGCGCCACCTCCTCGGCACGGTCCCGGGACCGGACGAGGTGGGTGAGGTAGTTGACCAGCGAGTCCTTGTAACGGCCGACGATCTCCGCGAAGGCGTCGTCGTCACCCTCGCGAACCCGCTGCATCAGTGCGTCGTCTGTCTGCATCCATGTGATGAACGCACGGGGCGGGAAAAGGTTCCTAGCGCCGCGAGTCTTCGAGCGCCTTGATCCGCGTAGTCACGTCCCGGTAGGTCGAGTTGGCCGCGTACACCTCCATGAACGACTTCTGGGCGTTCTCGGTGTCGCCGACTTCCTGGTAGGCGGAGGCGAGGTCGTAGAGCAGGCCGACGTGCTCTTCCTGGGTGATCTCGGGCATCTCCAGCCCTTTGCGGTACCACTTGATCGCGAGCTGGGGCATGCCCTTCTCGAGGAAGCAGAGGCCGAGCATCGACGCGCACTCGACGGCCCGTTTGGGGTCCTTCGAGGCGAGCTGGAACTCGCCGATGGCCTCGTCGATCAGCCCCATCTCCTTGTAGGCGATGCCGAGGTTGTAGTGCGTGTCGTAGTCCTCGGAGTCGAGCTGCTGTTCGACGCCCTTCTTGAACTCCTTGAAGATCTCTTCGAGGGACTGCTCCTCCTCGGACAGCGAGACCGTTTCCTCTTCCTCGGCCAGTTCCGACTCGAGCTCGGCGGCGAGGTCGAAGAAGTTGTCCTCGTCCGCGAAGAGGTTCTCCTCCTCGACGAGCGCCGCGGCGAGGGCGGGCGGCTCGGGCGGAGGGCCGATGGACGGCTGCTCCGGCGCCGCTTCCGGCATCACCAGGTCCTCGTCCTCGTCCGGGATCGCGGAGAGCAGCTCGCTCTCGATCTCGTCGCGGGACAGCGCCGGCGGACGCGAGGCCGCGGTCACGGCGGCGTTCTCCACGCGGTCGCGCCGCGACGCGAGGCTGGCGTCGTTGGGGAAGCGCGCATCGAGCGACTGCAGTTTGCGGCGGGCCTCGTCGAAGAGCTCCTGCTCGATGTAGAAGTCGATCTCGTTCAGCTCTTCGAGCGGCAGCTCCTCGATCTCGAGCCCTTCCATCCCGAAGAACGGCTCCGTGTCCGCGACCGGCTCCGCGACCTCGTCGATCGCCGGCAGCTCCGCCGCAGTCTCCTCGAAATCCATCAGCGGCTCGGTGAGCAGCTCCGGCTCGCTCTCTTCCGCGAACACCGAGACCGGTTCCGGCTCGGGCTCCGGCTCGGGTGCAAGCTCGGCCACGAAGTCGGACACCACCTCGGGCTCCGGCATCGGCTCCGGCTCGAAGTCGAATGCCGACGGCGCTTCCGCGGCGATCTCGATCACCGGCTCTTCGGCCGGCTCTTCGATGTCAAACTCGATCTCCGTGGCGCCGGCGTCGAGATCGAACGTCAGCTCTTCCGCAGGCTCGTCGCTGAAATCGAACGTGAGCTCAGGCTCCGGCTCCGGCGCGGCAACCGGGGGCGTGGGCACGGTGGCCGGGGCAGCGATCTCGAACGCGTGGCCGCGCGAGAGGAACTCGTTGCGAACGGCGGTGGCGCTCGCGGCATCGTCGACCAGGGCGACGTAGTTGCGCGCGGCGCCACGCGCGCCTTCGACGTCGCCTTCCTCCAGCAGGATCCGGAAGAGGCGCTCGTGCGCCGTGACATTCTTCGGTGCGCGCTCCAGGACGGCCCGCAGGTGCTCGGCCGCCTTCTCCGCGAGTCCGTACTTGGCGAACACCTCCGCCTCGGTCAGGTGCTCGGTGATGAAGTCGAGATCGTCGGCCGACTCGCCGATGTCCTGCGCCGCCATCTCCACCGCTGGTGCGAGACGTTGCGGGGGCGGAGGCGGCGGCGCGGGCGCCACGAACTCCGGTGCAGGCTGGTCGAGCTCGAAGTCGAGCTCGATCCCCGGACTCGCGTCGAGGTCGAGACTGAGCTCCGGCTCCGCGCTGCCGCCGAAGTCGAACGTCGGCGCGGGCTCGTCGATCTCCATCGGCGGAAGCTGCACCGCGGGCATGGGCGCCGGCGTGGGGGTGCGCAGCGGTGAGGTGTCGAGCCCCATCTGCGAGCGCACGAACTGCAGCTTCGTCCGGTGCTGCGCGTTCTGGGGCTCGCGCTGGATCAGCTTCTCCAGTACCTTCGCCCCCTCGTCGAGCGTTCCCCTCGCGATGTGCGCCTCGGCCAGGCTGTTCATCGACGCGAGAATGTTCGTCTCCTCGTTCAGGCGCTGGTAGAGCGCAACGAGCCGTTCGAGCGTGGGGATGTGTTTCGCGTCGACGCGGAGGATGCGGCTCAGCATCTCGATGGCCGCGTGACGCTCGCCGCGCCCGAGGGCGCGCTCCGCGAGCGGAGCCATCATGTCCAGAGCGCGATCGGCATCGGACTGCTTCAGGTAGAGATCGGCCAGCGTCTCGCGGACCGAGGGCTCGTTGGGATCGGCGGAGGCGGCGCGCTCGAGGGTCGTGCGGGCGGCGGCAGCGTCGCCGCGTCCGAGCTGAATGCGCCCGAGCATCGCCAGCAGCTTCGAGTTGCCGGCGTTGCCTTCCAGCGCGGTCTCGACGATCTGCCGCGCGTTCTCATAGTCCTTGGCCTCGAGCAGCGCCGTGACCAGCGAGTCGACGAGGTCCGTGTTGCGCGGATCGATCTTCAGCGCCTTGCGGAAGACCTGCACCGCCTCGTCGAGCATGGCCCGCTTGAGGAGCATCCGCCCGACGCGGTCGTACTCCTTGAGCGCCTCGGCCGTCTTGCCCACCTGCACGTAGAGGTCGGCCAGCTTGACGTGAACGTTGATCGAGTTCGGGTCGAGCTCGGAGATCTTGCGGTAGATCGTGACCGCGTTCCCGGGGTCGCCGTGCTTGAGGTAGTAATCGGCGAGGACCTGGTACTGGCTCTTCGCCTCCATGGCCAGACCCTGTTTCGCGTAGAGGTCGGCCAGGCGCGCGTACACGTCGAGCTTCGAGGGGTCGAGCTTGTTGATCTTCTTGTAGATGGCGATGGCTTTGAGGAAGAAGCCATCCTTCGAGTAGTGGTCCGCGATCTTGGTGAAAACCTTGACCGCCTCGTCGTTGCGGTTGATGCGGACC
Source organism: Thermoanaerobaculia bacterium (assembly GCA_035536275.1). Classification (GTDB taxonomy): domain Bacteria; phylum Acidobacteriota; class Thermoanaerobaculia; order Gp7-AA8; family Gp7-AA8; genus QHVT01. The sequence continues at coordinate 34,325 of DATLOL010000080.1, forward strand.
CAGAGGTCGCCGATGCGGTTGAGGGTGTTGACGTCGTTGGGGTTGTCTTCGAGGAGGCGCTCGTATTCCTTGATCGCGGGCTCGATCTTTCCCTTGGCAACGAGCTTTTCCGCGCTCGCGATGACTTTATCGCGCTGAACCGCCATGTCCCTCGCTGTTGCCGAAAAGCAGCCTCGGCTCCTCCACCCCTTCGAACGATCTGCGATGAATCGGGCTCGCGCCGTACGTCTTCAGCGCGGCCTGATGCCCTTCGGTAGCGTATCCCCGATTGTGTTTGAAATCGTAAACGGGGTACCGCGCATGATACGACTCCATCAACAGATCGCGATAGACCTTCGCCACGACCGATGCGGCCGCGATGGAGATGCTGCGCCGGTCGCCGCCGATCAGCGGAACCTGCGGCATTTCCAGATCTTCAAGGAGCACGGCGTCGAGGAGGAGCACGTCGGGACGGGTTGGGAGGTCGTGCACCGCGTGGCTCATGGCCAGCTTGCTCGCGCGGAGGATGTTGATGCGATCGATCGTCGACGCTTCCACCACGCCGACCGCGACCGCGCGCGCGCGCCGAAGGACCAGCCGGCAGATGCCGAGGCGGTCTTCGTGGTCGATCAGCTTGGAGTCGTTGACACCGAAGAGCGTGGGATCGGAGGGGAGGACCACGCACGCCGCAACGACGGGACCGGCCAGACAGCCGCGGCCCACTTCGTCGGTGCCGGCGATGCAGCGGAAACCAGAATCGCGGAGCCTGCGCTCGATCGCTGACATTTCAGCGACGCGCGCGAGCTCCGCGAACAGGGAGTCGTAGAGGCGTTCGTCCGGGGTGCGCTTATTTCGGGCGCTTTTCTTCGATACGTGCGGCTTTACCGCGGAGATCCCGGAGGTAGTAGAGCTTTGCGCGACGGACCCGGCCATGACGTTCCACCTCGATCTTGTCGATCGTCGGAGAGTACAGCGGGAACATGCGCTCCACGCCGATGCCGCCCGAGACTTTACGGACGGTGAACATCTGGCGCGTGCCGCCACCGCGGCGGGAGATCACCACGCCCTGGAAGATCTGAATGCGCTCTTTGTCGCCTTCTTTGACCTTGACGTGCACTTTGATGGTGTCGCCGGGGCCGAACGACGGGATGTCCGTGCGTTTGATCTCGGCCGACTCGACGAGTTTCATGATGTCTGGCATGACTAGATACTCCAGTAGATTGAAAAAGCGCGTAAGTATAGCGTTGCTGGTGCGCAACCGGCCCTAGAACTTGCCGAGCCTCCCGAGAATTTCCCGCGCCTCCTCATCCAGCTCCGCGCTCTCCAGCAGATCCGGCCGCTTCTCCAGCGTCGCGCGCAAAGCCTGCTCCTTCCGCCACTTGCGGATCTTCTCGTGGTGGCCGGAGAGGAGAATGTCCGGCACGAGCAGCCCGCGCAACTCCTCGGGCCGCGTGTAGTGCGGGTAGTCGAGCAGCCCGCGGAAGAACGAATCCTCCTCGACCGAGCCGGTGTTGCCGACCACGCCCGGCACCAGCCGCCCGATCGCGTCCGCCATCAGCATCGCCGGCAACTCCCCGCCCGAGGCGACAAAGTCGCCCATCGAGATCTCATCCGGCTGCAGCAGCTCGTGCACTCGATGATCGAATCCCTCATACCGCCCGCAGAGAAAGACCACATGCTCTTTCCCGACGAGCTCGGATGCCACATGCTGATCGAACCGGCGGCCTTGGGGGGAGGTCATGACGAGGTGTGGAGCGGCGGCCGCTTCGGCCGCCGACGTACCGGCGCCCGAAGCGGGCGCCGCTCCACTCATGATCGCCTCCACACACCGAAACACCGGCTCCCCCAGCATCACCATGCCCGGCCCGCCGCCGTAGGCCTCGTCGTCCGTGGAGCGATGCTTGTCCGTCGCGTAATCGCGGAGGTCCCACACCCGCACGTCGAGCAGTCCCTGCTTCACGCCGCGCGCGATCACCCCCTCGGCGAGGAGCGGCGCGAACATGTTCGGGAAGATGGTGACGAAATCAATCCGCAACGGCATCGAGGTCCTCGATCCCTTCGGGCAGATGGACCACGATCCGCTTCGCCGCGACGTCGATCTCCGTGCAGAGATCCGCCGCGAACGGCAGCTCGAACTCGCGGCCGTCGGCGCGCTTCACGTTGAGGAGGATGCCGCCGCCGCCCTCGTAGGTCTCGGTGACGACGCCACGCTCGCGCCCCTCGCCGTCGACGAGGGTCATTCCCACGAGATCGTGCAGGTAGTACTCGTCTGCATCCAGCGAGCGCGCCTCGGACTCGGGGATCTCCACCGTCCAGTTGTGCAGTTGCTGTACGGCCTCCGGCGTCTCGATCCCCGCGAACTTGAGGAGCGCCCGTCCGGCGTGGATGCGCATCGACTCCACGGTCGTCTCGCGGGTCTCGCGCTCATCGGGCGAGACCAGCGTGACCGTCGCGAGGTCGTCGAAGCGTTCGGCGGAGTCGGTCCACGGCTCGACGCTCGCTTCGCCACGAACGCCGTGCGCCTTGCGGATCACGCCGACGGCGATGCGAGTCATCTCAGTCGAGGATGTCGAGCGAGTAGCGGCGGCGCGTCTTCTGGCTCGCGGCGTTGAGGAGCGTGCGCAGGGCGCGCGCGGTGCGGCCCTGGCGTCCGATCACCTTGCCGAGGTCCGCCTCCGCGACTTCCAGCTCGAGCACGGTTTGCTGGTCGCGCTGATGACGGTGCACGTTCACCTCGTCGGGATTGTCGACAAGGGACTTGGCTACAAACTCGATCAGCTCGTCCATCAGAGTGGAGCGGCGGGCTTCAGCCCGCCGTCGGAATCAACCCTTGTACTTCTTGATCAGCGACTTGACGGTCGGCGAGAGCTGGGCGCCCTTGCTGACCCAGTAGTCGACACGCGCGCGGTCGATCTTCACGTCAGCCGGGTTCTTCTTCGGATCGTAGTGTCCGATCTGCTCGACCGTCGCCGCGGCGGGCGTCTTGAGCGAGTCGGAGACCACGATGCGGTAGAAGGGGGCGTGCGTGGCTCCACCGCGGCGTAAACGAATCTTCAGCATCTATCAGTAACTCCTTGAGGTTCAGGGCGCGGAATCGTACCCGAGCGTCCGGCCGAACAGCAACCCCATGAGTGCTATTCCGGCCACAGCCATCCGAACACGCCACCCATCAGCAGCCCGTAGATCAGTCCGTCGATCGCGTATTTGATCGCCGAGCGCCACGGCTTCCCGTACCAGATCGCGTCGCTGATGTTGCTTCCGAACGACCAGAAGATCGTTCCCGTCGCCCCGGCGATCTGCATGACGCGCATGTATTCGGTGCCGGGCGCGAGCGTCTGGCCGGCGATGTACGCGACGAGGATCGCGCTCACCAGGCACTGCAGGAAGTGCAAACCCAGCGTGCGCGGGAACGAGAAGGAGGCCGGGTTGCGCAGATACATGATGGCGCTCGGGCCCTTCGACCACTCGGCCATCTGCTCCTCGGTCGGCTTGCTGGGCGGCATGGCCGGGATCATGTACAGGCCGGACCGCAGCGAGCGCATGGCCTCGACGAACGGTCCATCGTTGCCGGTCTTGCCGTAGTCCGCCGTGTGCCAGAACGGCAGGGCCATGTGCATGAACGCGCTGGCGATGTGCACGATGACCGCGGCGATGAGGATGGGGAGCCAGAGATCGACGAGTGAGACCATGGGTGAATGATGCACAGACACCCGACAACTGACAACTCGCGTGTCATCCCGCGCCTCGGCGCGGGATCCCCCCACCACAGGCAGGAAGGGAGGGGGATTCCGTGCCGACACGGTGCGCCACTACTGCAAAAATTCGGGCGGCAGCCCCTTCATCATCTTCCCGAACTTCCGCGCCCCGAATCCCTTCGAGAACGACCTCATCATCTTCTTCATCTGCAGGTACTGCTTGAGCAGGCGATTGATCTCCTGCACCGAAGTGCCCGACCCCTTGGCGATGCGCTTCTTGCGGTGGCCGTTGATGATCTGCGGGAACTCGCGCTCCTTCATGGTCATCGAGTCGAGGATGGCCTGCATGCGCACGACTGCCTTCTCGTCGATGTCCTCTTCGCTGATCTTGCCGGCGCCGGGGAGCATGCCCACCAGCGACGACAGCGGCCCCATTTTCTTCACCTGCTGGAGCTGCGAGCGGAGGTCTTCCAGCGTGAACTTGTCCTTGGCGACCTTCTCCGCGAGGCGCGCCGCCTCCTTCTTGTCGACCTCGGCCTCAACCTTCTCGATGAGCGAGAGCACATCGCCCATGCCCAGGATGCGCTGGGCCATGCGGTCGGGATAGAAGACGTCGAGGTCGGCGAGCTTTTCGCCGACGCCGACGAACTTGATGGGGCGGTTCACGACCGACTTGATCGACAGCGCGGCGCCGCCGCGTGCGTCGCCGTCCAGCTTCGTCAGCACGATGCCGGTGACGCCGAGGCGCTCGTCGAACTCTTTCGCCGACTTGACGGCGTCCTGGCCGGTCATGGCGTCGGCGACGAACAGGATCTCCGACGGGCGCACGTCGTCGCGGATCGTGTGCAGCTCCTGCATCAGCTCGTCGTCGATGTGCAGGCGGCCGGCGGTGTCGAGGATGACCGTGTCGTACAGCAGCGTCTTGGCCTCGCTCAGCGCGCGGCGGGCGATCTCGATCGGGTTGCGGTTGTCACCGATCTCCAGGAACGGGACCTTCACGTTGTTCGCGACGATGCGGAGCTGATCGATGGCGGCGGGTCGGTAGACGTCGCACGGCACGAGCAGCGGACGGCGTCCGCGGCTCTTGAGGTGCATCGCCAGCTTGCCCGAGGTGGTCGTCTTACCGGAGCCCTGGAGGCCGACCATCATGATCACGGCCGGGCTTCCCACGAGCGCCAGGCCGACCTCGTTGCCCCCGAGGAGACCCTGCAGCTCGTCGCGGACGATCTTGGTGACCTGCTGCGCCGGAGAGAACGCGGTCAGGACGTCCCCACCGACTGCCTTCTCGCGAACGCGGTTGGTGAAGTCCTTGACCGTTTTGAAGTGCACGTCCGCCTCGAGCAGGGCGACGCGGATCTCTTTCAGCGCATTGTCGATGTGCCATTCGTTGAGAGTGGCCTCACCGCGAAGGGTCTTGAAGACCCGGTCCATCTTGTCCTGAAGGTTGTCGAACATGGCGGTGACCTAAATGTCCGCCCGGACGCGGCAATTCCTAGCGCATGAACTCGCGGTACTGCAGCGACTTCACGAACTCGGCGTACTCCGGATACTTGCTCAGATCGTCGATCTCGAGCGTCAGGTCGTCGCGGATGATCGTCAGCAGCCGCGCGGTCTCGGCGAAGTCCTTCTGCGACAGATTGACGTTCACCCGCGTCCACCACGCGTCCTCGCGCTTCGGATTGCGCTCCGTCGCCCGCACCGCCATGGCCTCGGCCTGCGCCAGGTCGCCTTCCTGCAGCCGGATGTTGGCGCGCATGACGTCGAGATACGGATCGCCGCCCACAGAGCGGTCGAGCGAATCGACGATCCGCAGGGCCTCGCCGTACTGGCCGCGAAGGATGTTCGCGTCGATGAACATCATCTCCATCCCGCGATCGTTCGGAAACGCGGCTCGCAGATCGTCGAGCGACCGCGCGTGCAGCTCGTCGTCGCCTGTGTTCGAGCAGGCCATCACGTACGCCAGCATGATCGACTTGTCTTTGCGCAACCGCTCCGGCAGTGTGTTGTAGATCTCGATCGCTGCCTTGCCGTCGCCCTCGCGGATCTTCGCCGTCATCTCCCGAACCCGGGGCGCGGCAGCGACCATCGGGTTTTTCGTCTTCGATCCCGCCAGCCGTTCGAGGAGGCCGGGATCGGAGTCCGCGCCGATGAGGAACAGCCGGCGGAGCATGTCTGAGAAGTACTCGCCCGTTGCGTAGATGTAGATGTCGCGCGCGCGGACGAAGCCGGCCGCGTCGCGCACGAGCGGCATCTCGTGATAGTTCAGCGAGCCATCCGGCAGGAGGACGCGGATGATCGCGCGGCGCTCGCTGCCGATCATGCGCACGCGCACGGCCTCGATGCTGCCGCCGGCCTCGATGTTCTGGACGAGGTTCTGCGCCAGGCTCGTTTGCGTGTTCGCCGCGCCCTTGGCGACCGCGTTGCGCCAGCCCGGCCCCTGCATTTCGGGCACGTCGGTGGCGCGCTCGAGAATCGCCTGCCAGTCGAAGAGCTGCGTCGCGCGGGCGACGTTCGGCTTGTAGAGCGCGTCGATGTACGAGTCGACGAACTGGCGCGCCTCCGCCTCCGTCGGCGTCGCCCGCACGGAGGTTTTCGGGACCAATTTTTCCTTCCGGCAGGCGATCAGCGCGGCCACGGCCAGTGCGCAGAACAACGTTTTTCGCATGGGATTGGGCGAGAATACGCCATATGCCCCCATTGGCGTTTCGCGTCGCACGCGGCGAGCGGGAGCTCGAACAACTCCACGCGCTGCATTACCGTGCCTTCGTCGAGGAGATCCCCCAGCATCCCCGCAACGACGCGCGCCGCCACGTCGACCGCTTTCATGGCGAGAACGTTTATCTCGTCGCCGTCGACGGCGAGACGATCGTGGGAAGCGTGGCCCTGCGCACGCGCCGCCCCTTCTCGCTCGACGCCAAGCTCCCCGATCTCGACCGCTATCTGCCGCGCGATCGCCGGTTCTGCGAGGTCCGCCTGCTGAACATCCTGCCCGAGCGTCGCGGCAGCAACGTGCTCCCCGGACTCCTCACCGCGGTAACGGACTACGCCGATGCGGAGCAGATCGACGCGGCGGTGATCTCCGCGACCACGCGGCAGCTCCGGCTGTACGGGCGTCTGGGGTTCGTGCCATTCGGCCCGCTGGTCGGAACGGCGGACGCGTCGTTCCAGCCGATGCTGCTGACGATCGAGGAGCTGCGCAGACGCGCGCAGGAGATCGTGGCGCTGCCCCCGGCCCTCCGCGGCGAGGCGGTGAACCTCACCTCCGGACCGGTGGCCATTCATCCGGACGTCCAGGCCGCGTTCCACACCGCGCCGGTCTCGCACCGTTCCGCGGTGTTCGAGAGCGAGCTGCGCACCGTCAAGTCGCGACTCTGCGCGCTGACCGCGGCCCGCAACGTGGCAGTGCTCTTCGGCACAGGCACGCTCGCGAACGACGTGGTCGCCGGACAGCTCCGCGCCCTCGGCGGACGCGGCGTCGTCTTCAGCAACGGCGAGTTCGGCGAGCGCCTCGCCGATCACGCGCGCCGCGCAGGGCTCGACTTCGAGCACCGCCGTTTTCCGTGGGGCTCGGCAATCGATCCGGGCCCGCTCGATGGCTGTTCGTGGGTGTGGCTGACCGCGTGCGAGACGTCCACCGGCGTGCTGAACTCCGTGTCCGCCCGCGGAGTGAAGATCGCGCTCGACTGTGTGAGCGCGATCGGTGCCGTCCCGCTCGATCTCTCGCACGTCTGGCTCGCCTCGGGCGCCAGCGGCAAAGCGCTGGCGTCGTATCCGGGCCTGTCGTTCGTCTTCTACGGCGACGTGCTGCCCACGGGCGGACCGCGCTATCTCGACCTCGAGCTCTACGCGGCCGACGGCGTGCCGTTCACGCATTCGTCGAATCTCGTGCGCGCGCTGCACGCTGCTCTCACGCGCGTCGACTGGCCCGCGCACTACGAGGAGCTCGCCCGCACCGGCGCCTGGCTCCGCGCACGCCTCCCGAACGTACTCCCCGGCAACGCACCGCACGTCATCACTCTCACCGTCCGCGACTCGGCGCGCGCTGCCGCGGAGCTCGAACGCGCCGGCTTCCTCGTGTCCTGGGCCAGCGGCTACCTCCGCGAGCGCAACTGGATCCAGGTCTGCCTCATGGGCGAAGTGCCGCGCGAGGCGCTTCCCGCGCTGGTGCGGATTTCGCGAGCTCCGTCGCCCGTTGCGTGAGGCGTGGCCGATCCCGCGCTGCGGTTGCCGGATAACGTCGAGGGCGACTTCTTCGTCGACTCGACCTGCATTGACTGCGACGCCTGCCGCATCTTCGCGCCCACCGTCTTCAGCGACGCCGGCGATCAGTCGTTCGTCTTTCATCAGCCCGCGAGCGACGCGGAGCTGCTCGCCGCGCAGAAGGCGCTCGTCAGTTGTCCAACCGCATCGATCGGCGCGCGCAGCGGCGCGCGTCCGGCCATCGACGCGCTGCCGGAGCCTATCTACGACGATGTGTATCGCTGCGGGTATGCGTCCGAGGACTCGTTCGGGGCGATCAGCTACTTCCTGGGTGGACCGGAGATCCTCGTCGACTCGCCCCGCTTCGCCGGGCCGCTCGTGAAGCGATTGAGCAACGTGCGGCGCATGCTGCTGACGCACCAGGACGACATCGCCGATCACGAGAAGTTCGCGGCGCGGTTCGGCTGCGAGCGCGTACTCCACGCCGATGACCGCGGCCGCAACATCGAAGTCCGTCCATCCGGCCGCGCCCCGATCGACCTCGGCGACGGCGTTCTGATGATCCCCACGCCCGGCCACACCCGGGGCCACGCCGTGTTTCTCTATCGCGAGAAGTTCCTCTTCACCGGCGATCACCTCGCCTGGAGTCCTGCGCGCGGGCACCTGTACGCGTTCCGCAACGCCTGCTGGTATTCGTGGAGCGAACAGATCCGCTCGATGGAACGTCTGCTCGACCATTCGTTCGAATGGGTCCTGCCCGGCCACGGCCGCCCCATCCGCCTCCCGCGCGACGAAATGCGTGCGTCGCTGCGCAAGTGCATCGCCTGGATGAAATCCCTATAGGTCCTATACGTCCTATAGGTCCCATAGGTCCTATAGGTGGAACACCCATTGCTCCCAAAACGACGCAAATGGCCAAATACTTAACGGTCTTCAAAGAGACCTTCAAAGAGTTCGGCGAAGACAAAGTCCCGCGCCTCGGCGCCGCGCTCGCGTACTACACGATCTTCTCGATCGGCCCGTTGCTGTTGATCGCCGTGGCCATGGCCGGCATCTTCTTCGGGCAGGAAGCGGCGCAGGGAAAGATCTCCGCGGAGCTGGGCAAGGTGTTCGGCTCCGAGATGGCGAAGTCGCTCGAGCAGATGGTCCAGGCGGCGGCCAAGCCGAAGACCGGCACGATCGCCACGATCGTCGGCGTCATCACGCTGATGCTCGGTGCGTCCGGCGTGTTCGGGCAGCTCAAGGACGCGCTGAACTCGATCTGGAACGTAGAGACGAAGAAGGGCGGCGGGATCAAAGGCTTCGTCAAGGGGCGCTTCCTGTCGATGGCCATGGTTCTCGGCATCGGCTTCCTGCTGCTGATCACGCTCGTCCTCGATACGGCCATCGCGGCGATGGGGTCGTATGCGTCGAAGTTCGTCGGCGGTGAGGCGGTCGCGCACCTGCTCGCGCTGGCGCTGTCGTTCGTCGTAGCGGTGGTGTTGTTCGCCGCGATCTTCCGCATTCTTCCCGATCTCAAGATCGCCTGGCGCGACGTCTGGTTCGGCGCCGCCTTCACCGCGCTCCTGTTCGTCCTCGGCAAGTGGGGACTCAGCGTCTACCTCGGCAAAGCCGCACCCGGCTCCGCGTACGGCGCGGCGGGCTCGCTGGTCATCCTCTTGATCTGGGTCTACTGGTCCGCGCAGATCCTGTTCCTCGGCGCCGAGTTCACGCAGGTCTACGCGCGCACGTTCGGCTCGCTGAAAGGCGACACGTCGAAGCGCGAGGCCCGCGCGCAGGCGAAGAAACCCGAGGATCGGCCGAAGGCGCAGACGACACCGAGCAGTGAGCCGCTGGTCGTGCGGCCGACGGCGGTCATGCCCGCATACGCGAGGAAGTCCGGTGGCGGGGGCGGCCTGGTGAAAGTCGCGGCCGGCGGTACGGCCGGGCTGATCGTGGGCACGCTCCTCGGCGGGATCACCGCCGCGGTGATGTTGCTCAAGACCGCGAAGAAGCTGATCATGCCGTTCAAGTGAAGCGCACGCACATCGTCATCGCCGCGCTCCTTGTGATCGCGTTCGTGGTGGCGGTGCGTGTGCTGCCGGTCGCGGAGTGGATCACACAGTTCCAGGCCTGGGCTCGTGCCGCGGGACCGGTCGGGTACGTCGCTTACGTGGTCGTATACGTCCTCTGCTGCGTGCTGATCATCCCCGCCGTCGCGCTGTCGCTGGGTGCCGGCGCGATCTTCGGGTTCGCGATCGGATCGGTCGTCGTGCTGATCGGTGCGACGCTTGGCGCAACCGCGGCGTTCCTCCTCGCCCGCACGGTTCTCCGCACGCGAGTCGAGCGCATGACCGCGAACAACGCGAAGTTCCGCGCGCTCGATCGCGCGATCACCACCGAGGGCACGAAGATCCTCTGGCTGGTGCGGCTGTCTGGCTTTCCGCCGTTCACCTGGGTGAACTACGCGTTCGGCCTCACAGGCGTGCGCCTCGGGCCGTACGTGCTGATCACGTTCCTGGGGATCATCCCCGGAACGCTCGCCTTCACCTACGCCGGCGCGGCCGGCGCTGCGGCCCTCACCGGCAGCGGCAACCGCATCGCGCTGATCGTGACGGCGGTCGGGGCGGTGGTGGTGGCTGTGTTCGTGGGGAGAATTGCGTTGAAGGCGATCCGAAGAGCGGGAGTCGACGTGTCATCCTGAGCCGCCGAAGCGCAGCGGAGGACGGTCGAAGGATCCCCTGCTTCGTTACCATGGAGGGGATCCCGCGCTGAAGCGCGGGATGACACGTACGCCCCGCGTGTCATCCCGTGTCGCGAAGACGGCACGGGATCCCCCTCCTGGTAACGAAGCGGGGGATCCCTCGACTTCGCTCGGGATGACACGGGTCGAATATGCTTACCCTCCGCAAAATCACAGGAGGCGCGCATGACCAATCCCCTCGGGCAACTTCCCAAAGCCGGACAGAGTGTCTGGTTCGATCAGATGGAGCGCCGGCTCGTGACCAGCGGGAAGCTGCAGCAGATGATCGACGAGGACGATCTCCGCGGCCTCACCTCGAACCCCACCATCTTCGAGAAGGCCATCGGCGGGAGCGAGGACTACGACGGGCAACTGCGCACGCTCGCCTCGCAGGGAAAATCGCGCGACGAGATCTACGACGAGCTGGTCGTCGAGGACATCGGCAACGCCGCGGACGTCTTCCTCCCCGTCTACCAGAAGACGAACGGCGAGGATGGCTACGTCAGTCTCGAAGTGTCGCCGCTGCTCGCCAGCGACACCGCGAACACGGTCTCCGAGGCCAAGAGGCTGTTCGCGAAAGTGGGGCGGCCGAACGTCATGATCAAGATCCCGGCGACGCCGGAAGGCATCCCCGCGATCCGGAGCACCATCGCCAAAGGCATCAACGTCAACGTCACGCTCATCTTCTCGAACGAGGTCTACGCGCAGGTCATCGAGGCGTATCTGCGCGGTCTCGAAGAGCGCGCCGCGAACGGCCTCCCCATCGGGGACATCTCCTCGGTGGCGAGCTTCTTCGTCAGCCGCATCGACGCGCAGGCCGACAAGCAACTGGAGGCGAAAGGCGAGACGGAGCTCATGGGCAAGGTCGCCATCGCCAACGCGAAGATGGCCTACCAGCTCTTCAAGCAGGTCTTCACCAGCGAACGCTTCATGAAGCTGCGGGACAAGGGCGCGCGCGTGCAGCGTCCGCTGTGGGCCTCGACGGGGACGAAGAATCCGAAGTATCCCGACACGCTCTACGTCGACTCGCTGATCGGACCGGACACGGTCAACACCATCCCGCCCGCGACCTACGACGCGTTTCGCGATCACGGCGGGGTCGAGCTCACCCTCGAGAAGGACGTCGATGAAGCGCGTCGCGTCCTCGAGCAGTTCGAGACCAAGGGCTTCTCGCTCCCGGCCATCACGGAGAAGCTCACGGCCGAGGGGGTGAAGTCGTTCAACGACTCGTTCGCGCAACTGATGGACACGATCGAGGCGCGGCGCGACTCCGTCGTGCGCGGCCTGCCCGACCGCGTGACCGTGCACGGTGCGAACGTCGACGACGCCATCGCCCGCGCCGAAAAAGAAAAAGTCGTGAGCCGCATCTGGGCCAAGGAAAGCGCGCTCTGGAAGTCCGACGCCGAGCACGCGAAGATCATCGACAACGCGCTGGGCTGGCTGTTCATCCCGCGTATGATCTCCGGCCAGCCGGCGAAGGAGCTGATGGAGCGGGCGGATGCGCTTCGCCGCGACTTCGACAAGGTCGTCGTCCTGGGCATGGGCGGCTCGAGCCTCTGCTCCGAGGTCGTACGCCGGCTGTTCGGAAAACGGGAGGGCTATCGGGAGCTGCTCGTCCTCGACTCCACCGTTCCCGAAGCAGTGAGCCTGCTGGAGGCGAAGCTCGACCTCGCGCGGACGCTGTTCATCGTCGCGTCGAAGTCCGGCGGCACCACCGAGCCGATGATGTTCCATCGCTACTTCTACGATCGCGTGAAATCGATCAAGGGAGAGAAGGCGGGCGAGAACTTCGTCGCCGTCACCGATCCGGACACGCAGCTCGGGGCGGACGCGCAGCGCGACCGGTTTCGCGAGATCTTCATCAATCCGCCCGACATCGGCGGCCGCTACTCGGCGCTCTCGTTCTTCGGCATTCTCCCGATGGCGCTGGCCGGCGTCGACGTCGCGGAGCTGCTCGACCGCGCCGTGCACGCGATGCACGTCTCCGCGATTCCCCAGGTGCGGAAGAACCCTGCCGCGCTCCTCGGCGCCGTCATCGGCGGTTGCGCGCTGCAGGGCCGCGACAAGCTCACGCTCATCACGCCCCGGCCGCTCGACACGCTCGGTCTCTGGATCGAGCAACTGATCGCGGAGAGCACGGGCAAGGAAGGCAAAGGTATCGCGCCGATCGCCGGCGAGCCCGCGCTCGCGGCGAACGAGTACGGGAACGACCGCCTCTTCGTGGCCGTGCGGATGCGTGGCAGCGACGAGACCGCCCGCCTGCGCGAGCTCACCGCGGCCGGACATCCCGTCGTCGACATCGTGCTCGAAGACCCGCTCGACCTCGGCGAGATCTTCTTCCTTTGGGAGTTTGCCACCGCCGTCGCGGGGTATCTCATCGGCGTGAACCCGTTCGACCAGCCGAACGTCCAGGAGTCGAAGGACAACACCAAGTCGCTGCTCGCGGAGTTCACGGAGAAGGGGACCATGACCGGTGCGGGCGGGCCTCCGGGCAAGCGCGTGCCGGTGAGCGACGCGGACGCGATCGCGAGTCTGCTCGCGAGCGTGAAGCCGGGCGACTACGTCGCGATGACGCAGTACTTCGCTGAGACCATCTCCCGCGAGGAGAAGCTCGCCACGATCCGCGAGACCATCGCCCGCGAGCTGCGCGTCGCGACGACCAGCGGCTACGGTCCGCGCTTCCTCCACTCCACCGGCCAGCTTCACAAGGGCGGCGGCGGCAACGGCGTGTTCCTGCAGCTCTCCGGCGGCAAGGGCGATGATGTGGCCATTCCGAACGAGAAGTTCGGCTTCGGCGCGCTGGTCCGCGCGCAGGCGATCGGCGATTTCCAGTCCTTGGTGAAACGCGATCGCCGCGCCCTCAGCATCGACCTCGGCAACGACGTCGACGCCGGGCTCGAACAGCTCGCGCAGGCCGTGAAGAACGCGGTGGTGAAGGCATGAGCTCGCAGTTCGGGATGATCGGTTTGGGTGTCATGGGCGCCAACCTCGCGCTCAACGTCGCGGACCACGGCTTCACCGTGGCCGTGTGGAATCGCGAGTGGGAGAAGGCGCAGAAGTTCTGCGCCGACAATCCGAACAAGCAGCTCACCGCCAAACGCTCGCTCGAAGATTTCGTGCAGGAGCTGGAGCGCCCGCGCCGGATCATGCTGATGATCAAGGCCGGCGCGCCGGTCGACGAGATGATCGACAAGCTGATGCCGCTGCTCGCGCCCGGCGACGTCGTCATCGACGGCGGCAACTCCTGGTTCAAGGACACGCAGCTCCGGGCAAAGAAACTGATCGATCGCGACCTGCACTTCGTCGGCGCGGGCGTGTCGGGCGGCGAAGACGGCGCACGCTTCGGCCCGTCGCTGATGCCCGGCGGCACGCGCGACTCCTGGGCCACGATGCAGGAGATCTTCAACGCCATCGCCGCGAAGAGCGACTCCGGCCCGTGCGTGACCTACTGCGGTCCCGACGGCGCCGGCCACTTCGTGAAGATGGTCCACAACGGGATCGAGTACGGCGACATGCAGCTCATCGCCGAAGCGTACGACCTGCTCCGGCGCGGGCTGGGAATCGATCCGAACGGGCTCGCGGACATCTTCAACCGCTGGAACGAGGGTCCGCTGCAGTCGTTCCTGATCGAGATCACGGCCAAGATCTTCCGGGTGCGCGATCCGGAAGGAGAGGGCGCGCTGGTCGACAAGGTGCTGGACAAGGCGGGACAGAAAGGCACCGGCAAGTGGACGGCGCAGGTCGCGCTCGACCTCGGCGTGTCGATCCCGACCATCGCCGCGGCCATCGATGCGCGCGTGCTGTCGTCGATGAAGGACGAGCGCGTCGCGGCTTCGAAGGTGCTCAGTGGAGCGGCGGCCGCGGAGCCTGCCCTGAGCAGAGCCGAAGGGGCCGCCGGAGTGACCGATCGCGAGCAGTTCATCAGCGACGTGCACGATGCGCTGTACGCCGCGAAGGTCTGCTCGTACGCGCAGGGCTTCGCGCTGACTCAGGCGGGCTCGCGCGAGTGGAAGTGGGACATCAACCTGCGCGAGACGGCCCGCATCTGGAAGGCCGGCTGCATCATCCGCGCGAAGTTCCTCGACTCGATCATGCGCGCGTACGACCGCCGCGCCGACCTCCCGAACCTCCTGCTCGACGACGCGTTCCGCGAGGATATGGTCAAAGCGCAGCCGGCGTGGCGACGGGCGACCAACTTCGCGCAGGCCAGCGGCATCGCCGTGCCGGCGTTCAGCGCGTCACTCGCGTACTTCGACAGCTACCGCACCGCCGATCTCCCGCAGAACCTCACCCAGGCCCAGCGCGACTTCTTCGGCGCGCACACGTACCAGCGAAAGGATCGGGGAGGGGACGCGCCGTTCGTGCACACCGATTGGACGCCGTGATCACAACTGCGGCTTCAACCAGTCCGCGAACCACTCCTTCACCCGCTCGCCCCACGGGCGTTTGAGCCAGCGCGGGCGGGTCACTTCCTCGCTGCGGGCGAGGTCCTCGAAGAACATCTGCTCCATCTGCCCGGCGACGCCGTCGTCGAAGATGTTCACGTTCACTTCGTCGTTGAGGCGGAAGGAGCGGTCGTCGAAGTTGGAGGAGCCGATGGTGGTCCAGATGCCGTCCACGACCATGCTCTTGGCGTGCATCATCGTGGGCTGGTACTCGAAGATGCGGATGCCGCGACGCAGCAGGTTGCCGTAGTACAGCCGGCCGGCGTGGCGCACGATCGGAACGTCGGTGAACTCGCCGGGGACGATGACGCGCACGTCGACGCCGCGCCGCACCGCCCCTTCCAGCGCGCGCGAGGTGTCGCGGTCGGGGACGAAGTACGCGCTGTTGATGTAGATCGACTTCTTCGCCGACACGATGGAAATGATGTAGAGCAGCTTGGCCGTCGACGAGCCCTCGCTCGGTGACGACTTCACGACCTGGGTGAGACAGGTCCCCCGCGGCTGCACCTGCGGGAAGTAATCGAGACCGGTGAGCAGCTCGCCGCGGCTCTTGACCCAGTTGTCGAGAAACGCGAACTGCATCTGCATGACGACCGGACCTTCCACGCGCACCACCGTTTCCCGCCAGTGGTCCTTCGAGTCCGCGTCGCCGAGCCAGGTGTCGGCGATGCCCACGCCGCCGCAGAAACCGATCTCGCCGTCGACGATGAGCAGCTTGCGATGGGTGCGGTGATTGAGGCGCGAGAGCGTGTACCAGCGCAGCGGGTGATACCACTCCACCTGCACGCCGTTGCGCACCAGGAAGTCGGTGAGGTTGTGGGACATGTCCGCGGAGCCGACCGCGTCCAGGACGACGTTGATTTTCACGCCCGCGCGGGCGCGCTCGGCCAGCGCCTCCGCGAACTGCCGTCCGATCACCCCGTCCCAGTAGATGTAGAACTCGAGGTTGATGGTCCGCCTCGCGCCGCGGATCGCGGAGAGCATGGACGGGAAGATGCGCACGCCGTTCTTCAGGACCGTGACCAGGTTGTGCTCCGACATGGCCATGCCGGTGAGCGCGTGCATGGTCTGCAGGAAAGCGAGATCGCGCACGCCGAACTGATGGCGCATGTGGTAGCGCATCGGCGTGCGACGCCGCACCACCGGCAGCGCGGGACGTCCCGGATAGCGCGGCGCCTTTCGCCGCCGGAAGAAGATCAGACCCACGATCGCTGTCCGACGATCCAGAAGATCAGGGCGACCACGCCGGCGACCATCGTCACCGCCGCGGCGAGCACCAGCAGCACGATCAACACCCCCACGAAGGCGATCGCTCCGTACGAGCGTGGCGGGCGGCGCCGGTCGCGATGCTTCTCCAGCAGCCGCAGGTTCGTAACGTTCTCCTCGTACAGGAAGTCGAACACGTCGCCGGCCACGGGCACCGACCCGACCACCAGGTCGATGCCGATGTTGAGGAGCATCCGGGCGATGATCCGCCCCGGCACGCGATGCCGCAGCGCGCCGATGACGATCCACGTCGACATCACGCCGCCGATCACGTCGCCGATGCCCGGAATCAGTCCCAGGAGCGCGTCGAGGCCGACCTTGAAGGGCGTCCCGGGGATGGAGAACGCCTCGTCCATCAAGTAGGCGAAGCGCCGCAACGCCAGCAGATCGCGCGGCAGCTTCTCGTCCGGCTCGATGACGTCGGGGATATGGACCTTCTCAGGCACGCTGAGCAGTTTATGCAAGATCGAGGACCATCGGTCCCATACGTCCTATAGGTCCCATAGGTCCTATAGGACTCGTTTATGCTTCCCCCATGACCGAAGACCCGCGGGAGCGTCCTGCCGGCTGGCGTGACCGCTGGCTGACCAAGCTGATCTCGGCCAAGAACATCTTCTGGTCGTGGCTGACCGACCCGGCCGTGCTGGTCTACCGGCGTCACGGTTTCGGGCAGAAGCGGTTCCGCGCGACGATCGTCGAGTTCTTCCTCTTCGTGCGCGAGGTCGTGCGGGAGTTCTGGAACATCGAAGGGACGTCACGCGCGGCGTCGCTGGCGTACACGACCCTGCTCTCGCTCATCCCGCTGCTGGTCGCGTTCACGACCTACGTGCAGCGCTACTTCTCCACGATCTTCCCCGGCTTCCGCGCGCAGATCGACGCGATCATGAACGCGGTCATCCCCTACCGCTCGCCGCTGGTCACGTATCACCTGACGCGATTCACCGAGAACGCGGCCACGGCCTCGATCTTCGGCGCGATCGCGTTCATGTTCATCGCCTTCCGCCTGTTCCTGGCCGTCGAGGGCGCCGTGAATCAGATCTGGAAGGTGCGCAGCGTGCGCGGCTACCGCCAGAAGATCACGGCCTTCACGATGCTGTTCTTCTGGGGCCCTCTGCTCATGACGCTGTCGTTCACGACGACGAACATGCTGGAGCAGAACCGCTACCTGCGCATCCTCTTTCAGGGCGATCTGATCTTCACGATCGTGCCGATCTTCGTCCTGTTCATTGGCTTCACGATGCTGTTCTGGCTCGTGCCGTCGACGCGCGTGCGCCTGCCCGCGGCGATGGTGGGCGCGATCGTGACGACGCTGCTGTTCGCGGGGGTCCGCGCCCTCTTCGGCATCTACTCGGACTGGTTGATGAGCGGACGCCTGAACATCATCTACGGCACGGTCGGCTTGGCTGTGGTCTTCCTGATCGCCATCGAGACGATGTGGGTGGTCATCCTCCTCGGCGTCGAGGTCAGTTACGTCTGGCAGAACCTCTACGGCGTCCTGCGCGCGACCGAGCAGCAGGTGAACGATGAGCCGCAGTTCGATCTCTACTTCGCGCTGCGGGCCCTGATCGAGATCTCGCGACGCTTCGACCGGCGCGAGGAGCCTCCGTCCGCGTATCGCCTGGCCGAGCAGTTCAACACCACGGACTCGCAGATGATGCGGGTCATGCGGAAGCTCGAGGACGGCAAGCTCGTCGCCGAAACGGGCGGCGACTGGATCGGCTACGTGCCCGCGTGCGACCCCGACCGCATCAGCATCGAGGAAGTGGTCGTGCAGATGGAAGGCGTCCTGCGCCTCGTCCCGGACATCGGCCCCGAGGATCGCGAGCGGGCGATGGTGGGAACGCTCTTCCAGACGCTGAACCAGTGCACGTCGCAGGCGCTGGACCGGATGTCGATCGGCCGCGTCGTCCGCGAGCTCTACGCGCCCCGGCAAGTGCGCGAAGAAGACGTGGTCTGAGGTGTCTGACGCGCAGACATTCGAGTCAGCCGCGCATACATTTTGATTCGCCGCGTGATCTTCAAAGCACGCGGGCCACATATTTAAGAAGAGTGGCCGGACATTTCAGAAGCCGCGTCACACCTCGAAACGGGTTTTTCAGTGATCGACGAACGCCCGCCAGACATCGACGAACGCCCGTCACACATTTCTAAACGGCGATCAGACCCTGAAGCATCGGTACCAGAGATCGAGGCACGTTCGCCACACATTGGAGGACGCGCGCCAGACATCGAAGGACGCCGCCACGTATTTTTCTGCGCTGATCAGACCCCGAAACGAGTTTTTCAGTGATCGAAGCCCGTGCGCCATCGATCTGTTGTCGCATGGCAGACATCGAATCACGCGCGCAACGCCTTTATCGACGAGTGGTTCGCCGATTGCCCAATTTTTCAGTGATCGAAGCGCGCCCGCCATCCATTGAAAGATTCCGCGCAGCCACTGAATGACCGGCGCAACGCCTCGAGTCAGGTTTGCGACTCTGATCTTTTGACCCGCAGCGCCCGAACCATCCGGATCCTTCGGAATGTCTCGTACGCGACCGTCGCGAAGGCCACCCAGATCACGCCCGCGGTGATCCCTGCTGCCACATCCGAGATCCAGTGCACGCCGAGGTAGATACGGGAGGCGCAGATGGCGGCGATCATCGAGACGCAGAACGCCAGCGCCGCCGCGCGCGGGCGCCATTTCGTGAGGATGCGGAACGCGAGATAGGCGAACGCGCCGAAGACGATGGTCGAGCCCATGGCGTGCCCGCTCGGGAACGAGTAGCCATGCGCGTCCCGCAGCGCCTCGGCCAGGTTCGGACGCGCCCGCGCGAAGTAGGACTTGAGCAGCAGGTTGAGCAGACCGCCGATCCCGCATGTGACGATGAGATAGGCGCCCCACCGCCAGCGCTTGCGGAGGGCGAGGATGCCCGCGGCGATCGCGATCAGCAGTCCGAGGCCCACCGGGGTGCCGATGATCGTGAGGGCGGTCAGGAAGAACGTCGAGACCGGCGTGCGCGTGTCGACCGCCCAGTCGTGCACATCGCGATCGATGCGCTGCAGCCCCGGCGATTCCGCGCGCAGGCTCTCCGCGAGATCGAGGAACTCGTCGCCGGCTGCCAGGGCCAACACGATTCCCACGGTCAGCACGACGAAGACGGGGAGATAGTCGCGGTAGCGGAACTTGGTCGTGAAGTGTGCCGACTTTGCGAGCAGGTGCTCGAGCAGCGGCCCGGCGTAGAAGAGGACGAGCCAGAGGCCGAGGAAGAGGGCGAGGAAGGCGGCTACGAAAAGCACCGCTCGCAGTTTATCCCGCGCGAAGACGCGGGATCTCGGGTGCACCTGCGCGGGCGGCGCCTCAGGCGGTTGCAGCGAGACGGCACCGGAGATCCCGCGTCTTCGCGCGGGATAAAGTGCAAAGCAGAGCGTCAGAAGCCGCCGCTCATGTACTTCCACTGCACGATCTTGTCGTTGATCTCGCGCAGGCGGCGGCTGATCATGCGGCAGAGCAGGTTCAGGAACTGGAGCGACGCGTGCGGGTCCATGGACAGGATCTCGTTCAGCGTCGCGCGGTCGATCGACAGAACCGTGGCGTCGCCATCGTGTGACTTCGCGTCCGCGCTGCGGGGCTTCTCGTCGATGAGTGCCATCTCCCCGAAGAAGTCGCCGCGGTCGAGCACCGTCAGCGCCTCTTCGCCCACGCCGGGGATGAACTTCGAGATGCGCACGCGGCCGTCGAGGACGATGAACAGCTTGTCGCCCTTCTCCCCCTCGCGGAAGATCATCGACCCCTCGCGGAACCGCTCCTCGGTCGAGAACGTGGCCAGCAGCTTCATTTCAGCGGCGGACAGGCCACGCTCGCGGAACAGGTCCACCTTGTCTTCCGACTTGACCGTGACCTGCTGCATGTCGCGCTTGCCGGCTTCGCGCTTGCGGCCGCCGCCGCGCTTCGCGTCTTCCTGGAAGAACAGCTTGAGCTGCTCGTTCGCGTCGCGGACCTTGACGGTGAGCGAGCGCCAGAACGCCCAGTGCAAACCGACCGCGAGCTCCTTGTCCTCGTCCATGAGCTGGTCGAGCGCGGAGAACGAGAACGTGTAGCTCGCGGAGCGATCCGACACCGACAGCGCGTCGCTGGAGCGGTGCGTGCGGTCGATGAAGTTCATCTCGCCGAAGATGTGATCGGCGGTCAGATTGCCGAGGATCTGCGGGCCGAAAGGAGTCTCCTTGCGGATCTCCATGCGGCCGTCCTTGACCACGTAAAAATCCATGGACCGGTCTTCCTCGCGGAAGACGTACTCGCCCGTCGAGAAGTCCTGCACGCGGGCCACCTTCGACAGCCGGAAGATCTGCTCGTCCTTCATGTGCTGGAACACGGTCAGCTTGCGCAGGTCGTGGGCCGTCGTGATCAGGTCCCCGCGCTTCTCCTCGGCCCGAGAGATCTTGGCCAGGATCAGCTTCATGTCCTTCCCGATGAAGAGATTCTCCTTGCGCAGCTCGAGGCGCTCGGTGGCCACCTGGAGCTGCTCGACGCGCGACTTGATGCGCGTGTTGAGCGCTTTCGTGTCGATGCTGTGGATGCGCTTGAGCGTGTTGATCATGCGCCGCACCGGCTCGATCGACTCGCCCTTCTGATCGGTGGCCAGCAGGAACGCGTCGATGAAGTCGTCGAGCGAGCGGTCGAAGTTCTTCAGCTCGAACTCGATCCGTCCGGAGATCTCGGCCAGGCCGCGATCGAACGGGTTGAGCTTCCGGGCGCTCTGGATCTCCTCGTGCGCGGCTTCCCATTCGCCCTGGGAGTAGTAGAGACGCCCGAGGATCTCGAAGGGGCGGTAGTTGTTCGGAGTCTTGAGCTTCGCGATCTCGAGCAGCTCGATGGCCTTCGAGGTCTGGTCCTTGGCCATGTAGTACTGCGCGAGCCCGACGTACTGCGAAGAATCCACCTCGTCGCGCGCGCGGTCCGCCACCACCTCGGTGCGCAGCGACGCGAAGCGCGACTCTTCCGCGGCCGCCTTCTGATCGCGCACGCGAGCCAGGTTGATGCGCAGCGCGACCGAGCCGGGCTTGAGCTTCTCGGCCATCTCGCAGAGATGGATCGACTCGTCGTACATGCCCTGATCGGCGTAGCGCCGCGCGAGGGCCAGCAGATCGCCGGCCTCGATGGGGATGCTCGTTTCCTGAGCGAGGGTCCGGAAACGTGCGCGGGCGCCGACGGGCTGTTCGGCCATGGGAGGTGCAATTATAGGGATGTGCGTCTCTTCGTGTTGTTACTGACCGTCTTCAGGATGGCCCTGCCGGGATGGGAGTACTCCTTCCCGCGCGACCACGGCGCCCATCCCGAGTTCAAGACCGAGTGGTGGTACTACACGGGACACCTGCGCACGGCTGAGGGGCGGCGGTACGGATTCGAGGTGACGTTTTTCCGGGTGGGTGTCAGTCGCGATGCCGCCCACACGCGCTGGGATCTCCGCTCGATCATGCCCGCCCACTTTGCGATCACCGACGTCGCGGCGAAAGACTTCCGCTACTACGAGAAGATGAACCGCGCCTCGGTCTTCACCGCGCAGGCCGCGGAGGGGAAGCTCGACGTCTTCAACGAGTCGTGGAGCGCGACGACGAATCCCGACGGCTCGTGGCGGCTCGTCGCGAAACAGGGCAAGGACTCGCTCGATCTCACTCTCCGCGCGCGCAAGCCGCCGGCGATCCACGGCGAGAACGGCATCAGCGTGAAAGCGCCGCAGAAAGGCTATGCCTCGCACTACTACTCGATGACGCGCATGGAGGCGGCGGGCCTGATCAACGGCGAGCGCGCCACGGGCCAGGCCTGGATGGATCACGAGTTCGGCAGCTCCGCGCTGCGCGAGAACCAGCGCGGGTGGGACTGGTTCTCGATCCAGCTCGACAACGACGCGGAGCTGATGCTGTACATCATCCGCCGCAGCGACGGCACTCCCGACGTCACGTCGTCCGGATCGCTGATCACCGACGACGGGCGGGTCATCCACATCCGCCGCGACCAGTTGCGCATCACGCCGCTGGCCCGGTGGAAGTCGCCGAAGAGCGGCGCCACGTATCCCATGGGCTGGCGCGTCGAGCTGCCGACGTTCAACATCTCGCTGACGGTCCAGCCGCTGATGCGCGAGCAGGAGTTGGTCACCCACGGCTCGACGAACATCACTTACTGGGAAGGCGCGTGCGACGTCAGCGGCACGTTCGGCGGCACGCCCGTGCGCGGCGAGGGTTACGTGGAGATGACCGGTTACGACAAGGCTTTTCGCGCGCCTTGAACGAGCGCACGCTGTACGCGGCTGCTACTGTGGAGTCACCAGCGTGAGGTGCTGCGTTTCGTTGTTGGTGATGCTTACGAAGGCCCAGAACTCGCTGCCCTCGCTGCGCGGCTGAATCTCGATGCGCAGAGTCTCGGGCAACGCCGTCGCCGCGGGAAGCAACTCGCGGATATCGCCGATCTGCACGTGCGGCGGCTCGAACATCTTCACCCAGTGGTGCGCGAAGTGCCACGACAGCACGAGGTCCTTCTCGCCCACGAGGCGATTGGTCTGCTGATCGAACACTCGCACGGTGAATCCAGCGACTTTCAGATTCAGTTCGTAGAGGCGGAACGTCAGGCGGAAGCTCGGATGCACCGGCACGTTCAGCAGCGAGGTCGTATTCTTCCGGAACTGCTCCTCGCGAACGACGGGGACCTCCGTTCCGGCATTGGTCGCCGAGCGGGAGGTGTCGAACGCACGCAGTGCGAACGAGAGCACGGACGGCCACGCCACCGGCTGCGGCGGCTGGCTGAACGGAAGGATGTACAGCAAACGTGGTCCGCCCCGACCGTTCAGCACGTGCATGTCGCCCGAAAACGGCGGCAGCGTCGTCTCGGTCTCCCCCGCCGCGAGGTGCGCATTGCTCAGCAGCGGTCGCGAACAGGCGCCGAAAAACGGATCGGTCGAGCCGGCGCACCATTCGACATGAAACTGGTGAGGTGTGGGGTTGTTCACCGCGTACGCCGTCTTCCACTGTGAGCCGAAAGCACCCGGTGCGGGATGCTCGAAATAGACGGGTAACAGAACTCGATAGGTCGGCGGTACCTGGCCCAGGGCGGTGGTCGCCAGAAACAGCAGCGTGGTCAACGGCAGCAGTGTCTTTATGACGAGATCTCCACAATGTTGCAGCTCTCGCACCCGTTTTACTCTTTTACACCCGTTGAAACTTCGGTCCGCCCTGCGAAAATCCTTTCGCGCGCCTTAGTCTCGCCAACTTCGCGCATCATCGTGCCCGCATGTACGCGCTGATCCTCGCCGCACAGCTCCTCCTTCCGCCGCAGGTCTCCGACGCCACGTTCGGCGTGACGGCCATTCATCTCGAAACCGGCAAACGCGTTTCCGTGCGCGGCGCGGAGCGCTTTCCGATGGGCAGCGTCTACAAGTTTCCAATCGCGCTGGAGGTGTTGAAGCGCGTCGACGACGGCAAGCTTCGCCTCGACGACAAGGTCAGGATCACGGAGTTCTCGATCGGCCACAGTCCGCTGCGCGATCAGTCGAAAGGAAAGCCGGTGACGATGACTCACCGGGAGCTGCTCCGCTTCATGGTCTCGCTCAGCGACAACACTCCCTGCGACTACTACATCCGCACCCTCGGCGCGAACGCCATCAACGCGCGCCTGAAAGCCCTCGGCGTCTCCGGCATTCGCGTCGATCGCACGGAAAAGGCGATCTCCGTCGACATCCGTCAACACGGGAAGGCGCACTTCGCGAGCGACGTGCGCGACACCGCCACGCCGGACGCGATGGCCGATCTGCTCGTGAAAGTTTGGCAGCGCCGCGACGGCCTCTCGAAACAGAGCCACGACCTGCTCGTGCAGTGGATGACCGTCACGCCGACGGGGCCGAACCGCGTCAAAGCCGGCCTGCCGACAGGCGCCACCTTCATACACAAGACGGGGACGATGCCCGGCACGACCAACGACGTCGGGATCATCGTCCTGCCCGGCGGCAAGGAGCACATCGTGCTGGCGGTCTTCGGCAAGGCCTCGAAGCACAACGTGACCGAGGAGGCCGAGAAAGACATCGCCGCGATCGTGCGCAAGGTGCTGGAGCATTTCCGCTGACGTGTCATCCCGAGCCGCCGGAGCGTAGCGAAGGAGGTCGAGGGATCCCCTGCCTACGGAGCGGGCACAGGGTTCTAGCAGGGGGTCCCTCGACTTCGCTCGGGATGACACACGCGGCTACATCGCCGTAACGCGGCGCAGCTCGCGCACGAGCTGGTCGCGCGCCGATGTCCCCTTTTGGACAACGGAGGACACTTTCGGGTGGAGCAGCGCGCGGTCGGCGCTGGAGATCTCCTTCGAGGTCAGGACCAGGATGGGGATGTTCGCGGTCAGGGGGTTGGCTTTCAGGGAGCCGGCCACTTCGAAGCCGCTCATGCCCGGCATCATCAGGTCGAGGATGATCACGTCCGGCGCGCGCTCGTGTGCGGCGCGCAGTCCGGCTTCGCCGGACTCGGCGTTCTCGATGGCGTAGCCGAGGGGCGTGAGCTCTTCGCCGAGGAGCGTGTGGACGCTGGCGTCGTCGTCGATGACGAGAAGCCGCTTCGCGCCGTTCCGCGACGTCATCTCGCGCAGTCGCTGGAGCAGCCGCGCGCGATCGACGGGCTTGACGAAGTAGTCGTCGGCGCCGAGGGCCATGCCGAGGTCGCGGTTGTCCATCATGGAGATGATCACCACGGGCAGCGTGCGCGTGCTGTCGTCGCTCTTCAGGCGTCGCAGCACTTCCCAGCCATCCATGCCGGGCAGCACGACGTCGAGCGTGACTGCGGCGGGACGGGTGTCTCTCGCCAGGCGGATCGCCTCTTCGCCGTGACGCGCACGGATCGGCAGAAAGCCGGCGGAGCCGAGTGCGGAGGCGATCAGCTCGTAGGCGTTCGTATCGTCTTCGACGACGAGCACGCGCGGCGCGCGCGAGGCGGTTTCCGGAGTCCGCGTCACTACCGCCGCGCGCGAGCGCACCGGCAGCGTGAATGAGAACGTGCTGCCCGCGCCGAGGGAGCTTTCGACGATCACCACGCCGCCCTGCAGCTCGACGAACTTCTTCACCAGCGCCAGTCCCAGCCCGGTCCCGCCGAACTCACGCCGCACCGAGCCGTCGACCTGGCGGAACTCCTCGAAGATCATCTCGTGATGCTCTGAGGCGATCCCGATGCCTTCGTCGCGCACGGAGACGTGCAGCGTGCCTTCGTCGACGAATGCGCGGAGGACGATCGGGCGATCGGGCGGCGAGAACTTCACCGCATTCGACACGAGGTTGAAGAGGACTTGTTTGAACTTGGCGAGGTCGGTCTCGATCTGCGGGAGATCGGGCGCAACGTCGACGACGATCTTCTGCTGGGCCCGGGTCATGCCGCGCATGACCTGGCACACGCTCTCCACCACCGGCGCGACGGAGAAGTACTCGGGGAAGATCTCCATCTTCCCGGCCTCGACCTTCGACAGATCGAGCACGTCGTTGATGATGCCGAGGAGGTGCGTGCCCGAGGTGTGGATGTGGCGGAGGAAGCCGAGGTGCTTCGGCTCGACCTTGCCATCGAGACGCTCGACGAGGATCTCCGAGAAACCGATGATGGAGTTCATCGGCGTGCGCAGCTCGTGGCTCATGTTCGCGAGGAACTGCGACTTGAGATTGTTCGCCTCCTGAATGCGGCGGTTCGCATCCGCGAGCTGCTTGGTGACACGCGTGAGCTCCTGGAGCTCGGCGCGCTCCTGCGCCTCGAGCTGTTTGATGCGCTGCCGCTTCTCCTGCAGGTCGGCGACGCCGATCAGGAAAAAGTACGACGCGCCGAAGAGGAACAGCATGCGCGTGATGGCCAGCAGCATCACGTCGTTGAACGGCGTGGCCTGTCCCATCAGCATCAGCACGCCGATGTAGCAGACAGCGCTCGCGGCGCTGACGACGTACGCCGCGTGGCGTCCGATCGCAAATGCGGCCGCCGTCGCGCAGGCCAGATACCAAATGTACCAGGGCCCGTTTCCGCCGCCGCTGGCATACACGCCGACCGTGGCCAGGGCGATGTCGACGGCCATCCAGACCGGATTCAGATACCGGCGGTCGAAGCCGCGCCGGTAGAGGAAGTAGAGCGTGGTGGCGCTGGCGACGGAGCAGACGTAGATGGCGATCGCGGCGCCGATGTTGAGCGGGAAGACACCCAGGAGCATCCCCGCCGTGGCGGTGAGGAAGCCGAGCGTGTAGACGAAGATGTGGTTGCGCTGAATGGCGAGGTCGAAGCGGATGACGCTCGTCAACGCACTCATTCGATCGTCACCCCCACGAAGGCGAGACACATCTCATCGGTCGTGGCTTCGCCCCAGGATACGGGCTTCGGCGGGCTGTTCGGGTTGCGGATGTTGCTCGAGGAGTTGTCGTACCACGCGCGCAGTCCCAGCCTCGTGCCGGCCGGGACGTCGATCGGATTCTCGTACCGGTACGAGCCCTGCCAGTTGAAGTCCCAGTCGTCGATGCGGATCAGGCACTGCTCGGTGCTGTTGGGCGGCGTGTAGAACACCTCCATCTTTTTGCCGAGAAGGTGCATGTGCGGCGCGACCAGCCAGATCTTCACCGCGAACCAGAGAGGGAAGGGGAAGTCCCCGTTGACGAGATAGTTCGAATTGTTGGGCGGAATGGTGAAGCTCTGGTTGACGATGGGGAGGAATCGCAGTTCTTTCGGCGACGGCGCGTCGGAGAAGTAGAGGCCGTACGCCGTGCGGTCGGGCATCGGCGTCAGGGTGTGCGGGTGATAGTGCACCTGCATGACCACGCGCGATCCGGCCGGAAGACGGAACGCGACATTCTCCGGAAGCTCCAACGCGCGCTGACCGGGAGCCCATCCGCCGAGGCTGCCCGTGGTCGTGAAACCGGGACCTCCAAAGCAGGTGTAGCCGGGGCCGGGCTCGGCCTCGTCCAGTCGCTGCGACTCGCCGGTCGTGTCGATGAAGGTCAGGACGTGATGCACGGTGCTGCGGTCGCCGGGATGCGTGTCGACGGCGCGCACCCACTTCTCGGAGGTGGTGTTCGTGGGCACGGTGAAGCAGCGGTAGGTGTCTTTGCCCAGCTCGGGCGTGAAGCTCTCGTCGTTCGCGAGGACGAGGTCGGGCGTGCCGAGCTCCCAGGCGTTGCTGAAGGTGACCGGCGCGGGGAGGTCGGCGCGATTGCCTTCCGGTGCGCCGGCGTCGGCCCACTTCGCGATCGTCGCGATCTCCTCAGTGGTCAGGCGGCGCTCATCGCGAAAATCGCCACAACCGTCGGCCGCTTTCCACGGCGGCATGTGGCGGATCTGGGTCATGACCTTGATCATCGACGCCCGCGGCTTGGCGTCGCTGTAGCTCACCAGAGGGAACGGTGCGATGTCGCCGGCGTGATGGCAGGTCTGGCAGTGCTGCTGGAAGATGCGCACGATCTCCCTGCTGAAAGTCGGTGTACCGGCGCCTGGCGCGGGATGGCGCACCACTCGCTGCTTTGCGAAGAGAGGAAGGGCAACCGCGAGCGCGAGGAAGAGGACCCGGAAACGCATGGTTCGTGCAACTATGAGCCTCCACGCGGTTCTCGTCCACCCCGAGATTCACTGGAACACGGGTGTGGCTCTGTATGAAGTGTTACGACAACGGGCGGTAGTGTCATCCTGAGCCGCCGAGCGCAGCGGAGGACGGTCGAAGGATCCCCCTCCTGGTAACGAAGCACGGGATCCCTCGACTTCGCTCGGGATGACACGCACTACGGCTGTTCCCACACCACCTTCCCGTCGATGATCGTCAGGACGCTCTGCGTCGCCGGCAGCGCCGCCGCCGGCACCTCGAAGATGTTCTGCGACAGCACGGCGATGTCGGCCAGCATGCCTGGCGCGATCTTTCCCTTGCTGGTCTCGGCGAACTCGGCGAACGCCGATCCGCTCGTGTACGCCCGCAGCGCCTGCTGCCGCGACAGCGCCTCGGCCGGCTGATCGCGACGCTCCACCGCCCACATCATGTTCAGGAACGGATTCATCGGGCCGTCCGAGCCGATGGCGATGGGGATGTCGTTTTTCACGAGCGTCGCGGCGAGCTGATACTGGCCGTTCGCGGGGAAGAACGGACGGGCCATGAAGTGCGACGGGTTCAGCACCGCGATGGCGCCCACCGCCCTGGTCTGGCGGAAGAGGTCGCGCTGGAGGCCGTCGGCGTGCTCGAGGCGTGGGCGTTCCAGACTGCGGGCGCTCAACGCGTTCACCGCCGTGGCGATGGTCTTGTCGCCGACCGCGTGGAGGAGCACCTGCTGCTTGTTTCTCTCGGCGGCCTGGAGGAACGGCGTGATGTCGGTGAAGTTCTCGCGGCCGGCCGTGTTGTCGGGATAGCGGCCCTCGCGTAGCGCGGCGTTGCGCTCGAGCGGCGTGCCGTCGAGGATCCACTTCACCGGCCCCTTGGACGGCATCGTGGCGGCGTCGAACGGGATGTTGATCAGGCGCACGCGCAGCGGCACTCCCGCCTTTGCGAGCGTCGTCGCGAACCGCGACTCGGTCATCATCGGCATGACCTGGACGCTGGTGATGCCGTAGCGAACCGCCTCGCCGGAGAGGCTCTGAATCGCGCCGTGCAGCTCTTCGTCGGTGGCCAGATCGGCGAAGCGGCGCTCGAGCGGCCATTGTGCGTATTCGTTCGCGCGTCCGGTCAGCTTCCCGCTCGCGTCGCGGTCGAACCAACCGCCGGCGGGATCCTTGGCGTCCTCCGCGACTCCGAGCGCTTTCATCGCGGCGCTGCTCATCACCAGACCGTGGCCGGTGAACGCGCGCAGGAGGACCTTGCGTCCCGGCGCCACCTTGTCGAGCTTCTCGCGGGTGAGGGTCTTGTCCGCGATGAGCGTCGGCCCGAGCTCACCGGTGATCCAGAGGTCCGCGTGCGTTTCATCAGCCGCGGATGCGAGGGCGGCGGCGACGTTGTCCCACGACGGGTCGGAGTCGGTGCCGAGGCCGAACGCAGTCATGCCGCTCGATGGATGCACGTGCGCGTCATTGATGCCCGGAATGACCATCCGCCCCTGCACGTCGATCACACGCGTCTTGCTCGCGTCGGTGACCAGGGCCTTGATCTGTTCGTTGGTGCCGACGGCGGTGATCTGCGATCCGGTGATGGCGATGGCCTGGGCCGATGGCTTGGAGGGGTCGTTGGTGAAGACGTTTCCGTTGACGAGAACCAGTGACGGCTGCGCGAAAACGACGACAGACACGAGGGACAACACGGCCGCGAGCAGAGTCCGCATGCGAATCTCCCTTCAGTTGTGCAGCGGAGTCTACTCGCTCTTGAGGGCACCGGCGATGGCGATGCGCCGCGCCAATCGCGCCGGCGCGAGACCGGCCAGCGCCGACGCGAGCAGCGTCACCGCGAGGGACGCCGCGATGAGCGCGGCGGGCGTGTAGAAGTCGATGGTCCAGCCGAAGGACTGCTTGTTGATCACGTAAATGAGGATCCACGAGAGCGCGTAGCCCATGACCAGTCCGGACGCGGTGGAGGCGACGCCGAGTAGGGTGGACTCGAGGACGATCATCAGGCGCAGCTCGCCGGCGGAGAGTCCGCTCACGCGCAGCAGCGCGAGCTCGCGCGAGCGCTCCAGGATCAGCGCGGAGAGCGTGTTGACGATGCCCAGCACGGCGACGACGATGGCCACGCCGAGGAGCGCGTACGTGATCATGAAGGTCTGATCGAAGATCCGCATCACCTCGGACTTCACCTCGCCGTTGGTGACGACGAATGCGTTGAACTTCGCCAGCCGTGACTCCAGCACGCGCCGCGCGGTGTCCATCGTCACGCCCGGCTTCAGATACACGACCACGGTGTTGATGCGGTCGTCCCTGAACGTGCGCACGTAGAGCGGGCGATGCATGACCACGACGCCGCGGTCGTTCGAGTAGTCGCGGTAGATGCCGGTGATGGGAAAGTTCGTGCCCGCGAACGCGAACGTGTCGCCGACGCGCGTCTTGAAGCGCAACGCGAACGGCTCGGAGACGAGCACTCCGTTCAAGCGAATGGCGTCGAGCAGCGCCTCGCGCTCGGAGCGCGGCGCGACCATCGGCAGGTTGCCGCGTGTCGCGGCGACGTCGAGGTCGCCGCTGCCGATGGTGATGATGGTGTCGCCGTAGTCGACGTCACGGCCGCGGGCGCGATCGATCGCCTCGACGATGTCGATCCCGCGGACGGCGTCGGTGATCTCGTTCGGGAAGAGCGCGATCTGCGCGTTGCTCAACCCTTTCGACGGCCGGATCCAGAGATCGGAGCTGACGGTCTGGTTCACCCAGATGCGCACGGTCTCGCGGAAGCTGCCGACCATCAGCGCGACGGCGACCATCATCCCGGTCGCAACGGCGAGGGCCGCGCTGGCGATGGAGGTGCGGCGCAGCGATCCGGACAGCGACGCCGCGGCGAGCTTGCCGACGATGCCGAACGCGCGCTCGAGAACTGGCGCGAACAGCATCGACGTGCCGCGCACGATCGCCGGCGCCAGAAACGAGAATCCGGCCACGACCAGCGTCACAGCCGCGTAGCCGGCGACGGCGATGCCGTCGATCGCGGGGAGTCGCGAGATCAGCGCCGCGGCGATGAAGCTGAGGATCGCGAGCACGGCCAGGCGCCGCGGATGGGCGATGCGCTGCTGCAGTCCGGGACGGATCATCGCTGTGGGCCGAACGCGCGACGCCTCCAGCGCCGGCTGCACCGCGGAGACGAGCGAGAGGATCGTTCCGACGGCGACGCCGAGGGCGATGATGCCCGGCGTGAGGCTCACCGCCTCGGGCCGGGTCGCGACGTAGAGCGCGTTGATGGTGCGGCCGACCGAGCGCAGGATGCCGCTGGCCATCAGTTTCCCGAGGACGATGCCGAGCGCGGAGCCGAGCAGCCCGAAGAGCAAGCCCTCGACGAGAAACGCGCCGAAGATCTGCCCCGGCGCGGTGCCGACTGTCTTCAACACGCCGACGTCTTTCCGCCGCCGGAGGATCGAGATCAGGACGGTGTTGTAGACGAGGAACATCCCCACGAGCAGGGCCACGCCGGCGAGCGCGAAGAGGTTCACGCGAAAGGCCTGGAGCATCTTCTCGACGCGCTCGTTGCGCCGCGTCGGACGCTCCATGCGCACGCCCGGAGGCAGACTCACTCTCGCTCCGGCGGGCAGCATCAGGTCGACGCGCGAGAGCTTTCCCTCCATCCCGAAGGCCCGCTGTGCGGTGGCGATGTCGCACACGGCGATGC
The DNA here is from genome assembly GCA_035536275.1 of Thermoanaerobaculia bacterium. Lineage (GTDB taxonomy): Bacteria > Acidobacteriota > Thermoanaerobaculia > Gp7-AA8 > Gp7-AA8 > QHVT01. The sequence goes on from DATLOL010000080.1 coordinate 65,873, forward strand.
TGCCGTTGAACGCCGTGGCCGGACCCTTCGCCTCGAGCAGGCCCCGGACGACGAAGCTGGCGCGACGACCGCCGATGTTCAGCGTCACGCGCGATCCGACGTTCAGCCCGTGCGTGCGGGCGAACGGCGCGGGCAGGATCAGCGCGTCGGGCTGGAAGAGCGTGTAGAAGTCGCTGAGCTCGATCTTCGCGTACTGGTAGTCGCGGAAGTGGAGGTCGCTGAGGAGATCGACGGCGAGCACGCGGATGGGGGTGCGCTCGTTCATCAGCCCCTCGACGTCGATCACCGGCGCGAACCGCGCGCCCTGGTTCCACAGCGGCTTGAGGGAGAGGAGCACGTTCTCGTCGAGCGGATCGATGTCGGGAACGATCTGCCAGTTCGCGCGTCCGGCAATGGCGTCGACCGACTCGCGGAAGGCGCGCAGCGCGCTCTGATTGGCGAGCTGAATCGCGACGACGACCGCCACGCCGACGGCGATCCCGAGGATGGTGAGCGCGGTGCGAGACTTCTCGCGAAGGATGGGGCGGAGGACGAGGGCGCGGAGGATCACTTCGCGCTCCGCGCGATGTTGTCGGTTGTCAGTTGTCGGTTATCTGTGGGGTCTCGCAATGCGCCCACGTCAGGCGCAACACCGCAGACAACTGATAACCGACAACCGACAACAGCGTCACCTTGCGACACGGCCGTCCTCGACGCGGATGATGTAGTCGCCATACCCCGCGGCGACCGAGGAGTGCGTGGCCATGATGATGGTCGGCCGCAGCGACTGGTGCAGCTCGCGGATCAGGTCGAGGATGGTCGTGCCGGTGGCGGAGTCGAGGTTGCCGGTCGGCTCGTCGGCCAGGATGAGCGGCGGGCGGTGGATGATGGCCCGGCCGATGGCGACGCGCTGCATCTCGCCGCCCGACAGCTCGTTCGGGAAGTGGGTCGCTCTGTGGGCGAGGCCGACGCGCGCCAGCACTTCGTTTGCGCGCTCGCGGATCTCGCCCCTGGGACGTTTGGCCAACGAGAGCGGGAACGAGACGTTCTCGAAGACGTTCAGCGTCGGGATGAGGTTGAAGAACTGGAAGATGAAGCCGAGCGACGTGCGGCGCAGTTGCGTGAGCCTGGCTTCGTCGAGGGACGACGTGTCGACGTCACCGAGGAAGATCTGGCCGCTGGTGGGACGCTCGACCGCTCCGATGAGATTGAGCAGCGTCGATTTTCCGTTGCCCGACGCGCCCATCAGCACGGCGAAGTCGCCGGAGGCGATGTCCAGCGAGACGCCGTCGAGCACGTGCACGGACGACGTCTCGTCGGACGGGCCGTAGTCGTGGCTGACGTTGCGGAGGGAGATCTGCACGGCTGTCGATTGTATGTGCGCGCCTTCGGCACGCACGCTGCACTTTGATATCGTCGGCACTCACAGGAGGTAAGTAATGGACGAAAACACGAACGCTACGGGCGAGGGTGCCGACGCGAGCGACAATCGCTTTGGCCGCGCGCGTCAGTACGTGAGCGATACCTACGAGAACGCGTCCGGCAAAGTCAAGGACGGCTACAACACCATGCGCGAGCGGGTGGAGGACGTCGACTTCGGCGCCGTCACCGATCAGGTCCGCACCTATGTCCGGTCCAACCCGGGCAAGGCGCTGCTGATCTCGGTCGGGGTCGGTTTCCTGATCGGTCTTCTACTCCGCCGCGACGACGAGGAGTGACACCGATGGCTACACAACGATCTTCCGACGCGCACGAGCGTTCCGCGGCCGGGCTCGATTTCGACGACGGAGATCCGATCCGCAGCAACGCGGCCGCGTTGGGGGCCAAGATGCTCGACGAAGGTCCGGAGGCTCTGTTCAACGAGCTGGAGAACCTGCTGCCCGAGGCGTGGCGCGACCAGATCAAGGCGTTCCCGATCGCGGCGGTCGCATTCGGCGTCGGCCTCGGTCTGTGGCTGGGGATGAAGAAGAGCGACGAGATCATCGCCGCCGGCGGCGCGCTCGTCTCATCGGCTGCGATGGCGAACGTCTCGCAGGTAATGGACAAGATCAACAAGGGCTGAGTCATAATGGCGGCGATGCCGGTCCGACGGTCCGACACGCCGCCAATCCCGTTCCCTGTTCCCGAAGCGGCGGCCCGACAGTACCTCGAGTCTCTCGCTGCCGAGGTGCATCGCACCTATTTCTTCAAATACCCGCCCCTGCCGGTCTTCTGGGGCCAGCAGATCTCGCGCAAGCGCCGCCGCAGCATCCGCCTCGGCTCGTACAACCATCACACGACCGAGATCCGCATCCACCCGCTGCTCAACGCGCCGAACGTGCCCGCGTTCTTCATCCAGTCGGTCATCTTCCACGAGTACCTGCACCACGTCCTCGGGCCGCATCACAACCGCCGCTTCCACCAGCACGAGCGCCTGTTCCGCTATCACCGCGAGGCCCAGGAGTGGATCCGCCGCAATCTCTTCCTCCTCCTTGGCAGAAAGAGGAGCGAGCTGCGGCGGCCGGTCCACGTGGCACCGGCGCCGCCTCAGGCCGTGCAGGCGGCGCTCTTCTAGAGTCCCATCGGGAACGTGAGGTTGTAGACGTAGCGCCCGCGCTGGACGGACAGCACGACCGATGACCGTTCTGCGCCGCGCGCGACCTCCGTGTTCGCCGCGCGCGTCGTGCGCACTTCTGCGCCGTTGATGGCCACGATCGGGTCTCCCGGTTCGAGGCCGATCTCCGCCGCGCGCGATCCGGGGATCACCTCGTCGATGATCACGGTGCGGTTCATGTCCGCGATGCGTAGTCCGGCGACCTGCGCGAGGATGCGCAGTCCGAGGTCGCCCGGCGCGTCGCCGGGCTGTACGTTGATCTTCTGCGTCGCCCCTCCGCGATCGATGGTGAGGACCGTGGTCTGTCCGGGCGCGAGCGTGGCCGTGTAGGTCGAGAACGCCTCGCGCGATTCGACCGGGCGATCGCCGACGGCGGCGATGATGTCACCCGCGCGAATGCCCGCGCGCTCCGCCGGCGAGCCCTGGAAGACGCGCACGACCAGTGCGCCCTGCTGCCGTTCATGCCCGCGCCGCCGCGACTCCTCCGGCGTGAGCGTCGCCGTCACCGCGCCGATCCACGCCGGATGCACTTCGCCGTAGCGCAGCAGATCCTGAATCACCTTCTTCGCGCGATCGACAGGGATGGCGAAGCCGATCCCCTGCGCCTGCGCGTAGATCGCGACGTTGATGCCGACGACCTTGCCTTCGATGTTCAGCAGCGGTCCGCCGCTGTTGCCGGGGTTGATCGAGGCGTCGGTCTGGATGAAGTCCGTGTACGTGCGGCCCTGCGTCTCCGACGGCACCGATCGTCCGACCGCGGAGACGACGCCCGTGGTCACGGTCCCGCTCAACCCGAACGGATTGCCGACGGCGATGACCGACTCGCCGATCATCAGGTCGGACGAGGTGCCGATCGGCGCGGCCGCGAAGTTCTTCCCTTCCACGCGCAGCACGGCGAGATCGCTGTCCGGGTCGACGCCGAGGAGTTTTGCCGGGAGCTGCCGGCCGTCGTGGAGGTTCGCGGTGATGCGCGACGCCCCTTCGACGACGTGGTTGTTGGTGACGATGATCCCGTCGCTCGACCAGACGAAGCCGGAGCCGAGGGAGGTGGAGGTGCGCTCGCGCGGCTGGCTGAAGATGCCGAACGGATCGAGGAACGGATCCACCCCACCGCGGCGCCGGATCGTGGCCTCGGTCTGGATGTTCACGACCGAGGGAAGGACGTTGTGCGCGACGACCACGATCGGCGTGCGCCGGTTTGCGCTGACGGTGGGGGGGATCGTTTGCTGGGCCGGGCGCACCGGCTGTGACTCCGCAGCCGGCTTGCAGCCGATGCCGAGGGCAAACAGGAAGAGGATGGTGCGGAACTTCATGGCGGGAAGTCTACCGTGCGCACCGGAGTGTCATTCCGCGCCTCGGCGCGGAATCCCCTGCTGAAACCCAGCTCCCGCTGCGTAGGCGGGGGATCCCGCGCCGAGGCGCGGGATGACACATGGAACGAGCGGGATAAACTGGGCGCAAGTCCAATGCACCTGAAACTCATCTACAACCCGGCGGCGGGCCGCGGCCGCGCGCGGCGCCACGTCCGCGAGGTCGAGGAGCTCTTCCGCGCGCGCGGCGCGCGCGTCGAATGCGAGCCGAGCACCGGGCCGGACGATCTCGTGCGCATCGCGGCGGAGAGCTCGCGCCGCGGCTACGACCGCGTGGTCGTCGCCGGCGGCGACGGGACGCTGAATCTCGCCGTGCGCGAGTTCGATCTCGAGAAAGGCACGCTGGCGCTCATCCCCACCGGATCGGGCGACGACTTCGCGAAGGTGACGGGCATCCCGCGCGACATCGCCGGCGCCGTGGACAACGTGTTCAACGGCCGCGTGCGCGAATTCGACGTCGCCCACGCCAACGGCCTCCGCTACCTCGGCGTGGCCGGTCTCGGATTCGACTCCGAGGTCGCGGACTACGCGAATCACCACGTGAAGTTCCTGCGCGGATCGGCGGTGTACTTCTACGCGATCCTGCGCGTGCTCCCGAAGTTCACGCCGCGCGCCGTGGAGATCCGCACCGGCGCGGACACACGTCGCGAGGAGATCATGTTCGCCGCCATCGGCAACACCCGCCAGTACGGCGGCGGCATCCGCATCACGCCCGACGCGCTGCCCGACGACGGGCTGCTCGACCTCTGCATCGTCCACCGCACGACGCGCGTGCAACTGCTCAAGACTCTGCCCAGGGCCTACACCGGAGCGCACGTGAAGAGCCCGTTCGTCGAGATCGGACGCGGTCCGGCGTTCCACCTCTCGAGCGAGCAGGTGATGGCGGTCTACGCGGACGGAGAGCCGCTGACGCGGACGCCGGTGAGCTTCGGCATCTGCGAGAAGCGCCTGAAGTTCGTGGTACCAGCCTAAGCAGCACGCTTTCAATCGACCAATAGAGAGACGACGAGGAGGCCTCCGGCGGGCCAGCCCGGCCGGCAGCGCTCATCGAAACACGTGCGGCTGCCGAGAGCCGTGTTCAGTGTGTCAGGCGTGCGGTCTGGCTAGGCCAACGAGCGCTGCCGGCCGCGCCGGCCCGCCGGAGGGTGTGCCCGGCATGGGCGACTACTAGGAGGTGAGAGTCCTCTACGGACCTTGGTGACAGGAACCGTTAGCTGAAGGCAAGGGCGTCGTCGTGAGGCGGGGTCTGAAGGAAGCCGGAGGCAAAGCCGCGACTCGAGGAACACGAAGCGTATGGAGGCACAGCACGCTGGGCGAGACTGCCCTCCAAGTCGAAGCCCAATGGCACCAAGAGCGTGCTGTGTAGATGCGACGAGTACATGCGGTGAAGGTGGTCGTTCTTACCCGGGGAGATCTGGTGGGGGAAGCTCCTGCCAGAAGTCAGCAGAGGCCATAGTAGCGAGCGATCGCGAAGGGCCGAACGTTCGGAGTAGAAGGAGCCAAGTAGCGGATCGAGGAGCGCAATGACCCCGACAGCATCTTCGGATGGGCGACCAGCCGCAACGACAGGTGAAGCCTGAACGGTGGCTGGCTGCCGGCGAGCGTGACTCTAGCTAGCGCCGTGAACGGCGATTACCTTCCAAACGAACGAACCGCCGGATACGGACCCGTACGTCCGGTGGTGTGAGGGGGAGGCGGGGCCTCTGAGCCCCGCCCCCTACTCGATCCTCCCGGTCGGTCTCTCTCGTGGGCGGACTGAAAGCGTGCTGCTTAGTCCGGAACGAGGCGGATGCCGCCGCGTTCCGGTTTCGACGTCGTGGCCGTGGGCACGGTGTACGTGTTCCGGTTGAGGAACAGATCCGTGTCCGGCTTGCCGTCGTGGGTGAAGCCGATGACCAGGTAGCGGTCCGCGCCGGGGATGTATTTGTAGACGTTCCCCCACGGATCGCGCAGCAGCGACTGGTCGATGTAGTTCGGGACGAGCTCCTTGAGCTCGAACGGCAACTGGCCGCGCGTGTCGTGGAACTTGTCGACGGCCTGGCCGATGGCGTTGATGCGCTGCATCGAGATGGCCTTGCGCGTCTCCGCGGCCGGCGACAGTCCGCCCATGAACGGCACGATGCGGTTCAGCGGGTTCTTGAACGACGTGGCCAGCGACGCGAGTGCGACTACGATCAGGAACAGCACGAGGGGGAGCGGGACTGGCGTCTCCGCGACTTCGATCTCATCGACCGGCGTGGCCTGCGCGAGCACCGCGGCGGCGCTCTCCCCGCGCACTTCCTCGATCAGGTCGCGCGTGAGCAGCTCGTACAGGGCCTTGTTCGTATCGAACTCGGAGAGGCGCGAGACCTCGACGATGTCGCTCACGGTCATCGTGCCGTCGACGAGGTCGTAGATCGATTTCTCTTCCGGCGAGATGCGGATCTTCTCGGTCAGGCCGCGGCGGCGCGAGCGCGTGGAGTCGCCATCGAAATCGATCTCGTCCGCTTCGCCCGAGACCACGATCTCCTGGTCCGTGAGCTTCTTACGGAAGACCATGTCGTACGAGCGGACCCGCTTCTCGATGATCGGCCACTCGTCGATCATCCGCGCGCCTTCCATGAGGATCGACTCGGCGGTGATCGGCACGACGTTGTCGCGGTCGTACTCGATCGTCGTCTCCTGCGAGAAGTGGTAATCGCCGTCCTTCCAGCGGAAGAGGCGAAACACGATCTGCATGATCTGGAGCTGAATCGCTTCGCGGAGCGACTCCGCCGAAATGATCCCGTAGTGCGTGAGGATGAAGCCGAGGCGCTGCAGCGTCTCTTTCTGGATGTCGAGGGCGCGGTTGAGCTGATCCTGCGAGAGGAAGCCCGTCTTCATCAGCACCGTGCCGAGGCGGTTCTCGAGGCGGCGGTTGAGAGAGTCGGCACCGACGACCTTGCCGTCGAGGAACGTCACAGTGACCGTGTCGTCCTTCCCGCGCAGCGTCAAAACGCCGGTCTTCCGCTGCAGCCCGATGAGCTGGAAGATGTCAGCGAGGCTGAAGTCGCGGAGTGTGCCTTCGAGCGCCATTTATGCGGCCGCCCTCCGACGGTACACCGGCAGCGAGAGCGTGATCCAGAGGATGACCGCGGCCGCGATGCCGCCGGCGCGGACGAGCATCTGCGCGACGTGCGCCGCGGGGCCGAGCGCCGGAGCGAGGCGTCCCGCGAAGACGGCCATCGCGACGAAGAGCGCGAACAGCAGCAGGCCGATCACGCCCGAGACCGTGCGTCCCTCCAGCATCTGCGCGGAGCCGGGGAGGAACGTCGCAAACATGCGGTTGCGCCGCGTCATCCCGTTCTGGTGGCGTGAGACTTCGTCGAGCTTCTGCCTCTTCGTGTCGAGCGACACGCCGTCGCGCTTGAGGTAGATGTGGATGCACTGCGTGCAGTACGTCGAGCTCTCTCTCGCGGATTTGCAGCGCGGGCAGAACGTCCGTCCGCACTTGATGCAGGCGTTCGCGCGGCCGGTCTTGCGGCCGCGGAGCTGCAGCAGGAGTCCGAGGAGCAGCGAGGCGATCGCGCCGATCGTGACGGGCGTCGTCGCGCTGCGCACGAGGTCGAACGTCGAATAGTTGCCGAACAGCGCGCGCGCCGCGGGACGCTGCGAGACACGCTCGCTGATCTTCCACGCTTCCGCGATCGGCGGGCTGTACATCACGATCTTCTGCGGCGGCGGGTCGCTCGTGACGCGCAGCACGAAGCCGCTGTCGACCTCGCGGGCGCGGTTGAGCATCTGCTCCTGCAGGTCGTACTTGTACGACTCGACCGCGGCGACGGAGTGATTGAACAGCGCGTTGACGAGCTTCGGGTCGGCTTGCTCCGCGCGCTGGTACTCGTTGATCGCGGCCTGGTATTCGTTGTTGAGGAAGAAAAGGTTGCCGCGATTCACGTGGGCGCCGGCGTAACGCGGGCGGAGCTGGATCGCGCGCTGGTAGTGGAACGCCGCCAGCTCGTCGCGTCCGTCGAACGCGAGCAGGTTGCCTACGAGCACATGCAGCGTCGGATCGTCGGGCACCACGGCGAGCAGCTCTTCGAGCCGGCGCAGAGCGTCCGGGCGATACGCCTGTTCCGCGCTGGAAATCGCTGCGGCGACGACCGGGCTGTCCACGCCCGCGGCCCAGTGCGCGCTCGCGTCCACGGCGATCGGCACCAGCGCGATGAGCAGCAGCAGGACGATCGTCGCGATGCGCTCGGCGCGGCCCGCGTAGCCGAAGAAGATTGCCAGCCAGTAGAAGAGCACCCACATCGGTCCCAGCCAGAGAAACAGCGGGAGGAGCAGCAGCGCGAATGCGAGCACGGTCACGGAGCCGCCGCTCATGCGCGTGCTGAGCATCTCGCGCAGGTCGTGCGCCATGGAGCGGCCGTAGCGGATGAACAGCGCGATGGCGAAGATGATCGCCGTGGCGATGACCGCCACCGCGAGGACCAGGATCAGGTCGGCGCGCGAGAGCACGTTCGCGCGGTAGTTGCCGAAGACGCGCATGAATCCCTGCAGCGCGAGCGGCACGGCGCTCGCCCAGCCGTTCGTGCGCTGCGCGCGATCGGCTTCATTGAACGCGACGGCCGGCGATTTCGCGTCGAGCTCGCGCGCGGACTGCGCCGCCCAGTCGCGAAGCTCCTTGCTGTTCGCCGACTCGCTGGCCAGCGCCGCGGCGCCGGCGGCGTACGTGGGAAAGCTGCGCAATCCGTAGCTGCGTCCGGTCGTGATCAGCTCGCGCTTCTTTTTCGTCGCCGCATCGAGGTCGCCTTCGCGCGCCGCGGACGTGGTCTGCGGCCATAGGTCGCGCGGTGCGATCTGCTGCTGCGCGCGGACGCTCTCCGTCATCGCCAGTGCGATGAGCGCGAGGGCGACGGCAGCAGCAAGGCGAACTTTCATTCAGATGCTCTTCGTCCGCTGCACGAAGGCGAGCTTCAACTCGCCGAGGTGCGTGGAGAGGAAATCCTCTTCGTCGGCGGTGAGGTTCCCGGCCGTCTTCTCTTTCAGGAGTGTGAGGATCTCGATCATCTGCCGCGCGGCGGCGACGTCGATCTTCGCCTGCGGCTGATACGGATTGCGGAGGAGGCCGAGGGACATGTACGCCTGGGCGATGAGCGGCTCGATGAAGTTCGTGAATGGCGTCGCGGGATTCTCGGCTTTGTCGCGGAGGGTGCGTCGGCGGTCCTCGCCTCCCGGCGGCGGCTCGTTCTTCTGACGGCGCTCCTCGGGAGCCGGAGGCGCGGCGGTCGCCTCCGCCTGTGGCGGCGGCGCTGCTGCGGCCGGCTGCGGATCCGCCGGCTTGATGTCCTCTTTGAACTCGTCGCGAATGTCGCCGTCGGGTGTGAAGATTCGCTTGTCCGTGACCTTCATTTCCTTCGGCGGCTGCTTGTCTGTCGGCAAGTGCGCCTCCCGCCCGATGTCCTGTGGAATCAAGAGCTTGGAATGTTAGCACGCAGCGTACGGTCGAAGAACCCGTCGATGCGCTTCCACGCGTCCTGCGCCGCAGCGGCATCGTAGCCCTGCGTATTGTTCGGATTCATGAACGCGTGCCCCGCGCCCTCGTAGACCTTGATGTCGCCCAGCTTGCCCGCCGCCGTCAGCGTCTGCCCGAACTTCTTCACGTCATCCGCAGGGATGCCGCGGTCCGCACCGCCGAAGTTGCCGAGGACGCGGCTGTCGATCTTCGCGATCGTGGAGTGGTCGGTGATGAGCGAACCGTAGTTGATGACCGTGGCCTTCAGCCGCGGCTCCTGCGTGGCGAGCTTCAGCGCGTATCCGCCGCCCATGCACCAGCCGATGACGCCGATGGCATTCGGGTCGACATCCGGACGCGCGGCGAGGAAGTCGATGCCTGCCTTCAGGTCCGCGAGCGCGCGATCCTCGGGCAGTCCGCGAGAGAGCTCGTGCGCCTCGTCCATCGACTTCGTGGACTTGCCGCGATAGAGGTCGACGGCCAGCGCGACGTAGCCCTGTCCCGCGAAGCGGTCGGTCTGCTGCTTGACCCAGTCGTCCATCCCCCACCACTCCTGGATCACGATGATTCCGGGCTTCTTTTTGGAGGGATCGGTGGGGCCGCCGAGGTAGCCGGACGCTTCTCCGAACGTCACGGGCATGCCGTGCCCAGCGAAGTGCTGCACGGCCGGCGTCGACGTCGTCACCGTCTCGGGATGTCCCGAGTGATCCGCCGGCTTCGATTCCTCGGCGCGGTCGCGATTGCACGAGGCTGTCAGCAGTGCGAGTGTCGCAAACGCAATGAGTGCAGTCCGGTGCATGCCCGGAACGATATCAGACCTCGGTGTTACAGTGCCTGCGCCGCCGCCGCGCGGACGCTCACGATGAAGATCCTGCAGGTCCTCGAGTTCAACCAGTTCAACACCGGCTCCGTTCACCAGATGTTCCAGGCCGCCACGGGCCTGCGCGAGCGCGGCCATGACGTGATCGTCGTGAGCAAGCCGGACGCCGTCCTCGAAGCGAAGGCAAAAGAGCACGGCGTCGGCTTCCGCGGTTTCCCCTTCCGCCACCAGTTCGACCTCGGCACCATCCGCAAGCTGCGCCGCCTCATCCGCGAAGAACGTCCCGACGTCATTCACGTGCACAAAGGGATCGCGCACGCGCTGGCGATGCTCGCGACGTGGCGCAATCCGGTTGGAGCTTTTGTCGTGAACCGCGGCGTCTCGTTCCCGCTCGACGTCTGGAACCGTGGCAAGTACCGGACCGGGCGCGTCGACCGCGTCGTCACGGTCTGCCAGCAGATCAAGGACGTGATCGTCGCCAGCGGCAAGCTGCCGGCGGAGAAGGTGCAGGTCGTGTACGCCGGCACAGACGTCACGCAGTTCGATCCCGCAAAGTGGGATCCGCGCGCGTTCCGCCGCGAGAAGAACATCGCCGACGACCGCTTCGTGGTCGCGCAGGTCGGCGTGCGCGACTGGAAGGGATGGAAGGAGCTGATCGACTCCGTCTCCGACGTCGTGCCGGAGCATCCGAGCGTGCACCTGCTGCTCATCGGCTGCCGCGGCGACGCGGAGAAGAACGCTGTGCGGGAGTATGCGCGTGGGACGGGCATCGAGAAGCACGTCACGCCGGTCGAGTACCGCAGCGACATGCCGAACGTGTTCGCGTCGTGCGACCTCGTCGTCGATGCGTCGTGGGCCGGCACCGGCATCACCGGCACCGTTCGCGAGGCGATGGCGATGGAGAAGCCCGTCATCGCCACCGATGCCGGCGGCAACGCGGAGCTCGTGTCATCACCCGAAGTGGGCTGGCTCATCCCGATGAAAGACCGCGCCGCCCTCACGCGCGCCCTGCGCGAAGTGATCGCGGACCCGACGCGCGTCGGCAAAGCCGCGCGCCAGCACGTCATGAACGGCTTCTCGAAAGAGCTCCGCATCGCGCGGCTGGAGTCGCTCTACCGCGACATCCTCAAGTTTCGTCGATGGGGTCAGACCCCATGACAGAACTTAGCGCGGTGACGTGCTCGGCTACGCTGGCCGCCAACCCTTCCATGTCGTAGCCGCCCTCGAGGAGCGAGAACACGCCGCCGTTGCAGTGGCGGTCGGCGGCCTCCACCATCCGGCGCGTCACCTCCCCGTACGCGCCCTCGGTCACGTTCATGCCGCCGAGGGGGTCGCGCCGGTGGGCGTCGAAGCCGGAGGAGAGGAGGATCGCGTGCGGCGCGTAATCGTCGATCGCGCGCATGATCTCGTCCTCCGTCGCGCGCAGGAGCGCGGCGTCGCCTTCGCCGGCGCTGAGGGGCACGTTCAGCGTGAAGCCGCGTCCTTTGCTGGTGCCGATCTCCGAACGCGCGCCGGTGCCGGGGTAGAACGGGAAGCGGTGCGTCGACGCGTAGAAGACGTCGTCGCGATCCTCGAACAGGTGCTGCGTGCCGTTCCCGTGATGCACGTCGAAGTCGTAGATGAACACGCGCTCGATGCCCGGCTGCTCGCGCAGCCATTCCGCGACGCACGCGATCGTATTGAAGAAGCAGAAGCCCATCGCCGACACGCGCTCCGCGTGATGTCCGGGTGGTCGCGCGATCACGAACGCGCGATTCGACGCGGCGGCGGCGGTCAGCGACAGCGCGACCGACGCGCGCGCGGCGGCGAACGTGCCGGTCGAGATCGGGTTGTCCATGCTGTGGAAGTACCGTGATCCGCTGCGCGCCGCGTGCTCCAGGTCGCGCTCGTACTCGGCGGAGTGCACC
>DATLOL010000081.1:0-7801 GCA_035536275.1 Thermoanaerobaculia bacterium
CGAACGCGCTGGCCGCCGGCGGCATGTAACCAGGACCTATAGGACGTATAGGACCTATACGACCTATAGGTCGTACAGGTGTGCTAGTTTCCCCCTCCCATGGCCGAAAGCAGCGATTACAAGAAGACCCTGAACCTGCCGCAAACGACGTTTGCGATGAAGGCGAACCTCCCCCAGAACGAGCCGAAGCGGCTCGAGCACTGGCGGGGGATGAACCTCTATCAGCGCATCCGTGAAAAATCCGCCGGCCGCCCGAAGTTCGTGCTTCACGACGGGCCGCCCTACGCGAACGGCCGGATTCACATCGGCCACGCGCTCAACAAGACCCTCAAAGACATCGTCGTGAAGTCGCGCACGATGCTCGGCTTCGACTCGCCGTACGTGCCGGGGTGGGACTGCCACGGCCTCCCCATCGAGCACGCCGTCAACAAGGAGCTCGGGTCCAAGCGCGCGCAGATGACGTCCGCCGAGATCCGCCGCACCTGCCGCCAGTTCGCCGCCAAGTACGTCGACGTTCAGCGCGAAGACTTCATCCGCCTCGGCGTCTTCGGCGACTGGGACCATCCCTACACCACGATGTCGTTCGACTTCGAGGCCGACATCGCCGGCGCGCTGGGCCGCTTCTTCGAGACCGGGGCCGTCTACAAAGGCGTGAAGCCGGTGCACTGGTGCACCTACGACCAGTCGGCGCTGGCCGAGGCGGAAGTCGAATATCGCGAGCACACGTCGCCGAGCGTCTACGTGCGCTTCCGGCTGACCGATGACTCCGTGACCGCGCTCGACCTCCCGATCGAGAAGCCGCTCTACGCCGTCATCTGGACGACGACGCCCTGGACGCTCCCCGCCAACCTCGCCATCGCCGTCAAGCCCGACTACGACTACACCGTCGTCGAGCACGAAGACGCGAACTGGATCCTCGCTTCCGACCTCGTCGACACGGTGACGAAGAAGTTCGGCTGGACGGACTGGAAAGCGGGCAAGGTCTTCAAGGGCTTGGCGTTCGAGCACCTGAAGTACCGCCATTCCTTCATCCAGCGCGAAGGCCTCTTCGTCCTCGGCGACTACGTCACGCTCGAGGCGGGCACAGGCCTCGTGCACACCGCACCGGGCCACGGCGCGGACGACTTCAACACCGGCCGACGCTACGGCCTCGAGATCTACACGCCCGTCAATCACCGCGGCGAGTTCACGCCCGACGTCCCGTTCTGGGCCGGCACGCACGTGTTCAAGGCGAACCCGCAGATCGTGCAACACCTGAAGGACCAGGGCGTCCTCGTGCACGGCGAGCAGATCACCCACTCCTATCCGCACTGCTGGCGGTGCAAGAACCCCGTGATCTTCCGCGGCACCGAGCAGTGGTTCGTGTCGATGGACGAGACCGGCCTTCGACAGAAAGCGCTCGCCGAGATCGACAAGGTGAAGTGGGTCCCGGCGTGGGGGCGCGAGCGCATCTACGGCATGATCGAGAACCGTCCCGACTGGGTCATCTCGCGCCAGCGTTTATGGGGCGTGCCCATCACCGTTCTCTACTGCGAGCAGTGCAACGAGACCGTGACCTCGCCGGAGCTGTTCGCGAAGGTGACGGGCATCTTCCGCGAGGAAGGGGCCGACGCGTGGTACGAGCGGCCGCCCGCCGACTTCCACGACCAGCCCTGCGTCAAGTGCGGCGGCACGGCCTTCCGCAAAGAGACCGACATCCTCGACGTCTGGTTCGACTCCGGCTGTACGCACCTCGCGGTCCTCAAGCGCCGCGAGGACCTGGAGTGGCCGACCGACGTCTACCTCGAAGGCCACGATCAGCATCGCGGCTGGTTCCACTCCTCGCTCCTCGTGGGCACGGCCATCGAAGGGGGCGCGCCGTATCGCGAGGTCGTCACCTGCGGCTTCATCCTCAACGAGGCCGGCGACAAGATGTCGAAGTCGGCCGGCAATGCCCTCTCGCCGCAGGACGTCTTCAAGCAGAACGGCGCGGACATCCTCCGCCTCTGGGTCTCGGTCAGCGACTACACGACCGACATCCTCTTCGGACCGCAGATCCTCTCCCGCACCAGCGAGGCCTATCGCAAGATCCGCAACACCGCGCGCTTCCTGCTCGCGAACCTGAACGACTTCGATCCGGCGACGGACACCGTCCCGCTGGACCGACTCCAGCCGCTCGACAAGTGGATCCTCGATCGCGCGGCGCGCGCCGTGTCCCGCTGCCGCACCGCCTACGAAGAGTACGAGTTCCACGGTGTCTATCACCGCATGCTCGAGCTCTGCACGGTCGACCTGTCGCAGATCTATCTCGATGCGTCGAAGGACACGATGTACTGCGACGCGCCCGCGTCGCCGGAGCGGCGCAGCGCGCAGACCGCGATGTACGAAGTGCTGCGCGGCCTGGTCACCGTCATCGCACCGATCCTCTCCTTCACCGCCGACGAGATCTATGAGGCCATGCCCGGCGAGAAACGCGCCTCGGTGCATCTCGACGAGATCCCGAAGATGGAGTCCACGCTCACCCCGACCGAAGCGGAAGAGTGGGCGCGCGTGCTCCGTCTGCGTGACGCCGTGCTGCCGGTGCTGGAGAAGGCGCGCGCGGCGAAGCAGATCGGCCAGTCGCTCGAGGCCGACGTCACCCTGCGCGGCAACGTGCAGACGTCGATCGATCTGGCGCGGCTCTTCATCGTCTCGCACGTCGACGTCGTCGCCGATAGCGGCGGTGAGACCGTGGACGTCGAAGGCTTCGGCCCCGTCGGCATCACCTGGTCGCCGGCGCGCGGGAAGAAGTGCGGCCGCTGTTGGCAGTATCGCGAAGAGGTCGCGGACGACGGCGGACTGTGCGACCGCTGCCAGCGCGTGATCGATTCGCTCGCGCCTCCCGAGCAGGCGACCGTGTAAACTCGTCGCCAAGGAGGCCCCCGGATGGCATTGAAGACGAAGGCCCTGAAGAAGACCGCGGAGAAGGTCACCAAGATCGCGATCAAGAAGGCGAAGGCCGTCGCCGCGGACGTCGCCGACAAGGCCGGCGACGTGAAGAAGAAGGTGGCCAAAGCCGCCGCTCCGAAGATCGCGATCGCGAAGAAGAAGACCCGCGCCGCTGCGAAAGATGCGCTGAAGACGGCGGCGAAGAAGCTGAAGAAGGCGGCCAGGGCGCTTTGACGCGCTACGCCGACCTCCATACCCATACCTATCACTCGGACGGAACCCGCTCGCCGAAAGAAGTCGTCGACGTCGCTCTGGCGAGCGGGTTGTCCATCCTCTCCATCAGCGATCACGACAACCTCGCCGCGTACTTCGAGATCAAGAAGTACGCGGACGAGCGCGGCGTGACCCTGGTTCCCGGCATCGAGCTCTCCTGCATCTGGGAAGGCGTCGACGTGCACGTCCTCGCCTACGCCTTCGACCCGAACGACGAGCGCATTCACGAGCGGCTGCAGCACTTCCGCGAGACCCGCGAGCATCGCGGCCACGCCATCGTCGCCAAGCTCCGCACCCTCGGCGTCAACATCAGCGCCGAGCGCATCGACCAACTCGCGGCCGGCGGCGCGATGGGGCGTCCCCACGTGGCCCGCGCGCTCGTCGAGGCGGGCTACGTCGCCTCCGTCCAGGAGGCCTTCGACAAATACCTCGGCGCCGGGAAGCCCGGATATCTGGACAAGGAACGCTTCGCCGTGCGCGAGGCCGTGTCGCTGATCCGGGACGCCGGCGGCGTGACGTCCATCGCCCATCCGACTCTCTACCCCGATCACAACCGTCTCGTGCCGCGGCTCCTCGACGAAGGCGTCGACGCCGTCGAGGTGCTCCACCCCCAGGTCGACGAGAACCACCGCCACCGCTACACCAACGTGGCCCGCTTCCGCGGCAAGTTCACGACCGGCGGCTCCGACGACCACGGCACCGTCAAAACGAGCGAGACCCTCGGCACGGTGAAGGTCCCCGAATCGATGATTGGCCCAATCCTTGACCGGTGCTGAATAGCTACGTGCTACGTGCTGCGTGCTGAGTGCTGAGTGCTGCGTCCTGCATGGGCGGGCGTGACTCAGCACCCAGCACCCAGCACCCAGCACTCAGCACTCAGCACCCGTCTCATGCTCCGGCCGCTCTTCTTCTCTCTCCTCTTCTTCGCGCTCATCGGGGACGCGCGCGTCTTCCTGTTCGTGATGAACCGCGTCGTCTTCGGCTCCCATCGCGAGGAGAAATCGAAGTGGCACTGGCTGCTGTACGCCGTACCGCCGCTGCTGCTGGCGCTCACGCTTCTCTTCTGGCCGCTGCATGGCTGGATCGACGAGCTGGCCGGCAACAACCTCGTGGAGCGCGGATCGCGAGTCCTGGCGAAGATCGGCGCCGCGTGGCTGTTCATCGCCGCGGCCGTCGGCGTGTACTGGGTTCTCGATCGGCTGCACATCCTCATGCGCGGCGAGGTGCCGGTTCCGGGCACGCGCACGCTCGGCTCCGAAGTGATCAAGCTGCGCAAAGCGCACATCCCGTTCGCGTCGCTGCGCAGGCTCGGGGCGCACAACGACGTCTACGATCTCGAGGTCACGCGGCACGAGGTCTTCGTGCGCGATCTCCCGCCTTCGTTCGACGGCTACCGCATCGTGTTCCTCACCGACACGCACGTGGCGTCTTTTCATCGGCGGGCGTTCTTCCGCGAGGTCGTCGCCCAGTCCACTCGCTTCGATCCCGACCTCGTCCTCCTCGGCGGCGACTTCGTCACCTTCGAGCGCCACATCCCGCTGATGGCCGAGCTGCTCCTCACCGGACTCCAAGCCCGGGACGGCATCTACGCGGTCCTCGGCAATCACGACTATTGGGCGAACGCGGACGGCGTCGTGGCAGCGATGACCGCGAGGGGCGTGCGCTTCATCGTCAATCGCAACATCGCGTTGCGTCGCGGAGACGACGTCATCTCGCTCGCCGGGATCGACGAGCTCTATCGCGGCAAGCCGGACATCGATGCGGCCTTTCTGAACGCGAGGAAACCGTGCATCGCACTCACGCATCATCCGGACATGGTCGAGCACCTCGAGAACCGCCCCATCGACCTGCTGCTGTGCGGCCACACCCACGGCGGGCAGATCCGCTTCCCGTTCTTCGGATCGGTGGTCGTGCCCTCGAAGCACGAGAGCCGGTACGCGGCCGGATTTCATCGCACTGGGAGCGTGTTGATGTACGTCAGCCGCGGCATCGGCGCCATCCCGCCGCTGCGGATCCTGTGCAAGCCGGAAGTGGCGACGTTCACCCTGCGACGCGATGACTCTTCATAGACTCTCCGAAGCCTGGCCCGACCTCGAGCGCGTTGCGCGCGCCGAGGGGGTGGCGCACATGGGGGCGTCGAACGTGGAGGACGAGCACGCGGACCTGTTCGGGGAGTGGATCGCGCGCGGGCATCACGCGTCGATGGGCTACCTCGCGAAAAATGCGGCCATCCGCGCGAATCCGCGCGAGCGCTATCCGTGGGCGCGATCGGTGGTCTCGATCCTCGTCCCGTATTCGTCGGAACGTCCGCACGCCGCATCCGGCGCGCTCAGCCATCACGTCGCGCGCTACGCCTTGGGCGACGACTATCACGACGTGCTCGATCGCATCCTGCGCGCGTTCGAGGCGGCCTTGCCGGGCGTGAAGACGTGGCGCTACGTCGACACCGGTCCGCTCTCCGACCGCGCCTACGCCGTGCAGGCCGGGCTGGGATGGATCGGCAGGAACGGCATGCTCATTCACGAGCAGGACGGCTCGTACTTTTTCATCGGCACGTTGCTGACGGCGCTGGAGAACGACATCGCCGCGGCCATGGTCGCGGATCGCTGCGGCGCGTGCACGAGCTGCCTCGATGCCTGTCCCACGAACGCGATCCTCCCCGATCGCACGCTCGACTCGTCGCGCTGCATCAGCCACGCGACCATCGAGTCGCGCGACCCGTTGTCCATCCCCGTGGCCAACAACGCCTTCGGCTGCGACCTCTGCCAGGAAGCCTGTCCCTGGAACCGCGCCCCCCTCGCCCCTCACCCGTCGTTCGCCCCACGCGACGAATACCGCGCCACCCCCGTGACCGACCTCCTCCGCTTCACCCAGGCCGACTTCTCCACGCTCTTCCGCAAGAGCGCGATCAAGCGCGCGAAACTCGCGGGGATGCAGCGCAACGTCCTCGCGTTGACAGCGGAGGCGGACCGAGGGAAAGTGAAGGCGTGAGCGTGAAAGACGTCAGCGTCGACGAACTGGAGGAACACCTCCGCGAACGGCTGGAAGAAGTCCGCAACGGCGAAACTCTGCGCGTCGTCGATGGATCGACGACGGTCGCGACGATCGAGCCTGCGCCGAAAGGCCGCGTCACGGTGACCCGTCACGATCCCACGCTACGCTTGCAGGACTTCAAGCCCGGCACGCCGCTTCACACCGGAACTGTGGACTGGCTCATCGCGGAACGCGATCGTGAACGATCAGGCAAAAAGTATCGGCCGTGATCGTGTACCTCGATTCGTCCGTTCTCCTCCGCTTCGTCTTCCGTGAGCCGAATCCTCTTCAGGAATGGAACCTCGTCACGGTGCCGATCACCAGTGCGCTCACGCGCGTCGAGGCCGCGCGTGCGATGGATCGCAACACGCTGCTCAACGCTGCACCGCAGCCGGTTCTCGACGAAAAAAGCGTGGAGATCGGCGATATCCTGACGAGAGTCGATTTCGTCGGCCTGGATGCCGACGTTCTCGAACAGGCTGCCCGTCCGTTGCCGGTCGTCCTCGGGGCACTCGACGCCATTCATCTTGCATCCGCGGTCCTCTATCGCGCGACGCAGCCTCCCGACGAGCGCCCGATTCTCTTCGCCACCCACGATACGCAACTCGCGAAAGCCGCCCGCGCGATGCAGTTCGAGGTGATCGGCGCGTGAGCGAAGAAGCTTGTCTGAACTGCGGCGCCGCGATGCAGGGCGCGTTCTGTCATGAGTGCGGGCAGAAGGCCGCGGCGGTGCATCTGAAGATGCACGACTTCGTGCATGACGCCACGCACGAGTTTCTGCATCTCGACGGGAAGATCTGGAAGACGATCAAGCTGCTGGTGGGGCGGCCCGGGCAGCTCACGCACGAGTTTCTGGCCGGGCGGCGCGCGCGTTACATCTCACCGGTGCGGCTGTACCTCACCTTCTCGCTGCTCTTCTTCACCCTCGCCGCAGTGCTGCCGGGCGGGCAGAAGCAGATCGTGAAGGTCGGGTCGACCGGCGACCTCAGCGGAGACAGCGCGTTCGAGCGGCGGCTGATCGCCGGGCTGCAGAAGGCGCAGAAGGACGGGACGCACGTCAGCGAGCAGGTGCTACACAACCTCCCCAAGGCGATGTTCGTGCTGATGCCGATCTTCGGACTGCTGACCTGGGGCTTCTATCGGAAGCAGCAGCGCTTCTACATCCCCCACCTCTACTACTCGATCCACTTCCACGCCTTCGTGTTCCTGGTGATGTCGGTCTACGTGCTGATCTCGCGACTGGCCGTGCCGCGGCAATGGGTCGCCCCGCTGATCGTGGTCACGGTGCCGTATCACTTCATCGCCCTCAGGCGGGTGTTCGGCGGATCGCGGGCAATCACCTTCGCGAAAGGGACCGCGATCGGCGTCGCCTACTGGCTGATCGCGATCGTGGCCATGCTCGCCGTGACCCTGTTCGTGGTCCTGACGCTCTAAGCAGACCGCGCTTAGTTCGCCCACGAGAGACGACCGGGAGGCCTCCGGCGGGCCGGCGCGGCCGGCAGCGCTTGTTGGCCTAGCCAGACCGCACGCCTGACCCACTGAACGCGGCTCTCGGCAGCCGCACGTGTTTCGAGGAGCGCTGCCGGCC
>DATLOL010000082.1:0-10902 GCA_035536275.1 Thermoanaerobaculia bacterium
TATAACTCACGCGCAGTAAGCGCGGGCCGAAATATCCGGGGACGCGGCGGCCGCGTCCCGCACCCTGTTTTTTTTGAGGAGCAGTTTATGGAGAGCGAATTTCGCAATGAAGCGTTCACGGACTTTGGCAGGGAAGAGGAAGCGCGGGCGATGCGCGCGGCCATCGAAAAGGTGAGCGGCGAGCTGGGCCGCGAGTACCCGCTGGTGATCGGCGGCGAGCGGGTCACGGGCGAGCGCAAGTTCGAGAGTCTGAACCCGGCGAAGAAGACGCAGGTCGTGGGCCGTTTCCAGAAAGCGACCGAGGAGCAGGCGCGCCGCGCCGTCGAGACCGCCCACGAAACCTTCTCGACGTGGCGCGACACTCCCCCCGACGAGCGCGCCGGCATTCTCTTTCGCGCCGCCGAGATTTTGCGCCGCAGGCGCCACGAGATGTCGGCGTGGATGATCTACGAGGTCGGGAAGACGTGGGCGGAGGCGGACGGCGACACGGCCGAGGCGATCGATTTCTGCGAGTTCTACGCGCGGGAGATGCTGCGCTACGCCGCCCCGCAACCGCTCACTAAACTCGAGGGCGAGGATAATCGCCTGGAGTACATCCCGCTCGGCGTCGGGGTCGTGATTCCGCCGTGGAACTTTCCGCTCGCGATCATGGCCGGGATGACCGTCGCCTCCGCCGTGACCGGCAACACCGTGGTCCTCAAGCCGTCGTCCGATGCTCCGACGATCGCCTACAAGTTTTTCGAGATACTCGAAGAAGCGGGCATGCCCCCGGGCGTAGTCAACTTCATGACGGGCGCGGGCGGCGAGGTCGGCGACACCATCGTCGATCACCCGAAAACGCGCTACATCGCTTTTACGGGCTCGAAGGAGATCGGCCTGCGGATCAACGAGCGCGCCGCCAGAGTGCACGAAGGACAGATCTGGATCAAGCGCGTGGTCGCGGAGATGGGCGGCAAGGACGCGATCATAGTCGACCGCGAGTTCGGCAACCTCGATGAAGCGGCGACGGCGATCGTCGCCTCGGCCTTCGGGTTCCAGGGACAGAAGTGCTCAGCGTGCTCGCGCGCGATCATCGACGAGGCGGTTTACGACCAGATCGTCCCGCTGATCGTGGAGAAGACGAAGAAGTTGCGCATGGACGATCCGACGAAAGCCGACTCGCAGTTCGGCCCGGTCGTGAACGAGAACGCGCTGCACTCGATCCGCACGTACATCGAGCGCGGGACCAGCGACGGCGGCCAGCTCCTCGCCGGCGGCAACGTGCACGACGACCTCGGATACTTCATCGAGCCGACCGTGATCGGCGATGTCGATCCGCGCGCCACCATCGCCCAGGAGGAAATCTTCGGACCGGTCCTGGCCATCATCAAGGCCAAGGACTTCGACGACGCGCTGCACATCGCCAACGACACCCAGTTCGGACTGACCGGGGCCGTGTTCACGGACAACGAGGAGAAGCTCGAGCGCGCGCGCAACGAGTTCTTCGTCGGCAATCTCTATCTCAACCGCAAGTGCACGGGCGCGCTGGTGGGCGTGCATCCGTTCGGCGGATTCAACATGTCCGGCACCGACTCCAAAGCCGGCGGCCACGACTACCTCGGCCTGTTCCTGCAGGCCAAGGCCATCTCGCGCAAGGTGGGAAAGCAGCCGAAGGTCGTGGCCGAGGCGAAAGGGTTCTAAACGCGCCCGTGCGCATCGCTATGCCTCAAGTTGCCGTAAGCCGGTTGTCTGTGGCTCGGGGCCACAGACAACCGGGAGCGTTCAGTTCAGCTTGAACGTCACCGTGAGATTGAAGATCGTCGCGACGGGCTCGCCGTTCAGCGTTCCCGGCTTGAATCTCCAGCGGCGCACGGCCTTCTCCGCTTCCTCTGAGAGGCCGGCGGGGAGACCCTTGATCACCTTCACGTTGTCGACGTTGCCCTGCTTGTCGATGATCGCCTCGACCACGACTACGCCGGCCACTCGTCCCTTGCGGGCCACGTCGGTGTAGGCCGGTTCCGCGCGATCGATCACGACCGGGGCCTTCACGTTGCCACCGACGCGGAGCGGTCCGCTCGGCGGTGCTGGCGGCGGCGGCGGGGGAGGAGGCGGAGGCTCGGGCACTACCGGCGCTTCCTTGCCGCCCGTGCCTTCGCCTTCCGTTCCGGTACCGGTGCCGCCGACCTTGCCGCCGAGGACGCCGCCGATCTCGCCACCCTGGACGCCGCCGAGGGTGCCGCCCTGCACGCCGCCGACTTCACCGCCGACGACGCCTCCGGCCACGCCGCCCTGGACGCCGCCTTCGACTCCGGCGATCGCGTCGCCCGGTCCGTCATTCGTGCTGCCTGAGGATTCCTCGACCACCGGACTCGGATCGGGAGCCTGTTGGGTCGGAGTGGGAAGCGGAGTCACCTTCGGCAACTCCTTCGGGATCTCGACGGGCGGCGTGAGCGCCGACGAGGTCATCGGTTTCGGGATCTCCACCGGCGTCGGGGTCGCCTGTTTCGGTGCGCCGCTCGACTTCGCGGGCGGCGGGGGCGGTGGAGGAGGCGGGGGCGGCGGTGCCGCGCCCTGGGAGATGAATGCGTTGATGCTTTTCTCAGCATCGACTTTGTGTGTGGCTGTCTGAGTGCCGGCGTACACGATGCCGCCGAGGAGCATCCCGTGAAGGACGAGGGACGCGACGGTGGCGCGCCATCCGCGGTGGTCAGATTTGTGTTTTCCGGATTCGAGTAAGTCTTTTTGCAGGTCCATGGCAGTACTCTTATTTGCAATCGCGCGACCACATTTTGCCCTTTTGTTATCAGTGACTTAGCGCTAGCTTTTCGGTATCCTGCGCCCGTGCGCCGCGCTCTTCCGTTTGCCCTGCTTCTGACCGCCTGCTCGACCCTCCGGCCGATCCCCCTGGAATGGCGCGAGGAGCCTGGATCGGCACGGATTCGCAGCATCACCCTCGATGAGAAGGGCGGGGTGGAGCTCGCCCCTCTGCTGCCGCTGGCCACCGGTCCGGTCGCGGTCGAGAACAACCGTCTGGTGCGCGATGGGAAACGCCTCACCGAGCAGTTCGCGGCCATCGAGTCGTTTGATTACTCCGAGTCGCGCGATGAGGTCATCTTCTCGGCGCGCCGCGACAAGGGCTTCGACGTCGGTCTGGCCGCGGGTGACGGGAGCAAGACCAACTGGGTGCCCGCCGATCCCGCCGACGAGGTGATGGTGGAATGGGCGCCGCGCGGCTACAAGGCCAGCTACGTCGTGCGCGCGCCTCATGGCGACGTCGTTCGCACGCTGCACATCCCGACGTCGTTCCAGTACGCGATCGACTTCGGCCCGGCCACGATCCACGACCTGGCCTGGGAGAAGACCGGCGAAAAGTACGCGGTCGCCTTCTCGACGATCGATGCGTCCGATCGCGTCGAAGTGCTGCGCTACGACGGCCGGGATCGCGTCGTCGCGCTTCCTCCGGCTACGAAGATCACCGCGGACGTCGTCTCCTTCGCGCCGGGCGCGTACATCCTCCGGCCACCCGGCTTGCGGTACGACGAGAAGCTGCCGGTCGTGGTCTGGGCCGTTGACCGCTTGGAATGGAGCGATTCCCGCGCGAGCCTGATGCGCGAGGCGCGCGTGGCCATGATCGTCGCCCGTACCGTCGACGACGCCCTCCGTAAGGCCATCGCTGAAACGCCGTGGCTCGACGGCGCGCGCGTCTTCGGTGTCAACGCGAAGATCGGGACGAGTGTCGTCGCCGACCGGAGCATTGCGGCCGGTCGCTATCGCCGCGGCGGCGACGTCATTGCCGTTGCACCCGCTGCTGTGCAATCCTTCGCAGCCGGCTTCATTGCAGATCAGCTGAAGAGGAACCCCCGCACGAATGGCAGCTCCCGATGAGAGCGCGAAGAAGTCGACGATCCGCGAGTATTGGGAAGCGCTGCTGATCGCGATCGTCTTCGTCAACTTCGCCCGAATCTTCGCCTTCCAGGCCTTCAAGATCCCCAGCGGCTCGATGGAGGACAACCTGAAGATCGGCGATCACATCGTGGTCAACAAATTCATCTACGGTCCACCCGCGCCGCTCGTCGGCTCTCTCGTTCCCCTGCGCGACGTGCGCCGCGGCGACGTCATCGTCTTCCGGAACCCCGAAGACCCCTATGAGGACTACGTGAAGCGCGTCATCGCCCTCCCCGGCGAGACGGTGCACATCCGCGGCAAGAAGGTCTTCGTCGACGGCCGTGCTCTCGACGAGCCGTACGTTGTCTACACCGACCGCCGCGTTCTGCACGCGAACGATGCCTATGCCTCCCGCGATCACTTCGGTCCCTTCGTCGTTCCGCGCGACCAGTACTTCGCCATGGGCGACAACCGTGACAACTCGCACGACTCCCGCTTCTGGGGGACCGTGCCGCGCTCGATGATCAAAGGGCGCGCGTTCATGGTCTACTGGTCCTTCGATCGCCGGCCCGTGGACCGGCCGAACGTGCGCGAGCGGCTGACCGAGCTCGCGGAGGTGCTGTGGTTTCTGCCGACGAAGACGAGGTGGGAGCGCACGGGCTTCATCGTCGACAGCAAGTATCACTACACCCCGGGCGTGAGTGCGTATGGAAACGAGTAATCGCGAGGACGCGAACGGCGAGCAGCCGGTGGAAGTCACGGACGGCACGGTCATCGACCGGAGCGCGCATCCGATCTCGCGCCGCAGCATCCCCGAGAACGTCCTGAAGGTCCTCTACCGCCTGCACCGCAGCGGCTACCGGGCCTACCTGTGCGGCGGCAGCGTCCGCGATCTGCTGATGAATCGCACGCCCAAGGACTTCGACGTCGTCACCGACGCCCACCCCTCGGAAGTGCGGCGCCTGTTCCGCAACAGCCGGATCATCGGGCGCCGCTTCCGCCTGGTGCACATCATCTTTCAGGACCAGGTGGTGGAAGTGGCCACGTTCCGGCGCGAGCCGGACCGCATCGCCGTGGCGCCCGAGGATGCGGAGAGCGAAGACTTTCTGATCACGGACGACAACACGTTCGGCTCGCCGCTGCAGGACGCGCGGCGCCGCGACTTCACCATCAACGCGCTCTTCTACAACATCTCCGATTTCTCGGTGATCGACTACGTCGCCGGCGTCGACGATCTGCGTGAAGGACGCGTGCGCGTGATCGGCGATCCCGACCTGCGCTTCCGCGAGGACCCGGTCCGGATGATGCGCGCCATCGAGTTCGCCTCCCGCCTCGGGTTCGAGATCGAGGAGGCCACCTACCAGGGCATCCTTCGCCACCGCAACGACATCCTCAAGGCGTCGCCGCCTCGCGTGTCGGAAGAGATCCTGGAGCTCCTCCGCCGCGGCTGGTCGCGCGGCGCGATCCGGCTGATGGTCGACACGGCCCTGCTCGAGCCGCTGCTGCCCGAGATCTACAACGCCATCCGCGGCGATCGCTCGCCGTACTTCTGGAAAATGCTGGAAGTGCTCGACCGCACCGTGCAGGCGGGCCGGAAGGTGTCGGACGCGGTCCTGCTCTCGGTGCTCATGCTGCCCTGGGTGATGGACGAGCTGGAGCGCGAGGAGGTGCGCCGCGGCGCCGGCGGACGGATGCGCATCGGCGAGGTGATCACCTTCATCCGCGACCTCACCCAGCCGTTGTGCGCGCGCATGGCCCTCGCGGCGGGCACACGCCACCAGATCGAGCAGGCCCTGGAAACCCTCTGGCGACTGCTCGAGCCGCCCACCGACCGCCGCGCCCAGTTCCGCGCCGTCTACCGCGAGCCGTTCAACGACGCCCTCGCGCTCCTCGAGCTCTACGCGCTCTCCGCCGGCCGCCACATCGACGTCTTCCGCCAGTGGCAAGCCTTCGCCCAACGCGTCCGCCGCGCCCAGGAGGAAGGGGAGGCCGCCGCGGGACCACGCAGACGGCGACGGAGGCGGTAATGGGACCTACAGGACCTATGGGACCTATGAGTCCATAGGTCCCATTCGTCCCATAGGTCCCATACGCACATGACTCCCATCTACCTCGACCACCACGCCACCACCCCCTGCGATCCGCGGGTGGTCGAGAAGATGCTCCCTTACTTTACGGAGCACTTCGGCAACCCGGCGTCGATCGCTCATCAGCACGGGCGCAAGGCGTCGATGGCCGTCGAGGATGCGCGCATCGCCATCGCGCGCTTTCTCGGCGTCCTGCCGCCGGAGATCTACTTCACCGCCGGCGCGACCGAGTCGAACAACATCGCCCTGAACCTCGTCGGGCCGGGCGAGCATCTCGTCACCAGTCCGGCCGAGCACAAGTCCATCCTCGTTCCCGCAGCGACGAAGAACGTCACGTACGTGCAGCCCGACTCCGTGGGACGCATCACGCCCGACGCGCTGCGCGCCGCGCTGCGTCCGGAGACGCGGCTCGTCTCGATCGAGTACGCCAACGGCGAGATCGGCACCATCCAGCCGATCCCCGAGCTGGCCGCGCTCTGCCGCGAGCGGAAGATCTTCTTCCACACCGACGCGACCCAGGCCGCGGGCAAGATCGCCGTCGACCTGTCCAACGTCGACCTGGCCTCGTTCTCCGCGCACAAAGTCTACGGACCGAAAGGGATCGGCGCGCTGTTCGTCCGCCGCGGCGTGCGCGTGCAGCCGGTAATCGTAGGCGGGGGACAGGAGCGCAACGTCCGCTCCGGCACGGTCAACGTGCCGGGCATCGTCGGGTTCGCCGAGGCGCTGCGGATCCGGGTGGGCGAGATGGAGGAGGAGGCCTTGCGCCTCGCGCAACTGCGCGATGACCTCCGCGAACGCCTCCTCGAATCCATCGACGGCATTTCGGTCAATGGCGCGCGGGAGTTAAGATTGCCTGGGAACCTCAACGTCAGCTTCGCGCGCATCGAGGCCGACTCGCTCATCATCGCCATGAAGCGCTTCTCTCTCTCCTCGGGGTCCGCGTGCAGTTCGGGGGAGAAGGGACCGTCGCGGGTGCTGAAGGCGATCGGGCTGGACGACGAGGCAGCCATGGGGTCCATCCGGTTCGGTCTGGGCAGATCGAACACCGCGGAACACGTCAACATGTTGATCGACGATCTTCAGCGCGTCGTCCGCAGACTGCGGGAGATCGCGCCGGCATGAGCGGGGAGGCGCCTGGAGCCATCCTCCTCGTCGATCACTCGCGCGGCGCGTTGCTGTTCCAGGAGACCATCCTCCGGCGCCGGGACATGCGCATCATGACCGCGCTGGCGGGCTCCGAGGGCGTGCTCAAGGCGCGGATGGAGAAGCCGAACCTGATCATCTTCGGCTACGACCTCTTCGACATGGCCGCGCCGGAGTTCTGTCGCGAGATCCGCGCGGACGAGGAGACGAAGCACATCTCCCTGCTCCTGGTCTGCGACCGCAACGCGCCCGACCACGGCGACCTCACACTTTCCGCCGGCTGCAACGACATCATCTTCCGGCCCCTGCAGAAGCCGGAGCTCGACGAGAAGGTCGAGCGCCTGACCCGCATCCCGGTGCGCCGCCAGCTGCGCACGATCACCAAGATCGAAGTCTCGCTCGAGAGCGACGGTCGCTTCCTCCTCGGGCGCAGCGTCAACATCTCCTCGAACGGGATCCTCGTCGAGGTGCAGCGCGTGCTGCCGCAGGACGGTCCCGTGCGGCTGCACTTCTACCTGCCCGCCGATCCCAAGCCGCTCCAGTTGACGGCCGAGGTTTTGCGCGCGGAGTTCGCGGGGGCGATGGCCAAGTACGGGATGCGTTTTCTGAATCCGTCCGCCGAAGATCGTGAGAGGATCTCCCGCTTCGTGCACCGAATCCGTTCGCGGGAGACCATCTGATGCCGACACCGCTCGAAACGGCCATCGCTGCGGCGCGCGAGGAAGACTACCTCCGCGCCATGACCCTCTTCCTCGACATCTACGGGACCGAGGACGCGCCGCCGATCCGCACGCCGAAGGATGCCAGCGGCCTTTCGTTTTTCGGCCTGACCCTGGCCCTGATGCAGAGGAAGTTCAAGCCGGCCATCGATCTGTGCAAGCGCGCCATCGAGCTCGAGTTCTACAACGGCGACCACTACGCCAACCTCGCCCGCGTCTACGTCGCGGCGGGCAATCGGAAGAGGGCGCTGGAGACTTTGGAGCAGGGTCTCAAGCTCGTCCCCGGCCACGACTACCTGACCCAGGTGCGCACCAGCATGGGCGTCCGCTCCCGCCCGGCCGTCCCCTTCCTCGACCGCTCCCACCCCATCAACGTCACCCTCGGCCAATCCCGTCACGCGAAGAAGGTGTCGGAGAAGGAGAGGAAGAAGTGAGGGCGGGTGCTGGGTGCTGGGTGCTGAGTGTTAGGTATGAGGAATGAGGTATGAGGTATGAGTGATAGGCGGCGTCCGCGCGCCGCTTTCACCGCATCAAACTCATCACTCATACCTCATCCCTCATCCCTCATCCCTCAGAAGCACTCAGTCGTACTCGTCACTCCCCATCACCCAAATGAACGACTGCAAATCGATCATGTCTTTCGGACGCAGATCCGCCTGGTCTCTGCGGATCGTTTCCGCGAGCTCGCGGAGGCTGGCGTAGGTGTCGGGGTTCGGTTTCGAGCGGTAGTCGAAGTCGAAGCCGTATTCGCCGGCGGCGGCGCGGGTGACGTTCGGCTTGAGGAAGATGTGCTCTTCCGGTTTGGCGATGAAGGGGAAGACCGTGAGGAGCGGCCAGGTGAGGACGCGGGTCTGGCGTCGCGGTAAGTTCGCGACCACCTCGATCCACTTTTCGAGCGACTGCTTGCCGTAGAGGAATTCGTAGAGGCCGCGTGCGAAGGCTTCCGCGCCTTCGGGCGACTTCACGGCGTCGCGGAGGGCCATCTTCTCGAAGGAAAACAGCAGGTTGGTCTTTCCCTCGATGCGGGCGGCGCGCTGGGCGATCTCCGTGAATTCGCCTTTCTTCAGGAGCGCGCGGAACGTGAACTGTCCGAGCTGTTCCTCCCACTGCTCGTGCGCGGCCTGCTTGTAGCCGCGCTCCCAGTCCAAGTAGGTCTCGTCACGAAAACCGTCCGGGAAGAAGCGGAGGAACTTCTTGCGGCATCGCGCCGCGGCGGGGGAGAGCTGGGGGTGTTTCCGGGGTGCTGTGCTCATGCCGTGGCACTTGTGCACAGATTTTGCCCGAGCCGCCGCCGCTACTTCTTCCGTCTACAATGCGCGCCAATGACCGCGCAGGGACAGACCGCCGCCGAATTCTGGGACCGGCAGCACCAGGCCGTGCCGGCCGTGTACTGGGCGTCGTATCCACTCGTGCGCCGCTACGTGAACGAGCTGATCACGGACTGCTGGTGGGCGTATCCGACGCACGCCTTCAAGGCGGCCTGGGGATACAAACCTCTGCAGCGCGGTCTGTCCATCGGCTGCGGTACGGGCAATCTCGAGAAAGACCTGCGCTGGATGCGTATCTGCGAGGAAGTCGACGCGTACGACATCTCGCCCGAATCCATCCGCCTCGCGAAAGAGCGCATGGCCAAAGAGCCGTTCGACAACGTCCGCTTCGAAGTGGCGGACGCGGAGCGGATGTCCTATCCCAAAGAGCACTACGACGCCGTCTTTTTTCACGGCTCGATGCATCACATCAGCGACCCCGCCGCGCTGCTCGACAAGATCTGGCCGGCGCTGAAGATGGGTGGTCTGATCTGGCTCGACGACTACGTCGGGCCGACGCGCGATGAATGGAGCGACGAGCATCTCGTGCACCCGCGCGCCGTGTACGACGCGCTGCCGTCGTGGTGGCGCACCAACGAGCGCCTGCTCGCGCCCTACGACGCGAGCGATCCGTCGGAGATGGTGGCCTCGAGCTCGATCCTGCCCGCCGTGCGCAAGCGTTTTCACCTCGTGTGGGAGCGGCCGTACTGGGGCAACCTGCTCTACCCCGTCCTCGCCCAGGTCGACACCTCCAAGTCCTCGGACATGGAGCGCGACCGCATCATCGCCATGCTCATCGAGCGCGAGAAGCAGCTCGTGCGCGAGGGCGCATTCGCAAGTCCGCTCTACGTGTGGCTGGTGGGCGCCAAAGTCGAGGCCCGGTGAAAGTCGTCATCCCCGACGACTATCAGGATGCGGTTCGCCACCTGGCCTGCTTCTCGAAGCTGGCCGGCCACGACGTCACGATCTACAACGACGCCGGCCATGACATCGACCCGGACGTCGAGGCGCTGGTCCTGATTCGCGAGCGGACGCTGATCACCGACGCGCTGCTCGATCGCCTGCCGAAACTGAAACTGATCGCGCAGACCGGACGCGGTACCGCACACATCGACGTTCCCGCGTGCGAGCGCCGGGGCATCCAAATCGCGACCGGCACGGGCTCGCCGTACGCGCCTGCGGAGCTGACGTTCGCGCTGATCCTCGCGTCGATGCGGCGGATTCCGCAGGAGGCCGCAAGCGCCCGCGCCGGGCGGTGGCAGTCCGGCCTCGGCACCACGTTGCGCGGCCGCACGCTCGGCATCTGGGGCTACGGCAAGATCGGCACGCTCGTCGCGGACTTTGGCCGCGCGTTCGGCATGCACGTGATCCATTCGCAGGCCAGCTCGCGGGACGAACTGCTGGAACAGTCCGACGTGTTGTCGCTGCATCTGCGCCTCTCCGAGCGCACCCGCCACAAGATCACGTTCGACGATCTGTCGCGCATGAAGCCGACGGCCCTGCTCGTGAACACGGCGCGCGCGGAGCTGATCGCACCCGGCGCGCTGGTCGCGGCGCTGCGCAACGGCCGCCCCGGTTTCGCCGCGGTCGATGTCTTCGAGCAGGAACCCACCGCCGACGACCCGCTCCTGCGCCTGAACAACGTCCTGGCCACGCCCCACCTCGGCTACGTCGAGCGCGACAGCTACGAGCTGTATTTCGGACAGGCCTTCGACGCCGTCAACGCCCTGCCGTAAGCTTCTCGCGCATGCTCCTTGCCGCGCGGACGCCCGGGCCGCCGCT
>DATLOL010000083.1:0-16295 GCA_035536275.1 Thermoanaerobaculia bacterium
TGGCTGTACTGATCATGGAGATCAATGGCAACATGGTTCACGGCTGGCCTCCTTCTTTGGGCTTCGAGCCCGACTTAGATTGGCGCACGTTACTCCGTGACGCCGCTTAGGAGGCTGGCCTACTCATCGTCTCTGGGTGGGGGCGGAAATCAGGAGTCTGGCGCCACCCACCCCCCAGATCCCTCGACTCCCGCTTCTAATGAACCTCCTCAATGGGGACGAGAGCAAAGCCGAGGGCGGCAGCGTTTCGGGTCAATGATCTGAGCAGAGTCTCTCGGTATCTCTGTTCGTAGTAGTTGACGCCCGGATCGCGATACTCGGTCCGGTTCTTGAGCATCGAGTAGAAGATGAGAGCGAGCTTGTGGGCTGTGGCTTTGATCGCCGACTGCCGACCGTGTCGGGATCGGATACGGCGGAAAAAGGCACCGAGGGCACACTGCGCTCGCTCGAGGGTCTGAGCAGCGAGACGGAACGCCTGAGCAGCACGATTCGGGCGAATGACCATCCCTTTCTTGCGGATCGGTTTGCCGCCCGTGATCCGATTGTTCGGAGCCAACGTCAGCCATGCTGCCCACTGTTTGGCGCTGCGCCAAGGCGACATGTCGGTGCCTGTTTCGGACAGGATCGTCAGCACGGTGGCGCTCTCCAGTCCATCAATGTCCGACAGGTCGACGCCAGCCAGCTGATGAAGAAGTGTGCGGCCGTCGAAGTGGAGTTGATTCTTGCGTCGTGAACGCTTCTTTCCGCCTTTAGCACTGACGGCACCGTTTCGCTTCTCGAGCTGGGTCAATTCGGCCTCGACGCGAACGTCGCATTCGGCGATCAGCTTCTGATGGAAGTCGAACAGCGCAACTGCCTGCTCGAGCGCGAACAGATGCTCGGACCGGTAGTTCCCCGTCAAGGCATCGACGAACATCTCCTCGGTCCCACTGCAACTCCGCTCCCGCAGTGCAGCGAGCTCCGATGGGCTGCGTTTCCCGGCCATGATCGCCCGGATAATGCGCAACCCCGTCACGCCCACCACATCAGAGAGCACCAGATGCAGCTTCACATTCATTAGATCGAGAGCTTTTTGGATGTGCTGAATGTGCTGGGCCGCGTGCTCGATCAACATCCGGCGCTGACGCATCAGCGCTCGCAACGCCAGCATCTCGGCTAGCGGCCGGAACGCTGCGTCGAGCAGGCCGTACGTGTGGAGCTGGCGAATCCACTGACAGTCGAGCACGTCCGTCTTCTTGTTCCTACGTCCCACGCTGCGCGAGTCGATCAGCTTCGGCTTGAGGTTTCGCTCCTCCAGAATCTCGTACAACGGGATCCAGTACACGCCCGTCGCTTCGATCGCTACGGTCGTGATCCCGCACTCGATCAGCCAGTCCGCCAGGGTGTGAAGGTCTTTGGTGAACGTCCCGAACGTTCGCACCGGCTCATCGGAGCGATCTTCAGGAACTGACACCACATGCCCTTCGGAGCCGGCGTCGATCCCTGCGGCATTGCGGTTGACGATGTCCAAATGGCCGATAATCTTGCGTCGGTCTCGGAGGACTCGAGGTTGTTTGGTCATGCTCTTCTCCGCACTCGTAGTTGCGGACCCGCAGCGGAAGACCACGCATTCGGAACTCTTCTAAACGGGATCGTGCATTCGCGCGAACGTCTGCACGTCACCTATACGACTTCGATCTTCCGGGACCACGCTCGGGAACGGGCTCTTACCGCGCACCACTGCTTCGACGGCCTCGTCTGCGGAACCGCTCAACGCAGCATACGGTTCATCACCACTTCCACGGCAGTCCCTGCCGTTCTCTCGCTCGGGATGACACACCGCGGCCGGCCCCTCTCGCCCAGAAAGCACGGATGCCGTTCTTCGAGTGAAGCTGCTGTTTGTTGACCACCGTGCGATGGCGCGTCGTGACCCCAACGATGACGCATCGCGACGTCACGATCACGCATCGTGACCCTCACGATGACGCGTCGTACCCGCCATGATGGTGTCTCTCGAGAGCGTGATCGCACATCGTGCCCTACACGACCGCGCGTCGTGCCCCCCACGATCGCGCATCGTGACCCCACGACGACGTATCGTGACCCCCTCGATGCGCTATCGCATGCATGCGATGCGCTATCGTGTGCGTGCGATGACGCATCGTGAGGGTGTGGTGAATTCGCCACACCCTGAGGACCGCCCGTCGGGTGCGCACGCCGAACGTTCACAACATTGCGTCATCGCATCCGATAGCCCACGAGACGCCGTCCGGCGCATTGGCATCGCTTTCCGGACCCACACGACGCGGCACCGCGATCACACGACAGCGTGCCAGCACCCCCACGATGGAACACCGTGTAGTCACGACGCGCTATCGCATGCATGCGATGCGCTATCGCATGCACGCGACAGCGCATCGTGATTGAGCGATGATTCATCGGCTGGTTGTCCTCTCGATCGGACACGGCCGCCGTAACCGTTCCGCCACGACGCGAAAGCGGCGGGGACTACCGGATCATTCAGACGGGCTCCAGGTAGAGCTCAATCGCCTCGCGAATGTTTTTCAGAGCGTCTTCGCGCGTCTCGCCTTCACTGATGCATCCCGGGAGAGTCGGCACATAGGCCGTGAATCCGCCCTCGGCGCTGGGTTCGAGAATGACCTTGAGATTCACGACGCGATGGTATCGCAGCCGAGGAGAGGGTGCGACACCGTTCCGCCACGACGCGTGCATCGCCGCTGCCGGCCTCGTATATTTGTTGTTCAAAATGGAGACACAACCTGGCGATCACGATTCCGCGGCCGCTCGAAGAGCTGCATCTGCGGCGAAACTCGTCATCATTCCCTCGGACCCGCCGATCACCATCGAGTCACTGGTGGCACAGATCACGGACGAGAACCGGCACGACGAGATCGATCCGGGAGCGCGCGCTGGCAACGAAGTCTGGTAACCGGCCGTCAGGCGCGGTCTCACAGACAACCGACAACTGATAACCGACAACAACGAACCATGCAAGTCGCGAAGAGCGCACCGGCGCACGCGGGTCCCCCGAGGAACCAGCAACACAGGAACGGGGAGGATTGGTGGCGGTGACTGGAGTCGAACCAGTGACCTAGCGCTTATGAGACGCCCGCTCTAACCATCTGAGCTACACCGCCGAGGGGAGGGGGTCGGGATTGTAGGGGTCCCGGCCGCGACCGTCAAGGATCGCTGGCACCCCTCCTTAACCCCTCTCGTGGCAAGATATTTCGGTGAGTGAGCTCGAGCGGATCTGCCGCACCTGCGGCAACACGGACGACACCGCCCGGCTCGAGGGCTGCCACATCTGCGGCCGCTACTTCTGTCCCGACTGCGCCCACCGCGCCGGCTACGGCCGCCGTTTCTGTTCCCCCGAGTGCGGCCGCGCCTACTACTTCACCGGAGAGCCTGATGACGATGAAGACGTTGAATCCGACGAATGAAACCGGCGCTGCCACCGGCGCCATGTCCCGCCGTCCCCGCCGCCTGCGCCGCAGCGACGGGATCCGCTCCCTCGTACGCGAGACCGTCGTGCGCCCCGAGGATCTGATCTATCCGCTGTTCATCGTGCCGGGGTCGCGCGCGAAGAGCGAGATCAACTCCATGCCCGGCGTGTGGCAGCTCCGCGTCCGCGAAGCCGTCGAGGAAGCGCGCCGCGCCTACGACCTCGGCGTGCGGGCCGTGCTCCTCTTCGGACTCCCCGAGAAGAAGGACGCCATCGGCTCCTCGTCGTGGGACCCTTCCGGCCCCGTGCAGGCGGCCATCGAAGGGATCAAGCGCCAGGTCCCGGACATGACCGTGATGGCCGATGTATGCCTGTGCGAGTACACCGATCACGGGCACTGCGGCGTCATCGTCGACCGCAACGGGGTGAAGGACGTCGACAACGATCAGACCCTGCCGCTGCTGATGAAGCAGGCCGTGTCCTTCGCCGCCGCCGGCGCGGACTTCGTCGCCCCGTCGGACATGATGGACGGC
Organism: Thermoanaerobaculia bacterium; assembly: GCA_035536275.1. Lineage (GTDB taxonomy): Bacteria > Acidobacteriota > Thermoanaerobaculia > Gp7-AA8 > Gp7-AA8 > QHVT01. The sequence goes on from DATLOL010000083.1 coordinate 3,976, forward strand.
CGCATCGGCGCCATCCGCCGGGCGCTCGACGAGCGGGCCATGCCCGACGTCGGGATCATGGCCTACTCGGCCAAGTTCGCGTCCGGCTTCTACGGGCCGTTCCGCGAGGCCGCGGAGTCGGCGCCGCAGTTCGGCGACCGGCGCACGTACCAGATGGACCCGGCCAACGCCCGCGAAGCCCATCGCGAGATCGCCCTCGACGTCGAGGAAGGCGCGGACATCGTGATGGTCAAGCCCGCGCTGTCGTATCTCGACATCATCCGCCAGGCCCGCGACTCGTTCCCGCTGCCCATCGCCGCATACAACGTCAGCGGCGAGTACTCGATGGTGAAGGCGGCCGCGGAGCGCGGCTGGATCGACGGCCCGCGGGTCATGAACGAGATCCTGACTTCCATCAAGCGCGCCGGCGCGGATCTGATCATCACCTACCACGCACTGGAGTTTGCAGAATCGTACACACGGACGGATTGACTTTCTTCCATCCTTCCCCCAGACTGCGCCGCAACAGTCCAATTTCGGAAAAGGGGAAGCAATGAAACGAGTCTCTCTCGCAGCACTGTGTCTTCTGTTTGCGTTGTCGGCGTTCGGCCAGCACACGTCCAGTCCCAACGGGCAGCTCGATCTCGACGGGCTCCCGGATCTCGAGCTCAGCGATAACCTAGGCCAGCAGTGGGTCGTCCGCGACGAGCACCTCGGCGCGAACTTCTGCTCCGTGATCGAGGGCGGCATCGAGCCGGGCCTCCGCCGCCTGGTTCGCTTCACCGTCACCATCAACAACATCGGCGATGCCGACGTCTTCATCGGCGACCCGAACAACCCGGCGTACACGGATCTCTTCGAGTTCGCCGAGTGCCATCACCACTATCACTTCAAGAACTACGCGATCTACGAGCTGATCGACCCGAAGACGGGCTACAAGTGGCGCGCCGCGAAGCGCGGCTTCTGCATGCTGGACACGGATCCGGTTCCCCGCGCCGACGGCTCCGAGCCGCCGCGCGCGAAGCAGTTCCTCAACTGCGGCGCCATCGGCTTCGCCGGCTACCAGGGCATCAGCCACGGCTGGGCCGACACGTATCGCTTCTTCCTCGGCGGCCAGTACTTCGTCCTCGACGGCGGCGACGGCCAGGCGCCGGTGCCCCCGGGCGACTACATCATCCGCGTGACGGCGAACCCGCCGTACTCGCCGGACCGCAAGGGCAACTGCCCGCGCGCGAAGGACCCGGCCACGGGCCTCTGCCACAACTTCCCGGAATCGGATTACACGAACAACATCGGCGAGACCACGATCAAGATCCCGGCGCACCCGGGACGCGAAGGCGTCGGCCCGCTCAAGAACGAGAAGCCGCTCGGCTACGAGCCGGCCGATCACCAGTAGGTTTTGTGTTGCTCGACGGGCGCACGCCATTTGCGGCGTGCGCCCGTTGTTGCTGGTTGTTGGTTGCTGGTCATTTCGCGCCTGCATGCGATGTTCGCGAGAACTGACCCGGAACCAGCAACCAGCAACCAGCAACGCCGAGTTGAATGCGGCTAAGCCGCGTTCAACTCGGCCAGCAGCATCGCCGCGATCCGCTTTGCCGCCTCGTCGTACGCTGCGGCAGCGGGATGAAAGTTGTCGTAGCGGCTGAGGCGTTGCGCGGTGACGATGTCCCGCATCTGCACCACCTCCACGCGCTGGTCCGTTTCGAGGGTGGTGTCCCACATCACCAGGTACTGATCGATGAGCGAGGCCCACTCGTGGCTCGGCACGGGGTTGTAGCCGCCGAGGAGGAGCACGCGGGCGCGGGTTGATCGCGTGGATCTCGCCGACGATGGTCTCGACGCGTCCGAGGATGCGCTCGGCGACTTCGAACGGTGCGCGCAGGATCTCCTGGCGTGAATGCGGGGAGCGGAAGAGATCGTTCGCGCCGATGGAGAGCACGACCGCGTCCGCCGCGGCGATCGCATCGCGGGTGCGTTTCGTGTTGAGTTTGGCGAGGAGAGTTTCACGGGCCTGATGACTGCGAAGGGGGCTGCCATCGAACGCGCCGCGCGTCGCGCCGCGAACGATTTGCCGTGGCGCACGTACAGCAGATAATGAACGGTCTCAAAATCCCATCATGATGGTATCGAAGGGCGAACGGGTTGGCCCGTACGAGCTGGTGGCGCGTCGGTGCGGGCGGGATGGCCGAGGTGTGGCGCGCGCGTGATCAGCGCATCGGCCGCGATGTCGCGGTGAAGATCATCTCCAGCTCGATCGATGCCACGGACGAGACGCTCCGGCGATTCGAACTGGAGGCGCGCGCGGCGGGGTCGCTCAACGACCCCGGCCTGGTGACGCTCTTCGACGTGGGGACGACCGGCCGCTGGCCGTACATCGTGATGGAGCTGCTCGACGGCGAAACGCTGCGCGATGCAATCGATGCTGCCGCGCCGAGGCCGCTGCCTGTCCGCAAAACCCTCGAGTACGTGGCGCAGATCGCCGAGTCGCTGGCCGTCGCACATGAAGCCGGGGTCATTCATCGCGACCTCAAGCCGGAGAATCTTTTCATCACCGCCGCGCGACGCGTGAAGATCCTCGACTTCGGTCTGGCCAAACTGGCTCAGGAGCGCAGCGACGACGATCAAAAGCGCATCGGTCGGCGGCTCACGTCGGCGGGCATCGTCGTTGGAACGCCCAGCTACATGTCCCCCAGCAGGTCCGCGGACATGCGCTCGACCACCGCACCGACATCTTCTCACTGGGCTCCGTGTTCTACGAGCTGCTCACCGGCCAGTCTCCATTCGAGGCCGAGACGGCCGTAGAGACGATGCATGCCGTAATGAGCAGCGAGCCCGTCCCCGTCGCGGACCTGGTCCCCGGCCTTTCCGCCGAACTGGAGGCGATCGTCCGTCACTGCATGGAGAAAGATCCGCGCGAGCGGTTCCAGTCCGCGCGCGATCTTGCGTTCCAGTTGCGTCTCGTGCCGGAGATGCGGAGCGGAAACTCCTCCGCGTCGCAGCGGCGACGCGGGGAGTCGCGGCGGACGTGGTTGATTGTCCTGGCGGCCGCGGTAACGACTCTAGCTGTCGCCGCCGGCGGTCTCGCCTTGTACGAGTCGCACACGGCGGTGGACCAGGCAACGAAGGCGCGCACGTTCCGGCAGTTGACGTACGCCGGTGGCGTGGAGCTCTTTCCCACTCTCGCGCCGGACGGGAAGACCTTCGCGTATGTTTCGTCGGAGAGCGGCAACCGCGACCTCTACCTGCAGCGGGTCGATGGACGGATGGCCACGAACTTGACGGCCGACTCCACGGCCGATGAATCCGAGCCGGCGTTCTCGCCCGACGGATCGTCCATCGCCTTCCGATCCGAGCGGGACGGCGGCGGAGTCTTCGTGATGGGCGTGACCGGGGAGTCCGTCCGTCGCCTGACGAACTTCGGCCACAATCCTTCCTGGTCCCCCGACGGCCGGCAACTCGCGATATCGACGTCGCTCGTCGAGCTCGAGCCAGCGCAGAGGCGCGGGCGAGGACAACTGTTCGTCATCGACGTGGCCACGGGCAAGGCGCGATGGATCGTCGGCTCAGATGACCCATCCGCATCGTTGGGCGGCAGCGAGGCGGTTCAGCCATCGTGGTCGCCTCACGGAACCGCATCGCGTACTGGAATGTCGTGAGCGGAAACAGAGACATCTGGACCATCGACCCCAATGCCCCGCAACCGCCGCGCACGATCGTGCGCGTTACGTCCGACGCGTCGCTGCACTGGAATCCGGTTTGGGCGCCGGGCGGCGAATATCTGTATTACGGCAGCGACCGTGATGGAACTCTGAACCTCTGGCGCGTGCCCATCCGCAAGCAGACGGGCGAGGTGGCAGGGCCGCCCGAGCCGATGTCGTTGCCCGGCTCGTTCAACGGTCACTTCAGCGTCTCGCAAAACGGCGACATCGCGTACACGGCGCTGACCCGGTCGTTTCAAGTCGCGGCTTTTCCGTTCGATGGCAGTGGACCGCCACGGACGCTGTTCGGCGGGTCGCAGGAGATCGCCGCCTTCGAAGTGTCGCCCGATGGGCGTTCCATCGCGTATACGACGGGCGGCGCACGGGAAGATGTATTCGTTGCCAACATCGACGGCACGCGCGTGCGGCAGTTCACCAACGATGCGGCTCTCGACCGCGCGGTGACGTGGTCCGCGGACGGGAAAGTCCTCTATTTCTTTTCCAACCGAAACGGTGAGTACCGGGTCTGGAGCGTGCGCGCGGACGGGAGCGACCTGACCTGCATTACGGACGAACGCGATCTCGCGGGGACGGGAATCTACAACCTCTACGCACCGGCCGTTGCGCCGGACGGCCGCACGATCGCCGCGGACAGCAATCGTCTCACCGCGTTGGTGCACCTCGATCGTGCGCCCGGACACCGTGTTGAAGTCGTAGGCCATGTCATGGCACCGCGCTGGTCGCCGGATGGCCGCAGTCTCGTCGGGATCGCGGCGACCGCGGACGGCAAGCCCCAGGGCGTCGCGGTCTACTCCCTGGAAACGCGCCGCGCGGAAAAGCTGCTGGCCTCGGGACTATGGCCGCAGTGGCTGAATGACGGTCGCCGGGTGGCGATCTTCGGCGACGACACCCTCCGCATTCTCGATACCGCCACGCGCACGCTCACCACGCGCCCGTTCCCGGTGCCGTCCGGAGTGGTGCCGCGTGTCGGGCCTGATGCGGCGGCCATTTACCTGCGCAGACCGTCGAGCAGGGTGACGTGTGGCTGTTCCATCCACTCCCCCACGACGAATGACGGGGTAGGGAACCCTGTGCGTCGCGACACTCCTCCTTACAGGTTTCCGTTCCGCTGTCCATCGCACCAGAGAGAAGGAGGTTGCCAATGCGGAAGATACGAGATCTCGGAGCTCATTTCATTCCGGTCACCATCCGCCCGCCGGAGATTGGCGCCGGCGGCGGCATTGCCGGAGACCCGCGCGCTCGCGTACCTTTATGGGCGTGCCAGGATTTGACGATTTCCATCACCTGCGCGTTTCCAACTTGTCCAAACAAACCGGAGGACGACAAGGGCAAGGATGATGGTGCCTCGGTTTCGGTTCGTGATCCCCCGAGCTGTGCGGACAAGCCGAACGACGAGCCGAAGCGCGAGGGCGCCGACATCTTCTCCGCCCATGCGGTCATGGAGCTCCGCCAAGAGCTCGAACGTCACCTTGCCGTGAATTAAGTCGTCCGGAACGGAAGCCTGTGACCGGGAAGACTCGCCGCATGCGCGCACTCCATGAGCTGCGATTCCGTTCGAGCCGCGACATCGAGGTCCGGAAGCTCTCCGATCTGCCCGAGGAGCAGCGCGAGGCGTTCCGGGAGCTGGAGAGCGATTCCGAGTTCTACGGATTGTTCGTCGCACGTCCGCCGTCCTCGATGAATGTGCAGGCGGTTTATCGTCAAACGGCGGAGTTGTTCCGCACGCTTGCGGTGGCGGCGTCTCTCGATCCGGCCGTGCTCGCGGAGGATGGTGACGACATCGTGGATCTCGTCCTCGACGGAATCCTGGAGGTCGAGTGCGACGGCGGCTTCGTCTCCGGCGCCGCCGCGTTGTCGATCCTTTGCGACGCCACACCCGACGCGATGCCAGTCAGCGGTGCCGCGCGGATTTCTTTGGACGCGCTGCTTCACGCGCAAGACCTCGACACGCGGAATCCTTCGGAGCTGGCGCTCTCGCTCTACTTCTACAACCGGTTGCCGGCGACGAACTTCTGGCGGACGCGCTTTCCGGATGCACAGGCCATCCTGGCGCATCTCGGATGCGACCGCGGCGCGTTGCACCTCGCTCTCGAACGCCAATGGACCGCGTCTGCGACGCCTGGGTGGCTGCATTGGGCGAACCGTGCGGGCATCGAGCGCAACGGCGACGATCGCACATACAAGCTCTACGTGAGCCCGCGTCCCGAGCGCATTCGCGAGGCATTCGAAGTGGTCGTGCGCGTGCTTTCGCCGATTCCGGGGACGCAATTCAAGATCGGCGACAGCGCCGGCGGACTACTTCGGCCGGATAAGCTGATCGCGTATTTCTCGACCCGCGCGGAGCTCGACGAGGCGGCCGGCCAGTTCTGTCGCGAGCTGGCGGGCGGTGACGCGCACGGCGTGCCGTTCACCGCGCCGCTCGACGACTCCGGCCTCCTCTCCTGGGGGGTCGATCCGCCCGCCAGCGAGTGTGCGCTGCAGTGGGCAGGCCGCGACAGCTGGCGGTTGTGGGTTGCCAGGCGCCTGGGAGCAGCGTTGGCCGTCGCGGGAGACGCCGCATCCGATACGGCGGTCGAGCCGTGGCGCTTCGCGCTCGAACGAGCCCGCCGCCACGGAATCGATACGCGCACGTGGACGCCGTCCGAGGCGCTCTGGAGCCGATCGTGAACGTCACCGAGCCTTTTGTCCTCCGGCCCGACGTCGTTCTCGTTCCATGCGCGGACCTCATGGAGGAACTGCGTGACCGGCTCGAGTTCGAGGAGGGGGATTACACGCTGTCGCAGCGTCACGGCCGCGCGGTCGCGCGGGTGATCGACGGCGAGACCGCGGCCTTGCTGGCGCTGTTCCGCGCGCCGCGCACGATCGTCGAGGCGGTGGTCGAAAACTCCCGCGCGCTCCAGAGGGATCCGCGCGCGCTGCTGGAAGAGGTGCTCCCGCACATCGCCACGTTCGTGCGCAGCGGCGTGCTCGTTGCCGCGAGCTCCGCCGCCGCGGCCGACATTCGCCCGCGGTACGAGCCCGGCACCTCGGTCGGCGATTGGGAGATCGTGCGCTGCGTCAGTGTCATCGAAGACACGGAGATCTATCAGGCGCGCAACGGCAGGAACACGGCCGCGCTCAAGATCGCGCGTGTGCTCACGCCGCAGCTGCGGGCACTCCTCGACAACGAAGCGGCCATCCTCCGGCACCTCGAAGGCAGCGGCGTCGCGCCGCGGCTCCGGCGCGCGGATGTCTACGATGGTTGGCCCTACCTGGCGATGGATTGGGTGCCGGGTGTCGACGCGGGCGTGGCCGCTGTGCAGCGACGCTACGACCGGGGCGCGATGGCGCAATTGTGCGCGTCCATCGCCGCGGCCTATGCCGCTCTGCACGAGCGCGGCGTGCTCCACGCCGACGTTCACCCACGCAACGTCCTGTTCGGCGAGTCGGTGACCCTGGTCGACTTCGGGCTGTCGCTCTGCGCCGGCCACCCCGCGCACGCAGGCCGCGGCGGAGTTCCGTTCTTTTTCGAGCCCAAGCTGTGCGCGGCGACGCGTGAAGGGCGCAGCACTCTGCCATCCGAGGCGGGCGAACAGTACGCCGTCGCTGCGCTGCTTTACTATCTGATCGCCGGCCACCACTACCTCGATTTCCGTCTCGATGCCGCGGAGATGCGGCGTCAGATCGAATCCGAGGCACCGATGCCGTTCGCGACGCGGGGCTTGCCGCCCTGGCCGGAGGTCGAACGGATTCTCTTCCGGGCGCTGGAGAAGGATCCGGCGCGGCGATTCGCGTCGATGCGTGAATTCGCGGAATTGCTCGCAGGCGCCCATGCCGCGGACGAGCCACTGGACACATCCCTCAGCGACGAAGCGCAGTCGCTCCTCGAGACGACGCTGCGGTCATTCGCGCGAGGCGGAAGGATGTTCGCCGATCGTTATGCCGGCGCGCCGAAAGCCTCGGTCTCCCTTGGCGCCGCCGGCGCGGCAGCGGGTCTCCTTCGGATCGCCGAGAGTCGCGGAGATCCGCGCCTGCTGGCTCTGGCGGATCTCTGGAGAATGCGCGCGCGTACGGCCATGACCGACGATACCGCGTTTTATGACGATCGCGAGTTGACACGGGAGCGCGTAGGCGAGTGGACGCCGTTCCACGCCGCGCCGGGTGTGCACGCGGTGGCCGCCATGATCGCGGCGGCGATGTCGCAGCCGTCGACGCTGCGGCGCGCGCTGGCGGAGTTCGTACGCTGCGGCCCGCCCTCCTGCGCCAGCCTCGATCTGACTCTGGGCCGTTCCGGCAGCGTCCTGGTCGCGGCCATGCTTCGCGACCTCACCGGTCCCGATTTCACCCATGCCGCGGAGTTGTGGGACTTCGGACATCTTGCGATGGACGGAATCTGGAGCGAGCTCGATCGGCTTCCCGCGATCGCGGATTCACCTCCCAAAACGTACCTCGGCATGGCGCATGGCTGGACGGGCTATCTGTACGCGGCCCTCCGCTGGTGCACGGCGTCGGGGGATACGCTGCCCCTCTCGCTCGATCGCCGTCTGCACGAGCTGAGCGCTCTCTGTACCCGCAGCGGCAGAGGAGGCGTCTGGCCGATCGCCGCCGGGGACGGACCCGACTCGCAGTTGAATGGCTGGTGCCACGGCAGCGCGGGCTACGTCTTTCTCTTCACCCTCGCTCATCGGATGCTGCGCGAGCCGCGTTGGCTGGAGCTCGCTGAACTGGCCGCGTGGAACGCCTGGGACGAGCCGCGCCACGCGGCCTCTCTCTGCTGCGGGACGGCGGGGCGCGCCTATGCGCTGCTCAACTTCTACAAGCACACGGGCCAGACGGCGTGGGTGCGCCGCGCACGCCAGCTCGCCAACCACGCCGCCGCGCACGCCGTCTCGACATCGCAGCGGACGAATACGCTGTGGAAGGGAGAGCTCGGGGTGGCGGTGTTGATCGCTGACCTGGCCTCGCCCGAGAACGCGCGGATGCCGTTCTTCGAATGACTAACGCGGCCGAAGACGCGCTCGGCGACTTCGAACGGCGAGGACGAGGAGGGCGCCTCGGCGGGGGCCGGCACGGCCGGCGTCGCTGGTTGCAAGGCTACCGCACGCCTCCGCGGGAAGCGTGTTTGTCGCTACCATCGATGTTGTCGGTTGTCAGTTGTCTGGGGTGTTCCGCCTGAGGCGCTGGCGACGCGAGTGCCTCGCGCGAAACGCCACAGACAACCGAGAACCGACAACTGACAACGCGCGGCCGAAGGCCGCGCTCACCCGCACCACACCGCCGTCACCGCGTCCGGATGTTCGAGGATAAAGCCGTCCTCTTCCGGGTCGTATTCGATGACGGCGCCGTCGAGGCGGGAGGCGGCCATGGAGTCGAGGGCCACGTCCACGCCATCCACCCGCATCACCTCATCGCCGTCGGCCGCCTCATCGGCGAAGCTCAGGCGATAGCCGGAGCCGCCGCAGCCGGTGGTGAAGGCGATGCGGAGCAGGCGGCCGCCCGCGTCCTGGGTGAGGTGCTCGGCGGCGGCGGGGGAGAGGGATATCTTCATGCGGGTTCCGGGTTCCAGTTTATCCCCGCGCGTAGAGATCCCGCGTCTTCGCGCGGGATAAAGTCTTCGTCATGTCGAGGGCGAGCCGTGCACGATGCGCCATTCGGCGTCCTCGCGCTTCCACCAGTCGGGGTCGTGCTTGATCAGCTCGAGATCGCGCTCCAGCTCCACGGTGTGCGCGCGCTTGACGGCCTCGAAGAACACCAGCAGGCCGCGGTCCGTTGCGCTCGCGGCGCCGATCAACTCGCGCAGCTTGCGCTGCATCGTGCGCTCGCGGGAGATCAGGAACTCGGCGGACTCGCGGAACGACATCTGTCCCTCGAGGATCTCGGAGAAGATCATGTCCGCGCCGAGGGTGACCCGGACGCGGTTGCCGGTGGTGGCGAGGATCTTCATCTCGATCAGGTCGCGGTTCCCGCGCTCGTCGGCGGCGAACTGCTTGAACATCGTGGCCGTAATCGGGTTGGGAAGGTTCTCGGCCAGCTTCTCGAATGTCTTGTACGCCTCGACCGTGTACTGAAAGATCAAAGCCAGGTTCTGGTGCGACATGCCGGCCTGCGTGGGGGATTCGACTGCGGTCATTTCGTCACTCCTCGTGTGGTGCTGAGTGCTCAGTGCTGAGTGCTGGACAACCCTCTCAGCACCCAGCACTCAGCACCCAGCACTCGTCGTTCACTCGATCTTTGCGACTTTGACGACGACGTCGCCCGCCAGTTTCGCCTGGCAGGAGAGCCGGAACGGCGGCTCGAGCTCCTTGTAGGTCTCGTCCATCGTGGGCGGCGTCAGGGCGTCCCAGCCTTCCACGACTTCGATCCTGCAAGTCCCGCACGCACCGTCGCCGCCGCAGACCTGGCTCACGCGGACGTTCAGCTCCCCGGCGATGGACAGCATCGTCTTCCCCGCGGGAAATTCGCCTGCTTTTCCGGCGTCAGCGAATGTCACGCGCGGCATCGGAGGGCGATTCTATCGCGCGGTGGGCCATATACGAGCTGCGCACCAATGGCGCGCTCTCGACGTGATGGAAGCCCAGCGCCCGCGCGCGATTGCCGAGGGTTTCGAACTCGGCGGGCGTGTAGTACCTGCGCACGGGATGGTTCTTCTCCGTCGGCGCGAGGTACTGGCCCATGGTGAAGATGTCCACGCCGGACTCGCGCAGGTCGCGCGCGACGCCGAGGATCTCCTCCTCCGTTTCGCCGAGGCCGAGCATGATGCCGGACTTGGTCATCATCCCGTCCTCGTGGGCCCAGCGCAGGATGTCGAGCGACTGCCGGTACTTCGCGACGGGCCGGACCTGCGCGTAGAGCCGCGGGACGGTCTCGATGTTGTGTGCAAGCACGTCCGGCTTCGACGCGATGACGGTGCGCAGCGCGTCGCGATTGCCTTCGAGGTCGGAGATCAGCACCTCGACCGCGGCTCCGGTGCGCTCGCGCACGGCGATCACGGTCTCGGCGACGTGGGCCGCGCCGCCGTCGGGCATGTCGTCGCGGTTCACCATCGTGATGACCGCGTGCCGCACCTTCATCCGCTCCACCGCTTCCGCCACGCGCCGCGGCTCATCGGCTTCGACCGGGGTCGGCGTGCCCCGTCCCACCGCGCAGAATGTGCAGCGGCGCGTGCAGATCTCGCCGAGGATCATGAAGGTGGCCGTGCCGGCGGTCCAGCACTCGAAGATGTTCGGGCAGCGCGCTTCCTGGCAGACCGTGTTCAACGCGAGGTCGTTGATGAGACGGGAGACGGGGAGCTTTTGCAGGTCGCCGGGAACACGGACCTTGAGCCAATCGGGGCGGATGCCGGCGCGCTTGTTCATGTTGTCGGTTGTCGGTTGTCGGTTGTCTGTGGTGTGTTGGCTGACGGGTCTGGTGACGCGAGTGCCTCAGCGCGAGGCACCGCAGACAACTGACAACCGACAACCGACAACACCGACAACAGCGAGCGCAGCGAGTCGAGCGCTTCCCGGTCGTCCGTCCACTGAATCCTTTCATAGGCCTCGGCGAACGTAAACCAGCCCCACTCGTCGTGCTCGACGGGGTCGATGCTGACGGGGAGCGTCGAGTCGAGATGCGTCTCGAAGCAGACCTCGCTGGCGATGATCGGCGATGTGTAGCCTTTCGCGGCGAGGTACTGCGACTCGATCATGAACGACTGCACGAGATCGAGCGGGCGCGGATCGCCGCGGTGTCCGGTCTCTTCGACGATCTCGCGGCGCGCCGTCTCGATCGGCGACTCCGAGGGATCCATCGTGCCGGTGATCGGCTGCCAGAAATTGCCGCGCTCGGGCTTGCGATGGAGGAGCAGGACGCGATCGCGGTCGTGCACGAGCACCTTCACCAGCTTGATGGTCTCGGGGCGTGGGACGAGGTCGCGGGTGAAGACGTCCGCGAACTTCGCGGCCAGCACGTCGCGGACATCATCGAGCGGCACACGGCGGCCGGTCTCGTGCTCGATCGACGTGACGCCGGTGCCGTGCAGCCCGCAGGGCGTGATCAGCCTGAAGTGATCGAGGTTGGTGTTGACGTTGAGCGCCCAGCCGTGCGAGGACACCCAGCGCGCGATGCGCACGCCGATGGCCGCGATCTTGTCGTTCCCGACCCAGATGCCGCGGCGGCCGTCGACGCGCCCGGCGGTGATCCCGTACTCGGCGACCGTGCGGATCAGCACTTCCTCGAGGGCGGTGACGTACTTGCGTACGTCGCGGTTGCCCTCGCCGAGGTGGAGGATGGGGTAGCCGACGACCTGCCCGGGGCCGTGGTAGGTGATGTCGCCGCCGCGCGTGGTCTCGTAGAAGCGGACGCCGTGCGACTGCAGCTCGGGCGGCGTGGCGAGCAGGTTCGTGTCATCGCCGCCGCGCCCGAGGGTGATGACGGGCGGGTGCTCGAGGAGCAGGAGCTGGTCGTCGATCTCCTCGCGCTGGCGCATCTCCACCAGCTTCTGCTGAAGCTTCATCCCGTTCTCGTAAGTGACGGTGTGAAGCCGATGGATCTCGCAGCGGCGCATGCGTTGGCTCACAACGTGAGACGCGATTGGGCATTCCACGGTCCAGTCCCCTCTCCCCGCGCAAGTGGGGAGAGGGTCGGGGTGAGGGGCCGCGGCCCGCT
>DATLOL010000084.1:0-5111 GCA_035536275.1 Thermoanaerobaculia bacterium
CCGCTTCGGCCGCCGGTGATTCACGTTCGGCGGCCGAAGCGGCCGCCGCTCCACGGGGCCGCCGCCACAACGCCGCCACCATCGCCGCCACGGACCACGTCGCCGCGAGCACGTCGCTCATCAACTGCAGCGACTCGAACACGAACACCGCGCAGAGCGACATCTGCACGGCCGCGATCAGTCCCGCCCTCTCCGAATGCAGCCGAGCGCCGAGGAGAAACGTGAGGAAGACCAGGACCATGCCGGCGATCGGGCTGACCCACTCCGTGACCAGCAGATGCAGCGGCAGACCAGTTGGGTAGAAAGAGGACATGGTCTTCCCGTCCGGCGAGGGGACGAAGCCGAGGGGCGTGAACCAGTACGGCGGGCAGGCGTTGCAGGTGGCGGGAAGCGGCAGCGTGCGCTCGCCACGCGAGAGCATGCGCGCGAGGTTCACATACCCGCTCCGGTCCGCGCCGGCGATCCCCGCGGAGCGGTTCCGAAAGAGCACCAGCCCGACGGCGACCAGGAGCACGATCAGTGCAATCCGCTTCATCGAATCTGCACCGCTACCGTTCGCGTGTCCGGCGGATCGAGCGGGAACGCGCTCGCCGCTTCGATGACCACGCGCGGCCCCGCGTTGACGATCACGCTCTCACCGCGCCGGACGCGCAGCGGCGTGCCGTTCACACGGAGGTCGTTGAGCTCCAGTTTCGCGTCCGGCGGCAGGTGCAGGGTCAGGCGGCGCGTATCAGACAGCTCCGCGTACTTTTTCACCCAGCGCCAGCCCTGTTCCGGGCCGTACACGCCGACACCGGGCGTGAATTCAGGTTTCTTCACGCGAGCCACGTGTTGCGGGACGCTCGTGAGCTTGCCCCACGCGTCCGCGTCGCTCCGCGAGAAGACCGCCGGCTCCTGCGCGCGTCGCGCCTGTGCGAGCGGCGACGGACCGGCGACCCGCTCCCGCAGGAGCGGCCAGGTGTAGAAGATCGACAACGCCGCGATCGCACACGCGCCGATCCACGGCACGCGCAGCGCCTTCAGCCCCTCCGCGGCCACGATGCTGACGAAGATCAGCGAGGGAATCGCGAAACGCACGCCGTCGCGCGGATCGATCACGCCGATTCCGATCGCCAGCCACGCGAACGTGAACCAGGCCAGCGGCTCGAGCTCCCTGCGCTTCATCACCCGCGGCACGCCGAACGCGATCGCCACCAGCACCGGCAGAAAGACGATCTTCGACCCCCACGGATGCAGCGTGAACCGCGCCACGTTCAGCTCATGCGGCAACCCCAGCTCCTCGGCGATGCCCACGTACGGCAATGTGGCCGAGACGCCATGCACCAGCATCGCCGCGCTGAACGAGAACAGCACCGCCGCCACCGGCTCGCGTAACGCGATGACGACCGCCGCCACGACCGACAGGAGGATCGTGAACGCGGCGAAGGCGAGAAACGGCTCCGGCTCGCGCGGATCCCACGCCGTGCGCGGCAGGGTGGCCAGTCGCGCCACGAGCACGACCCCGCCAATGATGAACGCGCGTTGGAGCATCCGTGAAGTCTGTCAGTTCATCCCGAGCGAAGTCGAGGGATCATCGGAGCCCTCGCGCTCCTCGCCCGACGCGCGTTGCACGAGAGTTCGCTGATCCCTCGACTGCGCTCGGGATAGACTTTTCGCATGCGCATCGCTGCCATCTGCACGCTCCTCCTCGCCCTCGCTGCGTCCGCGCAGGAGCGCGGCGTTTACGTCGACGACATCGACCGCACCGCCGACGCCTGCACGAATTTCTTCGATTACGCGAACGGCGCGTGGCGCAAGGCCAATCCCATCCCCGCCGCCCAGTCCCGCTGGTCGCGCCGCTGGGCCTCGGGTGAGTTGAGCAAAGACCAGGTGAAAACCATCCTCGAGGAGACCGCGCTCCGCCGCGACTGGGCGCCGGGCTCGATCGATCAGCAGATCGGGGACTTCTACTCCTCCTGCATGAACGTCGAGCGCATCAACCAGCTCGGCCTCAAACCGATCCAACCCATCCTCGACCGCATCGCCAGGATCGACAGCCGCGACAAGCTCCAGCGCGTCCTCGCCGAGCTGCACGAGCTGCAGGTCGCCGTCCCCTTCGGCATCACGGCCACACCCGACACGCGCAATCCGTCGCAGGTCATCGCCCAGGTCTTCGCCACTGGCCTCGGCATGGGCGACCGTGACTACTACCTCAAGTCCGACGCGCGCTTCGTCGAGGCCCGTGAGAAGTATCGCGATCACCTCACGAAGATGTTCGCGCTGGCCGGCTCGTCGAACGCGAAACGCGAGGCCGAGACCGTGTTCGCGTTCGAGACCCGCCTGGCGGCGTGGCATCTCGACAACGTCCAGCGCCGCAATCCGCGCATGCGCGATCACAAGCACTACCTGGCCACGCTGCAGGCCATGACCCCGCACTTCGACTGGAAGCGCTACCTCGCCGCGGCGAACGTCACGGCGATCGAGCTGAACATCGATCAGCCGCTCTTCATGCAGGCCGTCGACCGCGAGCTGGCCACGACGCCGCTCAGTGAGTGGCGCACGTATCTACGCTGGCACCTGCTGCGCGCGTCGGCGCCGTATCTCAGCGACAAGTTCGCCGAGCAGGACTTCGAGTTCTACAGCCGCTACCTCGGCGGGGCGAAAGAGATGAAGCCGCGCGCCACCCGCTGCGTCGAATTCGCCGACGCGCTCCTCGGCGAAGCCGTTGGACAGCGCTACGTCGAGCGTCACTTCACGGCCGAGGCGAAGGCGCGCATGGAGGAGATGGTGGGGAACCTCCTCGCCGCGATGGGCGACACCATCCGCGGCCTGGACTGGATGGGCGCGGAGACGAAGCGCCAGGCGCTGGAGAAGCTGTCGACGTTCAACCCGAAGGTCGGCTACCCCGACAAGTGGATCGACTACCGCTCCGTCGACATCGCGCGCGGGGACTTCATGCAGAACGTCGTCAACGCGACGAAGTTCGCGACGAATGACGACCGCACCCAGATCGGCAAGCCGCTCGACCGCGGGCGCTGGGGCATGACCCCGCCGACGTCGAACGCGTACTACAGCCCTCTCCTGAACGAGATCGTCTTCCCCGCCGGCATCCTCCAGTCGCCCGCGTTCGACGTGAACGCGACCGACGCGGTGAACTACGGCGCGATCGGCGTCGTGATCGGCCACGAGATCAGCCACGGCTTCGACGATCAAGGGTCACAGTTCGACGCGCAGGGCCGCCTGCGCAACTGGTGGACGGCCGAGGACCTCACGCGCTTCAAAGAGAAGGGACAGTGTGTCGTCGATCAGTTCGAGGGCTACTTCGTCGAGCCGGGCATCCATCACAATGGCCGCCTGGTCCTCGGCGAGTCGATCGGCGACCTGGCCGGCGCGAAGATCGCCTACCTCGGCCTGCAGAAAGCGCATCAGAAGCGTCCCGGCCGGACAATCGAGGGCTTCACGCCGGATCAGCAGTTCTTCATCGGCTGGGGCCAGTTCCGCGGCGACGAGATCCGCCCCGAGGCGCAGAGGACGATGGTGCAGCGCGGCCCGCATCCCACCGGCAAGTACCGCGTGATCGGACCGCTCTCGAACATGCCCGAGTTCGCGAAGGCGTTCGGCTGCAAGACCGGTCAGGAGATGGTGCGCGAGAACGCCTGCGAGGTGTGGTGAGGCGCCACGACGACGTTCCGCTGGCGCGGCTCGGGAGCCGCATCGCGGACCTCTCGGAACGCTGGTTCCCGGACGCGTTCGTGTTCGCTCTCGCCGCGGTGCTGGTCGTCTTCGTCTTCGGACTGACGCTCGGGGAGTCGCCGGCGAAACTGGTCACCGCCTTCGGTGAGGGCTTCTGGGTGCTCGTCCCCTTCACCATGCAGATGGCGCTGATCATCATCGGCGGGTTCGTCGTGGCGACATCGCCACCCGTGCACCGCGTCATCGACGCGCTGGCGCTGATCCCGAAGACACCGCGCGGCGCCGTGGCATTCGTGGCGCTCTTCTCCATGCTCACGTCGCTCGTGTCGTGGGGCTTCTCGCTGATCATCACCGGTCTGCTCGTGCGTGCGGTCGTGCGCCGGATCGAGCACGTCGACTTCCGTGCGCTGGGCGGCGCCGCGTACCTCGGTCTCGGCAGCGTTTGGTCGCTGGGGCTCTCGTCCTCGCCCGCGATGATGATGGCCACGGAATCGTCCATTCCTCCGGCGCTGCTGCCGGTCACGGGCGTCATTCCGCTGACCGAGACGATCTTCCTGTGGCAGAGCATTCTTCTCGCGGTCCTGCTCATCGTCGTGTCCGTCGCCGTGGCCTACTTCTCCGCCCCTTCCGGAGAACGCGTGCGCACGGCGCGCTCGATGGGCGTCGTGTTCGACGACACCCTGACCGTTGCCGACACGCCGGCCCGCACGCCTGCGGAAAAGGTCGAGCGCAATCCGCTGATCTCCCTCGCCGTCATGGGCCTCATGCTGGCCTTCCTCGGACAGCAGGTCGCGACGAAAGGCCTCGCGGCCACGCTCGACCTCAACAACTTCAACCTGCTCTTCCTCGCCGCGGGCATGCTCCTCCACTGGCGGCCGAGCGCGTTTCTGCGCGCGGTCGGAAACGCCACGCCGGCGACCGCGGGCGTGCTGGTCCAGTTCCCGTTTTACGCGGGGATCTTCGGCCTGATTTCGAAGACCGCGATTCAGAGCACCCTTTCGGGATTGTTCCTGCGCATCGCCGACGCCGACACCTTCAATCCCATCCTCACGATCTATTCGTTCGTGCTGGGCGTGTTCATTCCGTCGGGCGGCGGGCTGTGGGTGGTGGAAGCGCCGTACGTGATGGAGGCCGCCAGAGCACTGCGCATGCACCTCGGCTGGACCGTGCAGACCTACAACGCCGCCGAGACGCTGCCCAACCTGCTCAATCCATTCTTCATGCTGCCTCTGATGGGCATCCTCAACGTCCGCGCGCGCGATCTGGCGGGATACTCGATTCTCCAGCTCCTCTTTCATACGCCGCTGGTGCTGATCTACTGCTGGGCGATGACGTACACGTTCCGCTGAAGGTTTGACGTGTCATCCCGAGCGTGAGTCGAGGGACCTGGGCGGGAGGGGGCGCGAGGCTCATTCCTGATGCCCCACCCGCCCAGGTCC
>DATLOL010000085.1:0-42118 GCA_035536275.1 Thermoanaerobaculia bacterium
CAGGAATGAGCCTCGCGCCCCGCCCACCCAGGTCCCTCGACTACGCTCGGGATGACAGTTGGTTGACTCGGCCGCCTCTGCGGAGCGCCGGCGTCTCGCCGGCTGGCGCGGCGGCGTCCCGCCGCCGCTACGCGCGCTGCATGCGAACGGCTGTTGCGGCGCGAAGTCGAACAGGTCGCCCATGACGAACGTCGCCTTCACTGCATGCTCCCGTGCCCGCGCCTCGGCCATGGCGATGGCTTCGGGGAAGAGGTCGATGCCCGTCACGTCCATCCCCTGTTCGGCGAGCCACACCGAGAACACGCCCGCGCCGCAGCCGACGTCGAGCGCGCGTCCGCCGCGCCTGTTCGCGACGACGGAGAGCAGGATCTTCGGCGGATCCTCCTGATGCCACGGCAGACGCTCCGGCCGTCCCTCGGCCTTGCGATAGAACTTCCGCATGACGAGCTTCGCCAGTCCGGCCATGCGGATCACGTTACCATGCGGCCGTGCGCGTGCTCGTGGCGGTGCTCTTCTCGGTGCAGGTGTTCGCTGCGACGGCGTACGACGTCCGCAAACACGAAGGACCGGATCTCGACGCCGCCACGGTGATCGTCGAAGGCTCGCAATACCGCGCCGATCTCGCAACGCGCGCCGATGAGGCGATTCTCTATACGTCCGTGCTCTGGACCGGCGGCGCGAAAGCAACTGCGCTCAACGCGCGCAATGCCACTTGGTACGAGCTCACACCGGAACCGCTCGCCGTGCGCTCCTTCTACCTGAATCCGCTGATGAACGGGGAGGTGAAGAAGGTGCGCTGGACGATGTCCGAGAAGGACGGCACGTACACGGCGCGACTCACGTACGACGTCGTGGCGTCGATGGGCGGCACGCGCGTGAAAGTGAGTTGCACCGCCGACTACGTGGTCGAGACGACGGACCAGCATCCGCGCGGGCTGTGGCTGGGCCGCATCTTCGCCAACACAAGGCTCCTCGAGGTCGACGCGCAACTGGCGGCGGGCGATCAGACCATCACGCGCTTCCCCATCCGCATCCGCCTGACGGCGACGCGCCGATACGAAGGCGGTCCGCCGATGCAGGACGTCGTCGTGATCGAGGTCCACGACGTGCGCACGGTGAAAACGGACCCGAAGATGTTCGTGCGCCCCGCCGATTACCGCCACCAGGAGCCGGTCATCGGCGTGCCGGGAGTGGGATGAACCGTACGACGGCGCTCCGCCTCGAGAAGTGGGCCATCTGGGCGGCGCTGATCGGCGTCGTGTTTCTGCTGCGGCATCTCTTCCCGATCTTCTTCCTGACCTTCGTCCTCACCTACATCGCCAACACCGCCGTCAATGCCATGACCGGCCGCTGGGGGCGCCGCCGCCTGAACGTGGTGATCGTGTACGTCGCGTTCCTGGCGATCATCACGGGCGTCGTGCTGCTGGTCGTGCCGCGCATGCTGAACGAGGCGCGCAATCTGGCGCGGCAGTACATCGCGTCCGAGGTGGCGAGGGAGGGGGACGGCGAGACGCTGATTCATCGCGAGTCGCGCGAGTTCGTCGATCGCGTCGTGGCCGGCGTCGCCGGTCCTGACGGTGTCCGCGACTTCCGGGAGTCCGATGCGTACATCACCATCGTGGGCAGGCTCGAGAGCGCCCTGACTTCGACGAGCCGGCGCGTGGCCACCGAGGTGACGGCGTTCGCGAACACGGCCCTCCTCTTCGCGCTGCATTTCATCCTGTCGATGATCCTGTCGTTCCTCCTGATCTGGGACCTGCCGGCGACGAAAGCCCGGCTGCGCAAGTTCTCGGAAGGACGGAGCGCGGAGATCTACGAGGAGATCACTCCCGGCGTGACGGCGTTCGGGGTGATGCTCGGCCGCGCATTCGAGGCCCAGACGGTCGTCGCCATCGTCAACGCCGTCCTGTCGACGATCCTCTTCATGCTCCTGGGATTGCCGTCCATCGCCCTGCTCGCGGTGATCGTGTTCGTCTGCTCGTACATCCCCGTCGCGGGCATGGTCCTGTCGACGCTGCCCGCCGCGTTTCTGGCCTTGAAGACGGGCGGCGGCTCGAGCGTCCTGTGGCTGGTCATCGGCGTGCTGGTGATTCACGCGATCGAGGCGTACATGCTCAATCCGCTGATCTACGGACGGCACCTGCGACTGCATCCCGTCGCCGTGCTGCTGGTCCTCGTGATCGCCGAGCATCTCTTCGGCGTGTGGGGCCTGCTCCTGGGCGTGCCGATCGCAGCGTTCGTGCTGAAGTACGTGATCGAGGGACAGCCGGTCACACCGGCGCCGGTCCCCGTCCCGCGCGAATCATCTCGATGAAGCGCGACGTGAGCTCGGCGTCGAACTGCGCGCCGGACGCGCCGCCTAACGCGCCGAGCGCGGAGGCGGGAGGCTCCGGCGGACGGTACGACTCGAAGTCGGTCATGGCCGCCCAGGCGTCGCAGATCTGCAGGGCGCGCGAGAGCAGCGGGATCTCGTCGCCATGCAGCTCGTTGGGATAGCCGCTGCCGTCGACACGCTCGTGGTGACAGAGGACTGCCCGCGCGACCTCCGCGCCGAGGAGCGGCTCGACGAGGGCGGCGCCGACGTGGGGATGCTCGCGGAGAAACCCCATCTCCTCGGACGTGAGATCGCGCTTGCGATAGAGCCGTTCGTAATCGAGGAGTCGCATGCCGCAGTCGTGGACCAGACCGACGATGCGCGCGTTCTCGACCTCGTGTGCGGGCCACCGCAGGTGGCGCGCAAACGCCTCGCAGAGACTCGCCACGATCTCCGTGTGGCGGCGTAACTCGGGGTAGCGCGCGAAGTCGGGCTCGATGAGCTTCTCCGCGATCCGCGCGCGGGTCGTCGCCGCGGTGCCGCGTTGCATCGACTGCTCGATGACCAGTTGCAGATGCGTGTGCAGCACGGCCAGGAGCTCGTGGGCGATACGCTCGGGATTCTCGGAGAAGGCGACGGTGAGATAGAGGCCGCGCAGTCCACCAACGCTGAGCGGCGCGGTGAAGACCTTCTGGATCTCGGCGGGCGTGACCGGCGGTGCGGCGGTGCCGAGGGGCGTCGTCACGGAGGATGGCCGGAGAAAGCCGCCGCCTTCGCCGCGCTTGGTCAGCCAGACGTTCAGCTTCGACTGCAGGACGTTCTTCGCCTCCTCGGTCATTGTCGAGCGGGCGGCGACTTCCTGCACGCCGCCGAGGTGGCCGAACGCGGAGAAGGTCGCCGCCACGACACCGGGGATCAGCAGGATCGCGCGGAGCACGTCGCGCACGGCGGCGACCTCGGCGTCGGTGATCGATTCCGGTTGCGCGGTGAGGATGCGGCTCGCGGCACTGCGCGCGTCGATGACCAGCGTCGCCAGACGCGGAACGTGCGCGCGCGTTTCCGGCTTCGCCGGAGGCGCGGGGACGGGCGGCGGCGCCGGAGCGGCGGCGGGCATCGCCGGATGCGGCGCCGTCGGCGCCTCCGGCTCCTGAACGCGAGCCGCGGGAGTCTCGGACGTCGACAGCGAGATGAAGCGGTGGCCGAAAACGTTCATGTCCACGAACAGCTCGACCAAGCGCTCGGCGATGCGCTGGGCCTTCGGCAGGTCTTCGTTCTCGAAGGGGAGCTTGCCGGCCTTGTCGCGCATGTCGACGAAGCCGACCAGCTTTCCGCGCGAGTACATCGGCGCGGCGAGCAGACGATCGGAGCCGGCCTCGAACATGAGTTGCGAGAAGCGTGGCTCGGCGGCCAGTCCGTTCACGAAGAACGGCGTCCGTCCGCGGCCACAGCGGTCGGCGATGGGATCGTTCTGGTCGACGCTCTCACGCAGGCCTAGGCCGCGGAAGCCGTACTCGGTGACGAGCTCGAAGCGCGTGACGGAAGGCTCGAGCAGATAGAGAGCGGCCTTGGTGGCGCGGACGTCCACCGCGCAGTCGTAGAGGATCTCCTTCAGTCTGGGTCGAAGCTCCTCGACCTCGGCTTGCACGCGGCGATTGTATGCGCGAACCCCGGGTGTCAGGCGCGGGCCGTTCGTTGCAGCAGGGAATCCTTCGACCGTCCTCCGCTTCGCTCCGGCGGCTGCTACGAAAACAAAATGACGGGGACGGGTGTGGGGACAGAGGGATACTGAGCCGATCAAGGATCAGCGAATGGAGGGATGCACGGATTCAGCTGGCGTTCACCGCATGGTTTGAGTGACGGCCGTAGGCCGTAGCCCGCTGATCCGAAGGGACGTGTCTACGCCGTGGTGGGTTTGAGATCGACAGTGAAGCCGAGCTTCTCGAGCCTCTGAACGTGGCGTTTGATGGACCGTTCCTTGTTCCGCTTCTCGTAGAACTCGGAACCGAGATCTTTGTATGAATCATCGCCTGCCAGCATCAGGTAGACGATGATCAAGACGTGACGGGCCGTGGCGACGATGGCCTTGTTTCTGCCGATCCGATAGCTCAAGCGGTTGAAGCGCGAACGCAGGAAGCTGCCGTTTTTTCTGGAGGCTGCCCAGGCGATCTGAACGCAGATGCGTTTGAGATAGCGATTTCCTTTCGGCAGGGCAATGCGGCGACGCTTGTCGGCACTGATGCTGTTCCCAGGCGCGAGGCCCGCCAACGACGTGAGGTGATGAGCGTTCCGATAGACGGACATGTCGACCCCTGTCTCGGCCAACACGGTGACCGCCGCTAACGGATTGATCCCGGGGACCGCGTCAAGCTTCTCGATCGCCGCTGCGTACGGTTTTGCGCGTTCGGCCAGCTTGATCTCGGTTTCCGCGATCTGGGCATCAATGGCGTCGTAAGCACGCAGATGCATCGCCAACAAGTCCCGCTGATTCTCGGAAAGTGGCGGCGTGGAGCTCGACGGTCTTCCGACGGAGACTTCCCTTGGCAACTTTGATGATCGTTGAAGCGTCCACGGCGCCCTGGGCCAGGGCATCGAGAATGGCGCGCCCTGTCTTGCCAAACGAATCGCAAACCACCGAGGACAGCTTGATCCCGGCAATCTCGATCATCTTTGATGGTTCGATTCCGCGCTGAGGTGCGCATCGCGACCAACTTGACTCGATACCGCGTGACCCGAACGCAACTCCCGAATCTCCTTCGGCGGTACAAAGCTCAGCCGCAGCAGTCCGTGCGCGTGAAGTTCGCTCAACCACTGCGCGTCGCAAACGTCGGTCTTCCGCCCCGGCACCTTCTTGACGTGCGCAGCGTTCACTACCGCAGGCGCGGTGACCGACTCGAGAAGCTCATACACATGCATCCAATAGACGCTTGTCGACTCCATCACCACATCCGTGACCTGATGTTCTACCACCCACTCCCGCAGCCGTAGCAGCTCGGCGGGCATCGTCCCAAACCGAATGTCGATCCTTTCTGGCTCCGTTTCCGAGCCCCTGTGCACGCGTAGATGACCAGTGATCTGCTTCTTGTGTAGGTCCAGACCCAGGCAACGCTTCCGAATGATGCGCATTGGCACCCTCCTTCTGCCCGGGGACCGATGTACGCCGACTAGCTTTGTTCGAGGCTGCTACGCGTGCTCGTCTTGAATACTGGCAACAGAAGGTGATACCAATGAATCGGCGCGGGTCAGTCTCAGGATCGCGGTCGATGCCGACAGACAGAGGACGACCTCGACAACCGTCCCCGGGCGGTGGAAGCGTACCGCCGCTCGGCCCGTGCCTTCAGCCCTGCCCCCGTTTTCATCTGTGGTGACGCGGCGCGGCACCATCCGCTCTCAGGATGACACGAGGTGCCGCAGTTGCTCCACGATCTCGCGCTCTGTCGGAAAACGCCCCTGCTCCTTTTTCGAGAAGAGCTTTTTATTGTCCGCGCTCACGATGAAGATGCCGCCCGCACCGCGGACGAGCTCCGAGTCGAGGCCGAGCTGCTTCTTGATCTCCGCCGCCAGACTGGAGGCACGAGGAAGGTAGTTTCAGACGCCGCAGTAGTCGATTCGAATGTGCATTAGCCGGCCCTGACCAGAACGGCCGTGACGTTGTCGAGGCCACCGCGCTCGTTGGCGGCGTCGATGAGCTGGCGGCAGGCCTTTTCGAGGTCGCTGTCGTTCGCCGTCACGATCCGGAGAATCTCACTTTCAGGGACCATGCCGGTCAGGCCGTCGGAGCAGAGCAGGACGACGTCTCCCGATTTCGCCTCGATCTCCGACGCGTCCGGCGTGACCTGCAGCGCGCCGCCGAGGGCGCGGGTGATGACGTTGCGCAGCGGATGCTTCTCCGCCTCCGCCTCGGTGAGCATGCCGGCCTGAACCTGCTCGAAGACCCAGGAGTGATCGTTGGTGATGCGTGAAAGCTGGCCCTCGCGGATGAGGTACGCGCGCGAGTCGCCGACGTGCGCGACGGACACCGTCTCCTCGTCGGCCAGCGCGGCCACGACGGTCGTGCCCATGCCCCGCAGGCGCGCGTCCTTGCGCATGGCCTCGAGCACGCGCGTGTTGGCCATGCGCAGCGCGGCCATCAGCCGGTTCGTGGAGCGGCGGTAGTGCTCGTCGTAGGCGTGCGGCCAGGTGCCGTCGTCTTCCTTCGTGTGGAGGATGAACTCGGAGATGGAGTCGACGGCGATGCGCGAGGCGATCTAGCCCGCGGCGTGGCCGCCCATCCCGTCGGCGACGAGAAACAGGCGGCCATCGCTCTCCACGAGGAACGCGTCCTCGTTATGCTGCCTCTGCCGGCCGACGTGGGTGAGACCGAATGCCTTCACATCCATGCCCGATCAGCGTTTCCCGAAGATCGAGAAACCGCCCTTTCCCGGCTCTCTGGTCTCACGCAGCTCCGCGAGCGCCGTCTGCACCTCGAGATTCGAGGCATCCCACTTGAGCGATTCTTCGAGGTACCGCTCGGCCTTGGCCGTGAGGCCGGCGCGCTTGCAGAGCATGCCCGCGTCCTTGAGGTAGAGCGGATTCATCGGCTCGCGCTGCAGCGCGTTCTCGATGGCCTGCACGGCCTGGCGCGTGTGCGACGGAATGCGCGCCGCAGCCATGGCCAGATAGTGAAAGGCCTTGGCATCGTGCGGATTGTGCTTGGTGGCGAGGTCGAAGTTCTCGTACGCGCCGGTCCAGTTGCCGTCCTTGTAGGCCTTGACGCCGTGGGACAGGTACGCCTTGGCGATCTGCGCGAAGTCGACGGTGCCCTGCCCGCCGCCGCCGCCGGCGATCTCGGTGTCGTACTGCTGCCGTTTGTCGGGATTGGTCAGGATGTTGAGGGCCTCGGTCAAGGTCTGGAACTTGCGCTCCGCCTCGGCCTTGTCCGGCCCGCGGTAGCGGTCCGGATGGCTTTCGCGGGCAAGCTGCCGAAAGCGGTTGCGGATCTCGCCGTCGCTAGCGGAGCGTTTGACGCCGAGAATCTCGTAATAGTTGACCTTCATCCGGACCGTTTCTGGCCGCGCAACAAGTAAGCCTTTCGCGCCTGTTCGCGAATGGCCTGGGGGACCCCCTTGTCGTCTTTCAACCCTTTCAAATCACGCAAGGTTAAACGATTGACGAACGGCAGGACAACCCCCACGGGCGCCTTCGGATTGCGCACGAGGGTGTGCATGATCTTGTACTTGCCGCTCCAGTCGCGGCGGTTGCCGAGAATTCGCAGGACCTCGTCGTCCACGTTGCGCATCCCGGCGATCGCTTCCGCCTCCTGCTCGGTCATGCGCGGGTTGCGCATCACGGCCGAGCAAATCAGTCTGTTGCGGTCGCGGACGAGGAGCATGCGGATCATCCGATCGCCGCGAAACGCCAGGCGTACTTTCTCGGACACGGTCATGTGCTGGAGGCGCGTCCAGACCGCCGACGCGCGCTCGTCCTTCTTCTCCATCTCCGTGAGAGCGAGCGGCGGCGCCTCGACCACCTCCTCCCCCTTGTCCACGGCGTCGGCGCGCTCGAGCAGATCGGCGATCTGGTCGAGCGGGACGTCGACCAGCTCCGGCTCTGCCTCCTCCGCCTCGGCGCGCCGCGCCTTCTTGAGGAAGAACTCCTCGCGCACCTCGTGCACGAGGCGGCGCGTGTTCTGGTTCAACGTGGGATTCCCGAGCAGCGTGTCGAGGATCTCCGGCGCGCGGAGGATGCGCGCGTGATTGATGACGATGACTTCCTGCACGCGCGGCTCGGCGCGGCGCGCGAGGTCGGCGATGGCGGCGTCGGACACGCCCCGGTTGCGGATCAGCGCCTCGAGCACGTATGGATCGGTGGTGACCTTCATCAGCCGCTCGAGATGCTCCGGCGGCGCGCTCTCGTTCGTCGCGAAGTCGACCATCGACCGCGACGGGACGTCGTTCAGCGACGTTCTGGCGGCGTCGGCCAGCTCGAGATCGCCCGTGCTGCCGAGGAAGGCCAGCACCGCGACCAGGTCGTCCTGGGCGAGGGGAAGGAATCCGCGGGCGATGGTCATGACGATGTCGCGGGGATAGGCGCCGGACTGGATCAGCGCGATGACGGAGGCAGCGGACAGCTCTTCGTGCGAGCTCGTGGTCATGGGTTTTCCTGAGGCTGGGATGGGCCGCGCAGCTCGGCGAGCGTGTTCCGGTCGAAGACGCGGTTCTTCACCACCTCGCCGTCTTCGCCGAGGGCCGGGACGCGCGCGCCGTTGAGCACGAGCGAGACTCCGGCGGCATTGCCGATCGTCCGGAACTTGAACTCGTCGGTGGCCTCGAAATCGCGCTTGTCGCCAGCCATGACTTCAGTGTTGAGCACCGTCGAGCCGTCGGCTTCGAGGGTGACCCACGAGTTGGCGGTGACTTCGAGCGTCAGGCGCAGCTTCGAGTCGTCCGGCTGCGTTGCCGGCGCGGGAGTGGCGGCCGGAACGATCGGCGCGCGGCGCGTGGTGACGGGAACTGCGGTTGCGTCGGCCCTCTCCCGCTCCTGCCGCTTGTTCTGAATCGCCCAGTAGGCGACGCCCGCGAGCGCCGCGGCGATGATCAGCGCGAAGATCACCCCGCGATCGATGCGGCTGAGCACCGGCGGGATGCCGCGTTTCGGCGCGGGCCGGGGGCTGATGTCCCTGGGCGGCGTCTGCGGATACTTCGCGACCGCGGGGGGTTTCTCGATCCGGTCGTCGTTCGCCGCTGCGAAGTTGTAGCGGTTGACCATCTCCTCGGCATTCAGGCCGACGTAGCGCGCGTACTCGCGGACGAAACCGCGCGTGAAGACGGGCGCGGGCAGCGTGCGGTGATCGTTGCGCTCGATCGCGTCCAGGAAGCGCTTGCTGATCTTCGTGGCGTCGGAGATCTCCTTGAGGGAAATGCCACGAATCTCGCGCTCGCGCCGCAGTTCCTCGCCGAATGAGGCAAGCTCGGACGCCGCGTCGCGCGGTTGCGCTTCCTGGTCAGACATCAGACGTTGCATTCTAGCCGAGCGATGAATGATGCGGCGTGAGCGATGACCCGGCCGCGAGGCGCTCGATGCAGCGGCGCAGATACGTCGACGTTCCCGGATTGGCGTAAATGGCCGCGAGGTCGCGCCGGGTGAGATAGCGGAGCTGCGACGCGGCGGCCGCCCGGGGCGTGTCGGGATTGAGGACGAGCGCCTTGCGGACGGCGTAGCGATACGACCACTTCATGTCCGCGGCGATCATCTGCAACTGTTCCCTGGTCGCGCGGTGGGAGGCAATCAGCGCGAGCAGGTCGTCCTCGCGGAGGCGTTTGCTCACCAGCAGCGCCTCGAAGACGAGCGGATTCGGGTCGTAGAGAAAGACCTTCACCAGCGCGTGCGAGCAGCGGCGGGCGGACGAGACGCGCTCGCCGAGGCTGAGCTTGTCGGCACGGTTCACGAGCTGCGTGTCGATTGCGCGCCGGACCGGCGCCGGCACCTGCACGTCGACCGAGAGGCGCACCAGATCGAACCAGTAGAGGTAGTGAACGAGCTTGACCGCGTGCGCCTGCGGCGTCTGCCGGTGAGCGACCAGGCGCACGCGCACGGAGTAGAAGCCGGTCAGGCGCGCCGTCTGGGCGATCTTGCCGAGGTGCTGGGGCGTGGCGAAGGGGTTGTCGAGGATGGCCAGGGCCTCGTCCTCGTGCATCGTGGCCGCGTCGCGCAACGCTAGGGCGAGCTCGTCGCGGGTCGCGCGTGCGAGGTCTTGTATACTCCGGCGGCCGTCGTTCTGCACGGCGTACACAACAGCATGGAAGTGCGCCCGAATGCCCACGGCCGGTTGTTGATCTGGCTGGCGGGGCTCGCGGTGGCGTCGATCGTCCTCGTGCCGCTGGCGGTCACTCCCGATGCCATCGATCGCTTTCGCGTCCTGAAGGAATCGCTCGCCCGCGCGACCGGAATCCTCGGGGCGCTGGGCGTCGTCACCGCCGTCTCCCTGTGGGGCACGGAGCGTCTGCGCGCCTTCCTGCGGCACCGCGCGTTGCTTGCCGTCGCCGCGGCCGGAACCGTCTGGATCCTGCTGACGACCGCGCTCTCGACGCAGCGCGCGTACAGCCTCGACTCGCTCGTCACCTTCGTGACCAGTCTGTTCGTGTTCATCACGGTCTGGTACGCGGCGCCGCGACTCGGGCTGGTCATCCTCGACGTGCTCGTGGCCGTCGTCGCGATCAATGCAGGACTGGCGGCGCTGCAGGAATCCGGCAGATGGCAGCCTTTCCGGCTCAACCCCGCCGACCCGCTGCACCTCGGCACCACGGGACTCATCGACAACCCGAACGTGCTCGGGTCTTACATGGCGCTGGCCGCGGTGATCCTCACCGTCGCGGCGATCGGCGTGCGCGGCGTGCGGCGCTGGCTCTACGCGTTCGGCGCGGTCTGCGCAGCGGGCGCGGTGCTCGTGTCGCAGACCCGCGGCGCGCTCCTCGCGCTCGCGGCGGGCGTCGTGCTGATCATGATCGGCGGCTCGGTGAAACGTGCCGTCGCGGCGGGCGTTGCCGTCGCGCTGCTGTTCGGCATCGGCGTCGCCGTGAAAGTGCCGGCCGTGATGCGATTGCTCGACGCGCCGCGTCTCGCGCGCGAAGAGGGGCTCGAGGTGGCGTCGTCGGGGCGCGTCGCGCCCGTGCTTGCCGGGCTGCAGATGCTGCGCGACCGGCCGGTCACCGGCGTCGGTCCGGGCGCGTTCAAGTCGCACTACATGCAGTACAAGCTGGGCATCCTCGATGACTACGGCCGTCTCGTCCGCGGCACCTCGGGGATGATGTTCGGCGAGGTCCACAACGATCACGTGCAGATCCTCGCGGAGACGGGCGTGGTCGGCTACGGGCTGTTCGTCGCGGCACTGGTCGCGCTGGTGCTGGCCGTACGGAAGAGCTCCGCGGGCGAGCCGCGCGGGCGCATCGTGCGGCGTCTCGCGCTTCCGCTCGCGGGGACGCTGGTCGTGCTCGCACTCGTGCAGTTTCCGCTCTACGTGCCCGTGACCCGGCATCTGCTGGTCGTGTTCGCGGGCTTGCTCGCCGGATGGAGTGACGCCGAATGATCGCGCGGGTGCTGCTCATCGCCGTCGCGGCCGTCGCCAGCGCGTGGGCGCTGTCCCGCTTCGCGTGGGAGCCGGTGCACTGCAACATCGCGCTGTCGCGCATCGAGGCCCAGACGCTGTCCGCGGAACAGACCACCGACCCGTACGCGCAGCTCGTACGCGCGCGACGGAACCTGCAGCAGCTCCCGGGACTTCGCTGCACGACCGACGTGCGCCTGCCCGTGCTCCTCGCGGCGAACGAAGAGCTGGTCGGACGTCTGGAAGACGCGGCGCGGCACTACGAGCAGTCGCTGGCGATGGAGCAACGCCCCGAGATCTACATGGCCCTCGCCAACGTGCAGGTGCGCCTCGGTCGTGTGGATGCCGCGGTGGAGAGTTACGCCCGCGCCGTGAAGTTCCATCCGCCGATGCTGGAGCAGATCCTGTCCGTGGAGTTGCGGCGCCGGATCGACGCTCGCCTGCGCGTCCCGCAGTGACACCGTATAATGCGCTCCTTTTACCCCTGAACTACGGAGCTTTCATCATTGCGAGTCCTCATCACAGGCGGAGCGGGGTTCATCGGTTCGCACCTCTCCGATGCATACATCGAGCGGGGCGACGAAGTCTTCATCATCGATGACCTCTCCACCGGCAGCATCGACAACATCGCTCACCTGAAGCGCCACCCGCGCTTCCACTACACCATCGACACGGTGCAGAACTATCCCGTGCTGGCGGAGCTCGTCGACCAGTGCGACGTGATCCTCCACCTGGCGGCCGCGGTCGGCGTGAAGCTGATCGTCGAGAGTCCGGTCCGCACGATCGAGACGAACATCCGCGGCACGGAGATCCTCCTCGACATCGCCAACAAGAAGAAGAAGAAGTGCCTCATCGCGTCGACGTCCGAGGTGTACGGGCTGAGCGAGCAGGTGCCGTTCCGCGAGGACGGCAACCTGGTCATGGGCGCCACGACAAAAGGCCGCTGGAGCTACGCCTGCTCGAAGGCCATCGACGAGTTCCTGGCCCTCGCCTACTGGCACGAGAAGAAGCTGCCCACGATCGTCGTCCGCCTCTTCAACACGGTCGGACCGCGCCAGACGGGCCAGTACGGCATGGTCATTCCGACGCTGGTCAAGCAGGCCCTGTCCGGGCGCCCGCTGACCGTGTACGGCACCGGAGAGCAGACCCGCTGCTTCGGCTACGTCGGCGACATCATCAACGCGCTGGTGAAGCTGGTCGAGCATCCGCAGTCCGTCGGCGAGGTCTTCAACATCGGCTCGACGGAAGAAGTGTCGATCACCCAGCTCGCGGAGAAGATCCGCGAGATCACCGGATCGTCCTCCGAGATCGTCTACATCCCCTACAGCGAAGCCTACGAGGCGGGATTTGAAGACATGCCCCGCCGTGTTCCCGACACGACGAAGATCGCGAACCTGATCGGCTTCCGTCACGACACGTCGCTCGACACGATCGTGCGTGAAGTGGTCGCCTATCACGCCGGCCGGATGCCGGCGACAGTGGCGCCCGCTTGATTTTTTGACGGACGTAGAATAACTTTTGTGGGTTCGTCACTGGTCGGAGGAGCCCCCTGCAGATTGCAGCCGTCGTTCGTGTACTGAGCCCGATTCTCGTCGCCCTGATCGCCGCAGCAGCCGTAACGCCGCTGGTGCGTGCGTTCGCGCGTCACATCGGGGCCGTGGCCGCGCCGAAAAAGGACCGCTGGCACTCCAAGCCGACGGCCATGATGGGCGGCGTGGCGATCTACATCGCCACGATGATCGCGATGCTCGTCCTCGGGCCGAAGACGACCGAGAGCTGGGTGGTGATCATAGCCAGCAGCGCGCTGTTCGCGGTCGGACTGATCGACGACTTCCTCCACCTCAAGCCTTACCAGAAGCTGATCGGCCAACTCCTCGGCGCCTCCGCGGTCGTCTATTTCGGCCTGGTGCTGCCGTGGACGGGCTCGTTCCTGCTGAACATGGCCATCACGTTCTTCTGGCTGGTCGGCGTGACGAACGCCGTGAACATGCTGGACAACATGGACGGGCTTTCGGTGGGCGTGGCGGCGATCGCGTCGGTGTCGCTGGCGGTCACGTTCTGGCTGAACGGCCAGACGACCGAGGCGATGATGCTGGGGTCGTTCGGCGCGGCGCTGGCCGGGTTCCTGATCTACAACCACAACCCCGCGTCGATCTTCATGGGCGACTGCGGATCGCTGTTCGTCGGCTTCTTCCTGGCCAGCACGGCGCTGCTCAGCGCGCACGCGGGCGGCGGCCGCTCGCGCTCGGTCATGGCCGTGCTCGCGGTCCCGGTGCTGGTGCTGTGCATCCCGATCTTCGACACGACGTTCGTGACGCTGATGCGCAAGCTGGCCGGACGGGCAGCCTCGCGCGGTGGACGCGATCACACGTCGCACCGTCTGGTGGCCCTCGGTCTCACCGAGCGTAAGGCCGTCTGGATGCTCTACGCGTTCGCGATCCTCGGCGGCGCGCTGGCCGTGTCGGTGCGTCACGTGGAGCTGGACGTGGCCATGGCTGCGATCATCGGCTTCGCCATCTTCCTCGGGATCGTCGGCGTCTACCTGGGCGGCGTGCGCGTGTACAGCGAAGAGGAAATGACGGCGGCGCAGCGCAAGCCGGTGGTCTCGTTCCTCATCGATCTCTCCTACAAGCGCCGCATCTTCGAGGTTTTCCTCGACTGCGCGCTGATCGCGCTGGCGCACTACGTCACGTACGCGATCGTGTTCGGGCCGGCCCGGGCGGCGTCGGCGGACTGGCAGCTCTTCCTCAAGACGCTCCCGGCGACGATGTTCGTCAAGCTCGTGGCGTTCTCGATCACGGGGGTTTATCGCGGCCTGTGGCGCTACGCGGGCGTGGCCGAAGTGGTCGTGCTGGTGAAGGGCGTCGCCCTCGGCGCGGTGGCGTCGCTGCTGCTGGTCGTGTTCGCGTTCCGCCCCGACGTGTGGTCGCGCACGACGTTCGTCCTCGACGCGCTGCTGCTGGCGGCGTTCGTCATCTCCAGCCGGTTTGCGTTCCGTCTGCTGCGGAAGATCGTGCCCGCACCGCACGAGCGCACCGGACGCCGCGCGCTGATCTACGGCGCGGGCGACGGCGGCGAGCTGCTCTATCGCGAGGTGCGCAACAACCAGGCGCTCAACTACCAGACCGTCGGCTTCATCGACGACGATCCGCGCAAGGCCGGCAAGTTCCTTCACGGCCTCCGCGTCCACGACGGCGCCATGCCGCTGAACGAGATCTGCGAGCGTGCCGAGGCGGAGGCGGTGCTGCTGTCGACGGCGAAGCTCCCGCTGACGCGCATGCGCGAGATCATGGAAGCGTGCACCAACGCGGGCGTCGCGCTGCATCACATGCGCATCGACCTGCACCCGCTGACGGAAGCGGACCTCGGATGGGTCCTCGCGTCCCCCGCGGCGGATCGCCTGATGGCGGAAGTGCCGGCGCCTTCGACGCCGCTCATTCACGCGGCTGCGGATCGCGTGTCGCCGGTCGCGCCGCGGTAGGACCTATGGACGTACGGGACCTATGGGTCGGATGGCTTCTTGTGCGTGGGGTTCGCGTGTACGCCGGACGGCGCCGCGGTAGGACCTATAGGACCCGAAGGTCCTATAGGTCCCGGAGAAGCGTTACTTCTTGTTGATGGCGATGCTGGTGAGGACGCCGATGTCCGGGCCGTTGTTGGCGAAGTGGTTGTCGCCCCAGCTCTCGATGAGAGAGGAGCCGTTCACAACGAAGCCGGCCGTGGCGTTGTTCACGATCGTGTTGTGACCGATGCGGATCCTCGACGTGTCCGAGGCGAAGAGGCCGCGGGTGCTGCTCGAGATCACCGTCCGCTCGACCGTGACCTGGGCGTTGCCGAACGTCTCGATACCGGCGGCTGCGTAACCGGAGATCGACGAATCGGCGATGGCGGCGGTCACACCGTTGCCGAGGAAGAAGGCGTCGCCGTTCCCGCCGATGTTGCCGGTGAAGCTGCAGTTCCTGACCGTGAGTTTCACGGTCGGCGTGCCACTGGAGGGCAGGGCCGCAACGGCATGCGACTGGGTGTTGGTGATCGTGACGTTCCGCAGCGTCACGTCCATGGTGGCAGTGCCGGACATCTGGATGTCGATGCCGCGGCCGGCGCCGACGGACGTGCTGCGCTCGTTGACGATGAAGACGTTCTCGACGTTGACCTCACGGCCCGCGAGGATGCGGATGCCGTTCACACCGGGGGTGATTCCGGCGCCGTTGATCGCGAGGTTGCGCAGGTTCACCTTGATGGTGTTCGGCGTCCCCGACAGGCTGTCGTTGATCACGAATCCGTTGACGCCGGAGTTCAGCGACGAGGCGTGCTGCGCGTTCCCGTCGACGGTCATCGACTTGGTGATGGTGAGTGCCCCGTAGCCGCCCGGATCGAGGGCGTTCATCTCACCGCCCGCTGCGGTCTTGCTGATCGCGCCCGCCCACGTCTTGCAGGGCGCCGTACGGCTGCACGGATTCACATCATCACCGACGCCGGAGACCCAGGTGCGGGTCGCCTGCGCGGACAGGCCGGACGCCATGAGGATGACGAGCGAGAAGAGAGTCAGACGAATGAGGAGACGACGGTTCACAGATACCTTCCTTTTCTTGAGCGATGTTGACGATAAGTCGACCTCGACGCGTGGACGCGCGCGAGGGGACACGGACCTGACAAGTAACCGATGGGAGACAGTCTATAGGGCGCGGTCGTACGCGGCAAGCGTCTGCGCGATGACGTGCTCCACCGCGAACTCCGTCAGCACGCGCTCACGGGCCCGGCGGCCCATCTCGACGCGGCGCGCGGGATCCTCGAGCAACTCCTGCATCGCCGCCGCCAGGGCCTCGGCGTCGCGCGGAGGGATCAGGAGTCCGGTGACGCCGTGCTGGACGATGTCGCGGCAGCCGGGCGTGTCGGTGGTGATGGCCGGCAGCGCGGTGGCGGCGGCCTCGATGAGCGCCTTCGGCACTCCCTCACGGTAGTACGTCGGCAGCACGAACAGCGACGCCTGTCGCAGCACGTCGGGCATGTCCGAGCGCGCGCCGAACGTCTCGACCGCGCCCGCGTCGCGCCAGCGCTCCAGATCGGCATGCGTGATCGTGTCGGGATTCTGAGGATCGGGCTCGCCCACGATCGCGAAGCGCGCATCCACGCCCCGTGCTTTGACGAGGCGCGCGGCCTCCGCGAACTCCGCCACGCCTTTGCTGGCGAGAAGCCGCGACGCCAGTACGACCAGCGGCGGTCCGGCGGGAGGGGTCGCGGGCGGCGCGAAGCGCCGGACGTCCACACCCGACCCGCGAATGAGCTCCGCCGAGTCGGGAGTCGTCCAGCCGCGGCGCAAGAACGTGTCTCGGTCTTCGACGTTCTGGAAGATGAAGCGCGCGCGAGGGTGGCGCAGGAGGATGTCGAACGCCGCGCCGAGGGCGCGGCCGAGCAGGCGCCTGGCCTGGCGGTCGTCGAAGGCGTAGCCGAGTCCCGTCACGGCGTTGATCACCGCCGGCACGCGGGCCAGACGCGCTGCGACCGTACCGTAGAGCACGGGCTTGATGGCGACGTGATGGACGATGTCCGGCCGGAGACGGCGATACAGGCGGTAGAGATTCGGGATCGATCGCAGCTCGCGAATGACGTTCGTGCGCCGCTGCACGACGATCGGATACCACTCCAGGCCGTGCTGCGCGATCACCTCGGCCAGCCGGCCGCGCGGAGTGGCGACGATCACGTCGTAGCCGCGATCTCGCGCCGCCAGCGCCAGGGGAAGGCGGTGGGTGACGAAGAAGGCCGCCTCCGCGGCGACGAAGAGCAGGCGCTTACGCGGCGGCACGGCGGCGATTATAAAAAAAGAACGCCGCGTTGCCGCGGCGTTCTCGAGGTGTCAATCGATGAGGCGATTACTTCTTCTGCGCGGTGATGCTCGTGAGCACGCCGACGTCGGCGCCGTTGTTGCCGAAGTAGTTGTCGCCGTAAGTCTGGAGCTGCGCGGCGCCACTGACGTTGAAGCCGTTCGTCACATTGTGGGTGATTACGTTGCGGCTGATGCGGATCACCGAGCTGCCGGTCAGGAAGAAGCCGCGGGTGCTGTGCGAGATCACGCTGTCGTCCACCTGGACGTTGGCGGTGCCGAACGTCTCGATGCCCGCGGCGGCGAAGCCGAAGATCTGGGTCTTGGAGATCGTGGCCGAGCAGCCATCGCCGAGGAAGAGACCGTCGCCGTTGCCGCCGCCCCCGTTGTCCTTCAGGAAGCTGTTGGCGATGTGCAGACGCATGGTCGGCGTGCCCGAAGCGGCCTGGCAGGAAACGGCGTGGTTGTTCACGTCGGAGATCGTGACGTTGTTCATCGTGACGCTGACGGTAGCCGTGCCGCTCGGGGCGATGCGGACACCGCGGCCCTCGTTCAGACCGGTGTTGCGCTGGCCGTAGATGAAGACGTTCTCGAGGTTGACGATGCGGCCCGCGATGATGGACACGCCGCGCGTGCCGGGCGTGGTGCCGGCGCCGTTGATCTCGAGGTTGCGGAGCGTCACGCGGATCGTGTTCGGCGTGGCAGTCGCGCTGTCGTTGACGATGACGCCGGAGACGCTGCTGTGCAGGATCGAGGCGACCTGGCCCTTGCCGTCGATGGTCATCGACTTGGTGATGGTCACGGCGCCGAAGCCACCCGGATCGAGGACGCTGATCTCACCGCCCGCGGCGGTCTTGCTGATCGCACCCGCGAAGGTCTTGCACGGGGCCGTGCGGCTGCACGGGTTGACGTCGTCGCCGACGCCCGACACCCAGGTGCGCGTCGCCTGCGCCGAGGCGCCGGCGGCCATCAGGATGACGATGGTGAGAATGCTGAGATGAACGATGAAACGACGAGTCATTGGATGCCTTCCTCTTCGTATGGTCAATAGAAAATCCCGCGATCGGAGACGCGGGGGCCCCCCACAAGGAAACTACCTGGACAGAAACGGATCGGTGTCGCGCAGTATATCCCGAAAGAGTGCTCGAAGTGTGAGAGCGATCACACCGCGGCGGCCGACCGGACGGACTTGGTGGGTAGTTCCACGAAGTTTCTCCATCCCGCCGGCGGCAGATGCGGCTCGCGCCCGCGCAACCCGTCGAACGTGGTGAGCTCGGGCACATTCGACACGACTTCGATCTCGTCGACGTTCCCCGTGAAGCGGCTGTAGCCGCGGTCGAGCGACCGCTCGGCCATCCCCCGCAGCATGTTGATCCGCGTCCAGTCGAACCCGATGAGCGCCGCGGCGGCCACGTCCAGGGCGAGAGGATCGCTGCTCGCGAGAATGACTCCGGTCGCACGCGGACTCCCCTTCAGCGGACCGTTCCCCTCCATCGACACGATGCCGTCGGCCAGCGTGAACACGCGGCGCCCCCGGCCCCAGTGGTGGACGATGAAGTTGAGATCGTCGACGGTGCGCCAGATGGTGTCGTTGCCGTACCAGCTCCCCGAGGGGAAGAACTTCTGCTGCCCCGTACCCTCGGCCGTGCGTCGCTCGCGCGACGGCGTGCCCGCGCCGAGGACGAGCGAGGCCGCGTTGCGCAGTCCCCGCCACACCCAGCGCGGCACCTTGCCCTGCAGGAACTGGTTGCCGCGCGCCGCGAACAGCCAGCGGCGCGGATAGTCTTTCGGGAACTCGTCGCCGCCCTTCCCTTCCAGACCGTGCCGGTGATGCGGCAGGCAGTCCTTGGAGCCGACGATGCCGACCATGTTCTTGAGCGACATCGTCAGACCGACTTTGCTGTGCGCCTTCAGCTTCGGCACGTTCAGCACGACGTCGGCGTCGAGGACGGTGTTCGCGATGACGTACTCGTGATGCGGCGCGCGGTGGCGGCGATTCGTGACCTCGTCGTCGTAGTCGCCGACCGCGTAACGCGGCCGCTCCGGGTCCAGGGTCCGTAGCCGGCTGTCTTCCTCGAGATCGATGACCGAGTAGCCACGCGGATCCCCCGGGAGCTGTTCGACCTTGCGAATGAGCGCGCTCTCTTCATCGAGCACCGCGCGCACCTGGCGCAGGTCGACCAGTCCGAGGTCGAAGCCGAAGCTCTGCCGGTAGAAGTCGCGGATGGCGACGATGCCGTTCTGGGCGACGATCCTGTCGAAGTCGGCGCCCTGCACGGGTGCGTCGGCGATGGTGATCGACGACTCGGGACCGCCGGCGATGAATGCGTAATCGACCATCGCCCGCACGACCGCGCCGTGCGTGGTCAGGCAGCGCTGCCCGACCTGCACGCCATGCTCGTGCGCGACGAAGTTCGGCTTGATGACCACCCGTGCGCCACGCTGAATGAGATGCCCGAGCGGGTTCCACTGCGCCGTGCCGTGATTCGCGGCGTCGAAGCCGAGGAGGCGGAAGGTCTCGCGCACGGCGTCGTAGACGGCGTTGTCCGCGAGCGTGTCCTTGAAGCCGGCCGCGCCGAGCTCCGGATGGATGCGCGGCGGGTGATACGGTGGATGCTCGGAGTACGCGGTGACGGGCGCCTTGCAGACCGCGACGCGCATCAGGAAGCCTTCCGGCGTCGCACGAGGCTCTGCTTGCCGCTCGGCGCGCGCGGGATGCTGTCGACGAAGTTGATGTCGATGGGCATGTTCCCGACGCGCTCGTGCAGCTTCTTGACGAAGGTCGCGCGGTCGTGGGCCTCGAATGCGTCGCGGTCGGCGACCATGTCCACCTCCAGCCGTCCGTCCACGATCTCGACCTGGAAACTAAGGACGCTGGTGACGTCCTTCACGCAGTCGCCGATCTGGGAGTTGAAGAGACGTCCGCGGCCCGGCACCTCGATGTAATCCGTCGAGCGTCCGAGCACGGCCTCGGCCAGCGGCGTGTCCCACCCACACGCGCACTTCGCGCTCTCGGGAGCGAGACGCAGCCGGTCGCCGATGCGGTAGCGGATGATGGGCGTCTCCTGGGTCACGAATCCGGTCAGGAACATCTCCCCTTCCGTGGCCGGATTGCCCGCGTCATCGACGACCTCGAACACGCCGGTGGTGATGTCCATGTGCAGGCTGCCCTTCGGGCACTGCACGATCCACGGCGCTCCCTCGGACGACGAATACTGATCCGCCACCGGGCATCCGAACACGCTCTCGAATCGCCGGCGCTGCTCGGGCAGCAGCGTCTCGCTGGTGACGAAGATCGCCTTCGGCTTGAACGTGAGCCTCGCGCCCGCCGCCTCGATGTAGCGCGCCACCTCGGCGATGGCCGAGGGGAAGCCGCTGAAGTATTCAGGCCGGAAGCGGTTCAGGTCCTCGACGTAGTGCGGGAGGTTCTGCTGCGAGAGATGGAACGTGCTGTAGTAGCGGACCTTGTACAGCCAGTTGGTCCGCCAGAAGCGGTTGCGCGCGATGTCGCCCTCTTCGAGCAGCGTGCGGCCGGAGAACCAGGCGGTGCGCTGTTTTCCGATCCGGAAGCCGTACATCCCCCAGAAGAGATCGACCAGCGCGGCGCGCTCCTGCATGTTGCTGATGTCGTTGTAGACGACGATGCCCCGGCCCGTGGTGCCGCCGGTGAACATCTCGTGTAGCTTCGTCTTGTCGCCGATGACGATCTCGTCGATCTTCTGCTGCAGCTCGTCCTTCTCGAGGACGGGCAGGTTCTGCAGGCGCGAACGATCGAGGCCGCGGTACTTCTCGCGGTAGTACGGCGAGAGGGTGACCGCGCGCTCGATGATCTCGCGGAGGCGGCGCTGCTGGACGTCGTAGAGCTCCGCGCGGGAGAGCGTTCGGTGGCGCCGATGGTCGGCCAGCCACTTGCGATAGGCGCCGCTGCGACGCTGGATCAGGAGCTGCGAACTGCCGCCGGTCACCGCGGCGTCGCGCATCCAGCCCGGTGCACGACGCAAGGCTTTGGTCCCGAAGTAGATGAGACGTTTCATGCAGCCGGGCGCGGATTATATGAGAGCCGCGTCGACACGATTGCCAGGAGCACCGCCGTGGCCACGAGCATCTCGCGGTGGCGGAACAGCGTCCCGAAGTTGCTCACCGTGTACGCCAGGGCCAGCGCGATCCCGACGGTGATCGCGACGAGGTACCAGAGCATCGGCTCACGCCACCCGCCGCGCCGCAGGCTCCGGAAGAACACGATCCCGACGAGGATCAGCAGGATGTCGGTGAGAAGCGTGTCGAACTCGACGAACCACCACAGGCCTCTCCCGCCGCCGATCGAGACCAGCCCGAGCTTCTGCGCGACCGTACGCGGCAACAGCATCGCCGCCAGCCCGGTCGTGAGCCGCCCGTAAATCGTCTCCGGCACATCGAACGTCTGCGTCGGATCGACGTTCTCATCGTCCGAGCCCCGCTTCGCCGCCCCCTTGGGCGGAGGCGCGATCGCGGGCGCGGGGGGCCGGGCCGGAGCGGGCGCCGTCGTAGTCGTGGTGGCGACCGTAGTGGTCGTAGCCGTAGTCGTCGTGGCCGTAGTCGTCGTATTCGTCGTAGCCGTCGTAGCCGTCGTATTCGTCGTAGCCGTCGTATTCGTCGTATTCGTCGTAGCCGTCGTATTCGTCGCAGCCGTCGTATTCGTCGTATTCGTCGTAGCAGTCGTATTCGTCGCAGTGGTCGTATCCGGCGTAGTGGGCACCGGAACCGCCGCCACCGTCGCCGTCTGCGGCGGAGTCGCCGGAGGCACGGGCGCCGCTGTCGTCGTAACCGGCGCCTCCTGCTCCTTCTTGGCGACCACCGACCCCGCGCGAATGCGCGTTCCCGCGGACTGGTAGGCGTCGAAGTTCTTCCGCGCGCCTTTGATCACTTCAACGACGTTCCCCTCCCCCAGCTCCGTCGGCGGCGGGGGCGAGAACGGACGGAGAATGACGTGGAATGCGCGCGGCAGATACGGCCCCGACGCGGCGACGATCATCTGCGTCATCAGGATGCCGACGACGACGCACGCGGCCAGTCGCGCCAGCCAGACCCGGCCCGCGGCGCGCGAGAGGAGCAACACCAGCCAGGCGATGCCGCACGCGGTCAACGCCATCACGGCGTAGTACCAGCGGATGCCGGACAGTGCGTACGTCGACACGATCAGCAACAGGCTGGCGATGACTGTCCCGCGGCGGTCGATCGGCGTGACCCGCGTTGCACGCACGAACGTGTCCAGCGAATACGCGAACAGCACGACCAGGAAG
This sequence comes from Thermoanaerobaculia bacterium, assembly GCA_035536275.1. Lineage (GTDB taxonomy): Bacteria > Acidobacteriota > Thermoanaerobaculia > Gp7-AA8 > Gp7-AA8 > QHVT01. The sequence continues at coordinate 22,494 of DATLOL010000085.1, forward strand.
CAGAAGAACGGATCCTTCATCGGCTGCAGCGACCAGAGCACCCACGACGGCAGGAAGCTGATGGCCACAAGCGGAATGGCCGCGTACAGGGTCGGCACGCCGTTGCGACGCGCCCAGACCCCGATCAACAGTGCCGAGCCGAGGTAGGCCACGATGTTCAACAGGACGGCGACGGACGGAATGATCCCGAACAGCCAGGCGAACAGCGCCAGGACCTGGATGTACACGCGCGACGGCGCGTGGTTGAGGATCTCGAAGAATCCCGGCGGCGTCTCGAACGCGGCCTTCGAGGCGAAGCGGAAATACAGCGTGCCGTCGAGACCGAAGAACCAGAAGCCGTTGCCGAGTTGCAGCGACGGCGCGATCGGCAGCTTCAGATACGAGATCCAGAACAGCGCCGCTCCGGCCAATGCGCGCACGGCCAGGCCGCCGGCGATGATTGCGCGGAGCGCCGGAGCAAAGGAGTCCGTGACACGCCAGAGGCGCCACAGACCGTACGCAGCGGCAGCGAGACAGAGAGTTCGAGCAATGAGAGATAGGAGCACGGTAGCTGTTGCCGAGAGAGAGAGTGCGGCCATCCTAAGGGGGCGCACTCTGTGCGGTCAAGCGCGACCGGCGGCCACGCCGGCGATTTTTTCCTCGAGCCCGCGGATAAACCCTGCGATGTGATTCCTTTGCATCACATGCGCGCGAAGACGTTTCCCGCGCTCGCGCAGCGTTTGCGGGTCCTGCAAAGCCGCGTATGTGGCGTTTGCGAGCGCCCCGGGATCGAAATAGCTCTCGATCGCGCCGTTGGTCTGCTCGCGGATCTGGTCCGCCGTGACCGTCCCGTGCTGATTCCAGAAAATCGTCGGAAACCCGTAGCCGCCGACCTCGATGCTCGCGTACGCGATGACCGGTCCATAGGACGTCATCCACACCATCGACAGCCCGTCCTCGCGGAGCGTTTTCTCAATGCTGGTGGTGTGGCCGCGGAAGGAAACACGATCGCGGATGCCCAGCTCGTCGATCTGCTTCGCGAACAGCTCGGGATTTCCGCGCCCGTACAACCACAGCTCCGCGTCCGCGCCCTTCGCTCGCAATGCGGCGAACGCCTTGAGGATCCCCGCCAGCGGACGATCGGGCGCGAGACGCACGAACACGCCGATGCGATACGGCGGCTCGACACGCGCGTATTGCGACAGATCGGTCGCCGCACTGAGATCGATGACCAGCGGGAAGTGAATCTCCTCGGCCGTTGACGCAATGGGCGACTGGTCGTACTCCTCGCGCATGATCGGATCGAAGATGGCGAAACGGTACCTGCGCCCGACGATGGCATCGTCGAACGGCTCGTAGTTGTACTGAAAACGATGGGCCATCAGGTACGTGATGACTTTCTCGTTGTCTTTCAGCACCGGTTGCAGCGCGTAGTAGTTCTCGAGCTGGATGGCATTGATGACGTCGTACTGCTCGAGCAGTTTCCCCAGGCGCCACTTCGCGTAAAGGCGATAGACGACGTCGATCAGCGGCCGCAGCGCTAGATAGAACGGGCGCGCGTGCCGCTGCAGACGGCTGTACCAGAGCGGCAGCCGGCGATGAACGGGGATGCCCAGGTCCTGGATTTTCCTGTAATAGAAATCGTTCGGCCGGATGCGCCCTTTGGTGAGCAGCGCGACGTCGAACTTCTCGCGGTCGATGGCGCGCAGCACTTCGTACGTGAAACGTTCGGCGCCGCTCTGCACCAGATGGCCGATCACGAACAGGACGCGCGGTCTCGCCACTACACCACCACCCGCGCGCGCGAGACCCGCTCGACCCAAAAGGCCATGATCACGTTGACGAGCATTGTAGCCGCGTACGTTCCGACGGTGACCCAGGCCGCGCCTCGGCTTCCGTACCGCGGCACGACCAGCAGATTCGCAATGACCGTGAGCGCTCCGATGGCCACGGTCACTCCCGCCGCCTGCAGGAACAGTCCTCGCGAGATCCACTGGCTGGCCATGACGATCGACAGGGTCATACCGAGCATGCCGATGAGGAGCAGCCGGAACAGAGGCACAGTGGGGAGAAAATCGCGGCCGAATACGAACCCGATCGCGAAGGGCGCGACGAAGTACGCGACGACGCTGATCCCCGCCACCAGCGCCATCACCTGAAAAAGCAGCCGCTTCTGCCGCGGCCACGCATCATCCGGCCCGAGCTTCGTCACCAGCGAATATGCCACGGCGCTCACCGCCAGCGGGATGATCTGCAGTCCGGTCATGAGCTGCACGGCGAGCTGGTAATAGGCGGTCTCGCGCGGCGGGCGATAGTGATTGAGAATGAGCACGTTCGCCTGCGTGAAGAGATACGTCCCCACGGCATTGAGATGCAGTTTCATGCCGCCGCTGAGCAGCTCGCGCGTGGTCTCGCGCGTCGGCCTCAGAAACGGCGTCCGCCGAAGCAGGTAGCCGAGGCTGATGACGACGATCACGACCTGCGCGATGACTAGCGCCACGAGCGCGCCTTTGAGCTCGAGATCGAGCAGCTCGAGCGCGCAGAACGTGAAGAGCAGCGTCGCCGTTGCGCCTACGGCCTGGGCCAGGTTCATGACCGGCAGGCGGTCGGCCGCGAGGAGGATGCCGTTCCCGTTCTCGATCCACATCATCAGCGGCAGCGAGAGCATGGCGATGGCGAGAACCGCCGCGGGGATGTGCTGAAACGTCTCGCCGCGGCTGGCGACGTACAGTCCCGCGCAGATCGACCAGCCGGCGATGGTCACCACGCCCATGACCGCGAGCGCTGAGCCCATGACCCGCGGCAGCCACGCGTCCCCTTCACCGCCTGACCTGGTGGCGATGTGGATGATGACCTGGCCGAGACTGAGATGTCCGAGGGTGGAGAACATCGTCACCCAGCCGAGGGCGGCGACGAACACGCCGCGGCCGCTCGGCCCGAGGTAGCGCGCGGTGATGACGCTGGTGAGCAGCATGGCCAGCACCCAGTAGATCTTGGCTCCGCTCGTCTGGAGGACGAGCCACCACTGTTCACGCACGATTCACGGCCTCGATGACCTGCTGCACCTGTTCGTCCGTCATGTGCGGGAACATCGGAAGGCTGAGGACCTCGCGGGCGATCGCCGCGGCCATGGGCCATTCGCCCGCGCGATGCTGGAACTCCGCGTACGCTGGCTGTTCGAACGGCGGGATCGGATAGTGGATGAGCGTGCCGATGCCGGCCTTCGCCAGAGACGCCTGCAGCGCGTCGCGCTCTTTCGAGCGCACGACGAACAGATGCCACACCGGATCCGCCCACTCCGGAACGTGCGGGATGGTGATCGCCGGATTGCGCATCTCCGCCAGATAACGCTTCGCCACGGCGGCACGACGCGCGTTCCAGTCGTCGAGCGCGCGCAGCTTCACGCGCAGCACGCCCGCGTGCATTTCGTCGAGCCGGCAGTTGAAGCCTTTCTCGACGTTGTGGTACTTGACCGCGGAGCCGTAGTTGGCGAGCTCGCGGATGCGTTTCGCCACTTGCGCGTCGTTCGTGGTCACGGCCCCCGCGTCGCCGAGCGCGCCCAGGTTCTTGCCCGGATAGAAGCTCCACGCGGCGGCGGCGCCGAGGATGCCCGACTGCCGTCCGCGCAACTTCGCGCCGTGCGACTGCGCGCAGTCTTCGAGGGTCTTGATGCCATGGCGGCGGGCGACTTCGTTGATGGCGTCCATGTCCGCGGTCTGACCGTAGAGATGTACCGCCAGGATGGCCTTCGTGCGCGGCGTGATGGCCGCCTCGATGCGCGCGGGGTCGATGTTGTACGTGCGCTCATCGGGCTCGACCGGCACCGGTGTCGCGCCGGCGTAACTGACCGCGAGCCAGGTGGCGATGTACGTGTTCGACGGTACGATCACTTCGTCGCCCGGGCCGATGTCCCACGCCCGCAGCACCAGATGGAGCGCGTCCAGTCCGTTGCTCACCCCGACGCAGTGCTCGGCTCCGACATACGCCGCAAACTCCTGCTCGAAGGCGCGCACTTCCTGACCGAGGATGTACCAGCCACCGGCGGCGACGCGCTGCAGGGCTTCATCGATCTCGGAGCGCAGCTCGACGTAGGGCTGCTTCAGGTCAAGAAAGGGAACGTCGCTTCTCGCCGATGTAGTCGTCATAGTCACGCAGGTAGTCGCTTTCGTCGTAAGGGAGGGACGCCATGACCAGCGATACGGCGCCCGAAGAAAAGCCGACCACCTCTGCCCAGATCATGGGTGGAACATAGAGGCCCTGATAGGCCCGGTTGAGGGTCACGCGCTTGCGCGTCGTGGCGTCGTCGATGACGACGTCGAACGCGCCCATCACCGACACGATGAACTGCTGCAGTTGCCGGTGCGCGTGGCCGCCGCGGGACTCGCCGCCGGGGACGTCGTACAGATAGAACACACGCGCGACGTCGAACGGGATCTCCCGGCTGTTGTGCACGGGGGTGATGTTCCCCTGCCGCATCTGGATGCGCGGCAGCAGGATGATCCGGCAATCCTCGACGGTCGTGCTCATCGCCCCTGCCTCATCTGCCCGTACTGCGCGTAGTCGCGCACGTAATCCGATTCGTCGTACGCGGTCGAGGCCAGGATCAGGCAGACGGCATTGGTGGAGAAGTTCTCCAGATGCCGCCAGATCATCCGTGGGACGAACAGGCCGTAATACGAGCGATTGAGCTGCACGGTGCGCTTGCTGCCGCCGTCGTCGAGGACGACGTCGAAGCTGCCGGAGAGGGAGATCAGGAACTCGTCGAGCCTCCGATAGGCGTGTCCGCCGCGGGTCTCGCCGCCGGGCACGTCGTAGATCCAGTAGACCCGCTCGATGGCGAAGGGGATGTGCTTGACCCCCTCGACGAACGTGAGGTTCCCGCGCGTATCGAGGATCTTCGGGAGGTCGATCAGCCGGCAGTCGCCGACACTGACGCCCGCGGGCTGCTCGGTGGTCACGCGGCGAGGTATACGAGATCGGGATTGTTTCCGTCAAGCCGCGCTACACTGCGCCGCCATGTCCTATCCGGATGTGTTCATTCACGAGACGGCCATCGTGAAGAGCGACGCCATCGGCGCGGGTACGCGCGTCTGGGCGTTCTGCAATCTCCTGCCCGGCTCACGCATCGGCGCGGATTGCCAGATCTGCGACCGGGTCTTCATCGAGAACGGGGCCATCCTCGGCGACCGCGTGACCGTGAAATGCGGCGTCTCGATCTGGACGGGCGTCACCATTGAGGACGGCGTGTTCGTCGGCCCCGACGTGGTGTTCACGAACGATCCCCGCCCGCGCTCGCGCCGCCACTTGACATCGTACCCCGAGACGCGCGTGCGCCGCTACGCCTCCCTCGGCGCCGGCTCGGTGCTCCTGCCAGGCATCACCGTCGGGGAGTACGCACTCGTCGGCGCCGGTGCCGTGGCCACGAAGGACGTCGAGCCGTTCGCGCTGGTGGTGGGCAATCCTGCGCGGCGGATCGGGTGGGTGTGCATCTGCGCCGCGCGGCTCCGAGGCGCGACGTGCGAAGTGTGCGGGCGTGTGTTCGAGTACACGGGTAACGCGCCGCCGCGGTTAGTTTCGGGAGATTTGAGTCCTGAGTGCTGAGTGAGAGCTCTCCATGAGTCGGTCATCGAATCAGAAACTGCTCTGCGGCGATGTGATGGAAACCGGGCGAGGTACCCAAAAAGCGCGTTCCTCTGCCGATCCTCCACGACTCTTTCCGAATGATCTCCGCAGCATGCGTCGGCGCGGTCAGAAAGATCACGTTCGTATCGCGGCAACGCTCGTCGGAGCTGGCAACGACCTCGATGCCGGTGCCTGGAATGAAGCAGCCCGCATTTCCGGGAGTGTCGTCGATCACGAGCGGAAGCTGTTCGCGATCGATGCCGAGCATGTTGACCATCGACTGCCCCTTGCCGCCCGCGCCGTAGCCGGTCACGCGCTCGCGGCGGTGCGTCAACATGCCGAGGAAAGCAGGAATGTCGCGCCGGAGCACGGCGACGTTCGCGAAGAAGGCCGCATAGCCGGCAACGGAATCGAGTTGTTGCTGCTGTTCGAACTCCATGACGCCGCTCACCCCGTGATCCGAGTAGGCACGTGCGCGCGTCGCACAGATCACCATCGAGCCGCCGTCCGTCGAGACGAAGCGAAGATCCGCGATTGTCAATCCGGCAATCCCGATCGCGCGCGCCAGTGAGAAGACCGAAAAGTAGGAGACGTGCTGAAAGGTCATGGCTTCGAAGTGATTCCGCGCCATCTGCAGTCCGATATACGGAACTTCGATCACCACTACGCCGTCGGCGGCGAGGATTCGAGTCAATCCACGAAGAAAGTCGAGCGGATCGAAAGCATGTTCGAGCGTGTGACGTGTGTAGACGAGTCGTACCGCGCCGATCTCCTCGAGCAGCTCATCCGCCGCGCGTTCGCCGAAATAGTCGTTCCTCACTTCACATCCGCGCGCTCGCGAGGCCTCGGCGAGCGTCAACGCCGGCTCGAATCCAATGGCTCGGAACCCGCGCGCACCGACCAACTCCACGCTTCGCCCATCGTTTGAGCCGACCTCCACGACGATATCTCCGGGGCGAAGAGCCGCGCGGGCGACAGCGGCATCGAGGAACGAGGACATGTATGCGCCCACGTCCACCGAGGCGGAGTATGTCGGCTGATAGCGCGAGTACACGCGCTCGACGAGAAACTCATTCGCCGCCGTGAAAGCCTGCTGCACGAGATGACACTTTGGGCAGAAAGCGAGAGCGAGCGGAAAGCGCGGAGCCGAACGCGCGCGGACCTCGTCCGTTTCGAGATATCCGGCTACGGGCATGTCACCGAACTCGAATACGAGCTCGGTACTGCTGCCACAAATACGACAGGATGCAGGCGTTTCGAAAGTTGGCTTGGCAATCGATGACCGCGCCGCCGAAACCCGGTCCATCATTGCAGGATAACAAAACTTCCCGAATTCCATCTAGACGGAGCAATGGTTTATATTATCCGTGCGGTTTCGCACGGCGATCCGGATCTACGCGAGGCGCGGCTGCGTGTCCACGTCCGGAACACTGCCGCGGCAACAGCCTCAGCCCGTGAGTGAGTCCTGAGTGAGAGCCGCTCAGGACTCAGCCCTCAGGACTTTATCTACCGCCGCTGGATCGTCGCGTTCAGGTCCGGCGCCTGCGGATGAATCAGGCGTCGTGACCGTGCTGCAGCTGTCCATCCGGTACATACAGTTGTCGCCGGTGACGCCGAGGCACCGTCCGCTACGACTTCAACGATCGGGTGGGTATGCATCTGCGCCGCGCGGCTCCGAGGCGCGACGTGCGAGGTGTGCGGCCCACGTTCGAGTACGCGAAGGACGCGCCGCCGCGACTGGTGTCGGGGAGCGAAGACCCCGCCTCTGTTACTTACCGGCCCTGAATCACCCAGTTCAGATCCGGCACCTGCTGGATGAAGCCGGGGGTCGTGATGGTCGTGCCGTCCATCAGGTAGATGTAGTTGTCGCCGGTGACGGCATGGCGCAGCAGGACGTCGGTCTTGCCGTCGCCGTTGTAGTCGGCCACCGTGGCCACGCGCCAGTTGGCGTCGAAGATGTCGGCGATGAAGCCCTGCCCGATCACGCTCGGCCCGTTCATCATGTACAGGTAGACGTAGCCTTCCGTGTCGTACTTCCAGACGATGTCGGCCTTGCCGTCGGCGTTGAAGTCGCCGGCGCCGGCAACCTGCCAGCCCTGGTCGGCGATCGTGTTGATGAAGGTGCTGGCAAGCAGCGTGTGGCCGTACATCGACCACAGGTAGTTCTCGCCCGTGACCTCGTGGCGCCAGAGGATGTCGGCGGCGCCGTCGCCGGTGAAATCGGCCGCCGCGGCGACCTTCCAGTTCAGGTCGGGCACCTGGGGGACGAAGCCCGGCGTCTGAATGGCGAAGCCGTTCATCAGGTACAGGTAGTTGTCGCCGGTGATGTCGTGGCGGAAGAGGATGTCGTCCTTATTGTCGCCGTTGAAGTCCGCCATGGCGACGATGCGCCAAGCCAGGTCGGCGACCGTGGTGATGAAGCCCTGGCTGAGGATCGAGTTGCCGTTCATCCGGTACAGGTAGATGTCGCCGGCCTGGCGCCAGACGATGTCCGCCTTCAGGTCGCCGTCGGTGTCACCCGTTGCGGCAACCTCCCAGATGGTCGGAAGCACGTTGATCGGCGCGGCCGAGGTGATCTGGTGGCCGTTCATCGTGTAGACGTAGTTCTCGCCGGTGTTGCCTTGACGCCAGAGGATGTCGGACTTGCCGTCGCCGTTGAAGTCGTGGCGCACCGGCTCCGGCGTCGCGCACGACCCGCCCGGATACAGCGCCTCGGCGGCGTGGCGATCCCAGATCTGGATCGTGCTCGCGCCGTTCACGGACGAATTCATGATCGCGGAGCTCGAGCACTCCATGCCGGCGGGGTTGCAGGCAACATCGGAGCAGGACACGTTGCAGGGAGAGATCGGGCTCGAGCTCGTGCAGCTACGCAGGTAATTCTGATTGGAGTGACGGAAGCCGAGCGAGTGGCCCATCTCATGGGTCATGGCCGGCTGCATCGTCGGCTCAGTACCAGCATAGCCGTCCTGGAAGACGATGTCGCTGTCCGTGATCCCGATGAAATCGACGTTCTCGAAGTCGTGACCCGAGCCGCCCCGGGTGAACGCGCTGCCGACGACGCCGCTGCCGGTCCACGATCCGGCGATGTGGCCGTTCGGGTCGTTGAAGATGATCGTGTTCGCGCCGTCGTTGGTGTTGATGTTCGTGTTCGTACCCGCGTAGTTCAGATTGATGGCCGAGTTACAGTCGTCGGTCCACGCGGCGATGGAGTTCTGGATGATGGCCAGGCCGCCGTCAACCAGACCGGTGGCGTTCTGGTTGACGTTCTTGCGGAAGGCGACGCCGCCGGCCATGTCCTCCCAGCGCGCCGGATAGCGCGTGAGATCGCAAGCCAGGAAGCTGATCGAATAGGTGGTGGCGGCGTTCGGAGCGGCGTTCGGAGCGGCGTTCGTGCCGATCTTGGCCGTGTCGGCGGGGATCGCGTCGCTGGTGTAGTACTCGACCTGCGGGACCTTCACGCCGCGCGCGGTTTTCTCGATGAAGTCGATGAACGACTCCTCGTCGCGGGCGCGCTCGACGTGCACGCTGCCCCCGCGATTCCAGCCGGAGATCGCATCGGCATCGCGGACCATCAGGCCGCGGCCGGTCTCGGACATGACGAAACGGAACTTGCCGAGGGTGAGATCGGTGGGCGTCCAGGCGCCGCGGTGCCAGGTGAGGAAGAGGACGACGTCCTCGCCCGGCTTGAGGTGCGCCGCACCTTCCACGTGAAGAAACTGGCCGCGCGACGCACCGCCCGGCGAGGCGACGGTGAGCATGCCATTGGCGCCGACGTCACCTTTCATGACCTTGTCGACGCGCAGCTCGTACATCGTGCGGATGTAATCGAGATCGCTGTCATCCACCCACGCGCGGACGACGGTGCCGCGGACGATGGCCTCGGACTTCGAGACCATCTCCCGGTCGTCGGGAACGATGAAGGTGGTAGCGAAGGCGACCGTGGACAGACAGAGCACAGCCACAATGGCGGACAGACGGACGTGGAACATAAGACTCCTCTCGATTTCGGACCTGCACGCAATATACGGACGAAAGAAAAGCGGCGGCGTGATCTGGAACACGCCGCCGCAAGAAATCCGGCTTCGATTGCGCCCGGTCCGCTACCTGGGCCCGGACATTCTCCAGTTCAAATCCGCCAACCGAGGCAGGAAGGCCGTGCTCTTCACTGCCATTCCGTTCAGCAGCCACATGTAGTTCTCGCCGGTGACGTAGTTGCGCCAGGCGAAGTCGGCCCGGCCGTCGCCGTCATAGTCGGCGATGGCCTCGATGTCCCAGCCCGGAGCCGCGCTCGGAAGCGGCTGTCCGCCCGTGCGGGTCGTGCCGCTCATGAACCAGACGTAGTTCGAGCCGTCGGTGTGTCGCCACACGATGTCCACGTTGGCGTCAGCAGTGAGGTCGGCCGCGCCCTCGATGCGCCAGTTCTGGTCCGCCAGCGTCGGGAGGTAGACCGACGCGCGGTACGTGGCGTTGCTCATCAGCCAGATAATGTTCTCGCCGTTGATGCCGTGGCGCCAGAGCAGGTCCGGGTTGCCGTCACGATCGAAGTCGGCAACGGCGACGAGGTCCCAGGCCAGGTCGGTGACCGCGGGCAGGAACGCCGTGCTGATCTGCGCGAGACCGTTCATGTACCAGAGATAGTTCTGGCCCGTCGTGGTGTTGCGCCAGACCAGGTCGTAGCGGCCGTCGCGATTGAAGTCCCCGGAGCCCACCAGGCGCCAGGACGTGTCGGCGATCCGCGGCAAGGCTCCGCCGCCGATCTGCACCGCCCCGTTCATGAACCAGACGTAGTTCTCACCGGTGCCCTGGTGACGCCACAGGATGTCCGCGCGACCGTCGCCGTTGAAGTCGGGACGCGACGCGGCCGTCGTCGAGGTCACGGTCACGGTCGCGGTGGCGCTGTTGACGGAGCCGCATGAGTTGCCGACACGCACCCAGAACGAAGTCGTCGACTGCATCACGTGCGGCAGCGTTGGCCCGTTCGCGCCCGGCACCGGTGACGAGGTGTTGCCGCTCGCGCCGTAGTACCACTGATAGCTGAGCGGCGTGGTGCCCGTGGCGCCAACGGTGAGGGTCACGGTGGAACCGGAGCTGACGGTCTGCGACTGGGGCTGCGTGGTGATCGTGGGCGCCGTGCAGGCCGGAGGAGGTGTACCACACGTGCCGCCCGGATAGACGGACTGCGCGGCGTTGACGTCCCACGGCTGCAGCGTGAATCCGTAATGGCTGCTGACGCTCGAGTTCATGATCGCCGCGGTCGTGCATTCCTCGACCGCGGAGTTGCATCCGCCACCGGCGTAACCCTCGTTCGAGTGACGCCAGCCGAGTGCATGTCCGAGCTCATGGGTCATGGCCGAGGCGTACGCGACCTGCTGCGCCGAGTAGCCTTCCTGGAACACGACGTCGGCGTCGGTGATGCTCAGCCACGTGCCGCCCTGGAACTGGTGGTCGCCGGCGAACGAGATGTACGTCATGGCGATCGTGCCCGAGCCGCCCCACGCACCCGAGATGCGTCCCTGCGGGTCGTTGTACTCGACGACGTTCGCGCCGTCGTGGTTCGCCGACTGGCGCGCGATCTGACCGCCGTAAGTCAGGTTGATGGCAGAGCCGCACTCGCTCGTCCACGCCGCCAGTCCCTGCTGAATCGCGGTGACGCCGCCGTCGACGGAGTTGGGCATGTTCTGATCGGAGCGTTTGTAGAAGATGACGCCGGCGGGCATGTTCGGCCAGCGCGGCGGCATGCCTCCCACCCAGCTCGTGTACGTTGAAGGCGGATACTGCGTCGCATTCGTGGTGATCGCGCGCTCGTCGTTCGGATCGGGCTGCAGCACGACCTCCGAAGAGTCGACGAGGTAGTCCTGCACGCCCTTGCGACCGCGCGCACTCGTTTCGACGAACTGCAGGAAAGCATCCTCGCGGCGGACCGGCTCGTGATGCACGCGGCCCTGGTGATCCCAGCCGATGACGTCTTCGGTCTCGCGGACGAGAAGCCGCTCGCCGCGCGTCGACGTTGCGAAACGGAACTTGCCCAGGGTCATGTCGGTGGCGCGCCAGCGCCCGTGGTCTTCCGTGGCGAAAAGCAGCACCCGCTCGCCCTGTTGGAACTGAGCCTCGCCGGGAACGAGCACTCCGCGGCTCTCGATGACACCGCCCATGGTGATGATCTGCACGAGCGCGTTGCGCTCCAGCGATCCCTTGATGCTCCGACCGATCCGGATCTCGTTCACGGTCTCGATCATGTTGCCGTTCTGCCGCGGCCAGGTGCTCTCGACGGTGCCGATGACGATCGCCTGTGCCTTAGCGACCAGCTCGTCGTCGGTCGGCACGACGAATGTTGCGGCGCTCGCCGCGGACGCGATGAGCAGCGTCGACGCGACGAGAATTGCTGCGATGGGTTTCATGAGTCGCAGTTATTGAAAACTTCGCGCCCACTTTCCTGCAGCGGTCGAGACCGCCGCGCTGGCACGTCGCTTCCACCACGGATCGCCCTCAGGAGACCGCCATGCGCCTTATCGCAGTCGCCGCAATCGTTCTGCTCGCTCTCACCGTTCCCGCGCTCGCGCAGACAACGAACCCCATCCGCTACACGTGGATCACGACGGCGTGCTCGATCTGGAACTGCGCCGCCGCCGCGCTCGTGCTCGCCAATGGCACCAAGGACGTGATCGTCCTCCCCACCGGCAACGAAGAGCATCCGTGGCTCGTGCTCAAGCGGGTCGAGGCCGGTGCGGTCTACATCCCCGAAGATGAGCCGTACGGCTGCGAGGTCTTCGACACCGTCACCGACGCGACCTCACGCTACAACGCCATGGAAGCCTGTCACGGCGCGATGATCATGAGCGTCCCCGACGGCCGCGCCGTCGTCATGTCGCTGACGAACTGCAAGAACGGCAAGCGCCGCGCGACGCGCTAGATCCCATACGTCCCAGACGTCCCATAGGTCCTATAGGTCGTAGTACCCGCGATACCACTCAATCAGCGCCCGCACGCCATCGCGAATCGAAGTGCCCGGCCGAAACCCCGTCGCCGCCTCCAACGCCGACACATCGGCCATCGTCGACAACACATCCCCCGGCTGAATCGGCAGCAGCTCCATCTTCGCCTTTTTGCCGATCGCCTCCTCGAGCACCTGAATGAACTCGAGCAGATGCACGGGCTGGTTGTTGCCGATGTTGAACACGCGATACGGCGCGCGGCTCGTCGACGCACGCGGATCCGCTTCGGTCCATTCCGGATCCGGAGTGGCGGGACGATCGAGCGCACGCACGACGCCCTCGATGATGTCGTCAATGTACGTGAAGTCGCGGATCATCTTCCCGTAGTTGTACACGGGCACGGTCTCGCCGGCGAAGATCAGCCGCGCGAACTTCATCGGCGCCATGTCCGGCCGGCCCCACGGTCCGTACACGGTGAAGAAGCGCAGCCCGGTCACCGGAATGCCGTACAGGTGCGCGTACGTGTGGGCCATCAGCTCGTTGGCTTTCTTCGTCGCCGCATACAGCGAGATCGGATGATCGACGTTGTGATCCTCCGCGAACGGCTGGCGCGTGCTCGTGCCGTAGACGGAGCTGGAGGACGCGTAGACGAGATGTTCGACACCGTGCGCGCGGCAACCCTCGAGGATGTGCAGAAAACCGGTGACGTTGCTGGCGGTGTACGCGTGCGGGTTGATCAGCGAGTAACGCACACCCGCCTGCGCGGCGAGGTGCACGACGCGTTGGGGCTTCTCCTCGGCGAACAGCGCCTCCATCCCCTCCCGATCGGCGACGTCGAGCTTATGAAAGCGAAACCTGTCGGCGATCGCCGCGAGGCGCGCTCTCTTCAGCGAGACCTCGTAATAGTCGTTCAGGTTGTCGATGCCGATCACTTCGTCGCCGCGTTGGAGCAGACGACGGCTCACGTGCATCCCGATGAATCCGGCCGCGCCGGTGACGAGGACCTTCATGCCTGCTGCCTACGATACCAGTCGATCGTGCGGAGCAATCCTTCCTCGAGCGGCACGCGCGCTTCCCACCCGAAACGCTCGCGCGCACGGGTCGCGTCGATCTGCCGTCGCGGCTGTCCACCCGGCTTCGACGTGTCCCACACGATGCGCCCCGTGAATCCGGTCAGCTTCGCGATCGTCTCCGCGAGCTCGGCGATCGTGACCATCGTGCCCGTGCCGAGGTTCACCGGGTCGGCGCTGTCGTAACGTTCGGCCGCGGCGAGGATGCCGTCCACCGCATCGTCGACGTAGAGAAACTCGCGCGTGGGAGTGCCGTTGCCCCACAGCGTGACCGCGCCGTCCTTCGCATCGAGGAACTTGCGGATCATGGCCGGGATGACGTGGCTGGTGTGCAGATCGAAGTTGTCGCGAGGCCCGTACAGATTCGCGGGCAGCAGATAGATTCCGTTGAAGCCGTACTCCTGCCGGTAGGCCTGCAACTGCACGAGCAGCATCTTCTTCGCCAGTCCGTACGGCGCGTTCGTCTCCTCGGGGTACCCGTTCCACAGGTCGTCTTCGCGGAACGGCGTCGGGGTGAACTTCGGATACGCGCACACGGTCCCGACGCAGACGAACTTCGCGACGCCGGCGCGGCGCGCGGCCTCGATGAGCTGAATGCCCATCAGCGCGTTCTCGTAGAAGAAGCGGCCCGGATGATCCATGTTCGCGCCGATGCCGCCCACCACCGCCGCCGCATGAATGATCAGATCCGGCCTCACCTCGGCCAGGTGCTTCTCGATGGCCTGCAGGTCGCGCAGATCGACGTCCGCCGCGCGCGGCGCGGAGAGTTGCTCGACACCGAGTGCGGCGAGCTGCTCGCGAATGTGGCTGCCGAGAAATCCGCCCGCGCCGGTGAGCCACACGCGGCGGCCGCGCCAGAACGTCACTGCGCGCGCACCTCACGCGCGGCCAGGCCGAGGTCCGACTCCACCATCAGTGCGATCAGTTCTTCGAACGACGTGCGCGGCTCCCATCCCAGGTCCGCCTTCGCCTTCGCGTAGTCCCCGCAAAGGTCATCGACCTCGGACGGGCGGAAGTACCGCGGATCGATCTCGATCAGCACCCGCCCGTTCCTTTTGTCGATCCCCTTCTCGTCGACGCCCTGCCCTTCCCACGCGATCTCGTACCCGGCTTTCGCGAACGCGAGCTCGCAGAGCTCGCGCACGCTGTGCGACACGCCGGTCGCGATTACGTAGTCGTCCGGGGTCTCACGCTGCAGCATCAGCCACATCGCCTCGACGTGGTCCGCGGCGTAACCCCAGTCGCGGCGCGCGTCGAGGTTGCCGATATAGAGCAGGTCCTGCAGTCCGTGCCGGATACGTCCCGCCGCGCGCGTGACTTTGCGCGTGACGAAGGTCTCGCCGCGCCGCGGCGACTCGTGATTGAAGAGGATTCCGTTCGAGGCGAAGAGCCCGTACGCCTCGCGATAGTTCACCACCGCCCAGTGTGAGAACAGCTTCGCCACCGCGTACGGACTGCGCGGATGAAACGGCGTCGACTCGTTCTGCGGCGGCGGCGTCGAGCCGAACATCTCCGACGACGACGCCTGGTAGATGCGCGGACGCAGATCAAGCTCGCGGATCGCTTCCAGCAGTCGCAGTGTGCCGAGGGCGTCGATCTCGGCGGTGTACTCGGGCGTGTCGAACGAAACCTTCACATGGCTCTGCGCGCCGAGGTTGTAGATCTCGTCGGGACGGACGATGCGCAGGATGCGGTTGATCGAGGAGGCGTCATTGAGATCGCCGTAGTGGAGGATCAGCCGGCGCACCGGCTCGTGCGGATCCTGGTACAGGTGATCGATGCGCTGCGTGTTGAACGACGAGGAGCGACGGATCATCCCGTGCACTTCGTAGCCCTTCGCCAGCAGGAGCTCGGTCAAATAGGAGCCGTCCTGTCCGGTGATGCCGGTGATGAGCGCGCGCTTCATCGATCAGTCTCCGTCGGCGATCGACAGGAGGTACTTGCCGTAGGTGCTGTTCTTCAGCGGGCGGGCCAGCTCGCGCACCTGGGCCGCGTCGATGCTTCCCATCCGGAAGGCCACCTCCTCGGGGCACGCAATCTTCAGTCCCTGCCGCAGCTCGACCGCCCCCACGAAGCTCGACGCGGCCAGCAACGACTCCTGCGTTCCCGTGTCGAACCACGCGTAGCCGCGCCCGAGCTGCTCGACGTGCAGCTCGCCGCGCTCGAGGTAGATGCGATTGATGTCCGTGATCTCGATCTCCCCGCGCTTCGAAGGCGGGAGCTTCGCGGCCATGTCGACGACCTGACGATCGTAGAAGTACAGGCCGACGACGGCGAAGTTCGACTTCGGTGTTTTCGGCTTTTCTTCGATCGACAGCGCCTTGCCGTCCGGCGCGATCTCGACGACGCCGTAGCGTTCGGGATCGTGCACGCGATAGGCGAACACGGTCGCGCCGTCATCGCGGCGGGCCGCGCGCTGCAACTGCTCGGTCAGACCGTGGCCGTAGAAGATGTTGTCGCCGAGGATGAGACAGGAGGTGTCGTCGCCGACGAAGTCCGCGCCGACGATGAACGCATCGGCCAGCCCGCGCGGCGATTCCTGCACCGCGTACTCGATCCGGATGCCCCACTGGCTGCCGTCGCGCAGGAGGTTGCGGAACAGCACCTGATCCTGCGGCGTGGTGATGACCAGAAAGTCGCGAATCCCCGCCAGCATCAGCGTGGTCAGCGGGTAATACACCATCGGCTTGTCGTAAATCGGGAGAAGCTGTTTCGAAACGACGGACGTGATCGGATACAGCCGTGTACCGGAGCCGCCCGCGAGAATGATCCCTTTGCGCATCGGGCGCGCATTCTAAGTCAGGCGCGTTTCTGCCGCAGAATCGCCGCGAGAATCATCCCGAATACGAACCCGCCCACGTGGGCCCACCACGCCACCCCCGCCACCTCCTGCGTCCCCCGCGCCGCCTGCAGCGACAGGTACCCGCTGAAGAACTGCATCCCGAACCACACCGGCAGGAAAAGCAGCGACGGGATCTCGGCCATGGCCCAGTACACGACCAGCGGAAAGAGCGTGACGATGCGCGCCTTGGGATGGAGGATCAGGAACGCGCCGAGCAGTCCGGCGATGCTCCCGGACGCGCCGATCGAGGGAATCGTGGAGTGCGGAAAGAGGATGGTGTGGGTGAGACTCCCCGCCGCGCCGCATGCGAGGTACAACAGCAGAAAGCGTCCGTGTCCCAGTGAGTCCTCGATCGCGCCGCCGAACACCCAGAGGTAGATCAGGTTGCCGATCAGGTGCACGAACCCGCCGTGCAGGAACAGCGACGACACCAGCGTGATCGCCACTTCCCACGGCGCGTACCCGAACTTCTCCGGCTCGAGCAACCGCGCCGGCATGAACCCGAACGTCTGAATCACCCGCTCGGTCATCGCACCCATCAAGAGCTGCGCGAGAAAGACGAGGATGTTCGCCGCCACGAGCGCCCGGTTCACGACCGGCGTCCGCGTGAGAGGGAGGGTGTGGCGGAGGGGGATCATGGCGCTTCGCGGTTGCTCTGTTGCTGGTTGCTGGTTGCTTGCAGGCTCTCGCCTGTGGCGCGCGTTGCGCCAGAAACCGCGAGCAACCAGCAACCAGCAACCAGCAACATCACTTCAGCGCCTTCCGTATCTCGCGCACAACCTCTTCCACCTGCTCCTCCTTCAGCTCCGGGAATACCGGGATGGCCAGCGTCTGCTGCGCCGCGGCCTCGGAATTCGGGTAGCTTTCCTTCGAGGATTCGAGGTTCGCGAAGCAGGCCTGCTGCGGGAGCGTGAGCGGGTAGTACACCTCGCATCCGATCTGGACGCTCTTCAGGTGGTTCATCACCCGGTCGCGCACTTCTGCACCTTCGGGGAAGCGCACGATGTATTGGTTGTAGATGTGACGGCGGCCCGGCAGTTCCTCGGGCAGGATGATGCGCTCGTCGTCGCGGCCGACGAGCCGGCGATACAGCTCCGCGTTGTGGCGGCGTCCCTCGTGCCACGACTCGAGAAGCGGCAGCTTGATGTGGAGCATGGCGGCCTGCAGCGCGTCGATGCGGAAATTGCCGCCGACGTAATGGTGGTAATACTTCGGCCGCATCCCGTGCACGCGGAAGTCGAAGATGCGCAGCGCGAGCTCGTCGTCGTTGCAGGTGATCGCACCCGCGTCGCCAAATGCGCCGAGGTTCTTCGACGGGAAGAAGGAGAAGCAGCCGATCTCGCCGATCGAGCCCGCGCGCCGACCGTCGTACTCGCTCCCCACGGCCTGCGCCGCGTCCTCGACGACCGCGAGGTTGTGCTTCTTCGCGATGGCCTGGATTTCACTCATCGGCGCGCACTGTCCGTACAGATGCACGGGCATGATCGCCTTCGTTTTCTTCGTGATGCTCGCCTCGATCAGTGCAGGGTCGATGTTGTAGTCGGTCAGGTCGATGTCGACGAAGACCGGGTTCGCGCCGAGGCGCGAGACCACGCCGGCCGTGGCGAAAAAGGAGTACGCGGGGACGATCACCTCGTCGCCGTGTCCGACGCCCAGGACCATCAGCGCCTCGAGCAGGGCATCGGTGCCGGACGACACGCCGATGGCGTGTTTGGTCTGGCAGTAGGCGGCGAAGTCGCGCTCGAAATCTTCGACGCGCTTGCCGAGGATGAACTGCTGGGAATCGTAGACCTCGGCGGTGACGCGGAGCGCTTCTTCACGGATGGCGGCGTATTGCAGTTTCAGATCGAGCAGAGGAATGGGCATTGCGGGCGCAGTCTATTGCATAGACGTTTGGCTCGTCTGCCGCGTACTACGCGTGCACGTACCCGCCCGCGCGTTCATCTTTTTCGTGAACGATAATCAAATCTTGTTATAGACGCATATTTTAAAGCCTCCGTATCAATGGCCGACAACCACAGAGGAGGCATCATGAAGTTTCGCAATCTGATTTCGATCGCAGCGGTCTCGCTGCTCCCCGTCGCAGCGAGTGCCGCGACGATCATCATTCCAGCGGCCGGCACCGGCCCCGGCGCCAGCGGCAGCCAGTGGCAGAGCGAGCTGACGCTCCACAACGCCGCGCCGCGCGCCGCCACCATCTCCCTCACCTTCCACCAGGGCAAGAACGTCCTCGGGCCGGTCAGCGTCACTCTGCAGTCCCGCGCCACCGAGTCGATCGCCGACGTCGTGAAGTCGAAGTTCGGCGTCGAGGCCGGCACGGGCGCGATCGCCCTCGACGTCGAGGACCGCGCCGCGCGCTCCCTGGCCGTTACCTCGCGTACGTTCAACACCTCGAGCATGGGCGAGTTCGGACAGGACATCCCCGCCATCGACGTTGTGAACGCCGCGCGCGCTGGTGAGCTGGCCGCGCTTCCCGGTCCGTCGGTTGCGGACACGAACCGCTTCAACTTCGGCGTCTACGCGGTTGACGCGACGAACGTGACCTGGGAAGTCGTCCGCGCCAACGGCACCGTCGCCGCGACGAAGAGCGCGACCTACGCCGCCGGCGAGCACGCCCAGTACGGCTTCGGCGTCAGCACGTTCCTCGCCACCACCCCCGCGAACAACGACACCGTCATCGCCCGCGTGACGTCCGGCAAGGCGATCTTCTACGGCAGCATCGTGAACGCGACCGGCGACCCGACCTTCGTCCCCGGCGTCCGCACCCGCGAGGACGTGATCATCAACTTCCTCGGCCTCGACCTCGATGAAGACGGCACGGTGGACGTCGCCGACGCGAACCACGACGGCGTCCTCGACGCCCCGATCAAGGTCTTCACGTCGCTCTACCCCGACTACTTCCGCATCGTCGCCAAGGGCGAGTTCGACGAGACCCTCAGCTACACGATCGTGAAGTCGCCGGCCACCAAGAGCGACCTCCTCGACGAAAACGGCCTCGTGCGCCTCATCGCCGCCGGCGACCTGAAAAACACGTCCGGCGAGCTGCAGGTCAAGATCACGACCGGCACGACCGAACAGATCGTGACCATCCCGGTCGAGTTCCAGTAAGTCTGCTTCTCGCGGCACCTGTGGAGCGGCGGCCGCCTTCGGCCGCCGTTTCTTTTTCGGCGGCCGAAGCGG
>DATLOL010000086.1:0-3678 GCA_035536275.1 Thermoanaerobaculia bacterium
GTGCCATTCTCTCCCGCTGGCCGAAGCCCGAGTCGGGCGAGCTCGCGCGCGATGTAGTCGGTCCCCTTGTCGCTCCACGGCGTTCCGGCCGCGCGTCCCATCATGGAGTCGTGGGCGAACGTGCCGACGCGGGCTCTGAGATCCCCGGGCGTGATCGCAGCCGTCGTCGACGTGCCGTTCTGCGCAAACGTCGGTTGTGGGACGCCCGCGCCCGCGACGAGCGCGATCGCGACAAGCGTAGGAAGGGACCAGCATCGGCAAAACGAGAACATCCCGTAACTCCGTGATCAGGCAGTCACCGCGCGCCGCAGACTGCGTACCGGGGAGCGTCCCTGGGGTCTCGGGACGCAGACGTAGGACGCAGTACTCTAAGATCCAAAAGGGGTTCCGGGCCCGGCTCAGCCGTAAGTTTGTTGTACGACGGCGTTACCGTGACGGCATGCTCGTGTTGAACATGTCGCGGTAGAGCTTCCACGTGCCGTCGGCCTGTCGCCTCCAGAGCACCATGTATTTGCCGCGGTCCGTCATCTCCCCTTGGCCCTGCGGCTGGATGACGAGCGTGTAGCTCCCGAGCTCGATCGCGTGGCTCCCGACCACCTCGACGCTGTTCACCGTCAGGTTCAGCGTCTTGAACCCCTGCTGTCGCGCGCCCGTCCAGAGCGCCTCGATGTTCTGGCGGCCACGCATCGGCGGCGCATTGGGCGCGAGCACAACGGCGCCGGTGTCGTACATTGCCGCGAGCGCGGCCATGTCGCCACGATTGAACGCGTCGCTGAACCGGACATTGGTCTGCTCGATCTGCGTGCGCACCGCACTCGTGACGTTCGGAGCCGCCGCCGTCGTGCCCTGCTGCGTTGCGCAGGCACCGAGCGCGATCCACGCGGCGAGTGTGAGACCGTGGGGCCGCGAGCGCGATCGCATGGCACATCTCCGTCGAGGGTAACGGACCCGGGCGACCTCCGTGATCGCCCCGGCGAGCAACGGCGCCGAATAGCATAGCGACGCGGCGTTGCCGCGGCCAGCCGGGCTCCACGGCTTTGCGGCGACGCGCAGAGCGCCTAGAATGAAGCCACCCATGCGCATCAGCGTTCCCACCGAGACAGCACAACGCGAGTCGCGCGTTGCCCTCACGCCCGACAGTGTCGTCCGACTCGTCAAAGCAGGCATTCAGTCCACGGTCCAACGCGGCGCGGGTGAGCGCGCAGGCTTCCCGGACGACGCGTTCGTCGCGGCGGGCGCAACGCTCGCTCCGGACTTTGCAGCGACGGTCGCTGGCGCCGACATCGTCGCGAAAGTTCAGCCGCCGTCCGAAGAGGAGGTCGCCCGCTTCGACCCCAGCACGGTGCTCCTCAGCCTCATGCACCCCGGGCGGAACGACGGGCTGCCGGCGCGGCTCGCGGCACGCAAGATCACCGCATTGGCGCTCGAGCTCGTGCCGCGCATCACGCGAGCGCAGTCGATGGATGTGCTGTCGTCACAGAGCACGGTCGCCGGATACAAGGCGGTGCTCGTGGGCGCGGCCGAGCTGGACAAGTTCCTTCCGATGCTGACGACTGCCGCGGGCAACGTCCCGCCCGGGAAGGTCTTCGTGATCGGCGCGGGGGTAGCCGGCCTCCAGGCGATTGCGACTGCCCGTCGACTCGGTGGACAGGTCTCAGCGTTCGACGTCCGCCCCGCCGCGCGCGAGCAAGTGCTCAGCCTCGGCGCAACCTTCGTCGCCGCGGAGCTCGCGGCAGCAGGCGCCGAAGCGGCCGGCGGTTACGCCCGTGCGCAAACCGAGGACGAGCGTGACCGGACGCAAGCCGCGCTCGCCGCGCATATCGCCGGCATGGACCTCGTCATCACGACCGCGCAGATCCCCGGCCGCGCGGCGCCGCGATTGATCACGACGGCGATGGTGCATTCGATGCGCCCCGGCGCCGTGATCGTCGACCTCGCGGCGGAGACTGGTGGCAACTGTGAGCTGACCCGCGCCGGCGAAACGGTGATCGAGCGCGACGTTCGCATTCTGGGACCTGTGAATCTCCCGGCGACACTTCCCCACCACGCGAGCCAGATGTTCGGCCGCAACGTACTCGCGCTGGTAAACGAGTTGGTGAAGGATGGGAAGGTGGATCTCTCGGGAGACATCGCGAAGGCGATGGTCGTCACGCCGGGCCCTGCCCTCCCTGACCACCCCGCCTGACACGCCCTTTCGCCCAGACCATGCTCCTCCTCCAACTCTACGTCTTCGTTCTCGCCGCGTTCCTCGGCTATCAGATCATCGCGCGCGTGCCGCCGCTGCTGCACACGCCGCTGATGGCGGCGACCAATGCCATGTCCGGGATTTCGCTCGTCGGGTCGCTCGTCGCCGCCGGCGCGGATTACAACCGTCTGGCGACGATCCTGGGATTCACCGCCGTCGTGTGCGCGACGATGAACGTCGTTGGTGGGTTTCTGATCACCGATCGAATGCTGGGGATGTTTCAGCGCGCCGAGGGTGGCGGGCGCAAAGCGGCGAAAAACGCCGAGGCCGCCCCGTCCGCATCCGCGGACGAGGCGAGGGCTTCGTAGTCGACGCAACGTCGCGTCGTCCTTCGCCCCTCCGTCCTCCACATGCGCGAGACCTTCACTCAGCTCACGTACCTCGTCGCGGCCGCGCTCTTCGTCCTCGGACTGAAGAGCCTCACACGCCCCGATCAGGCACGGCGCGGCATGCGGATGGCCGCGGTTGGGATGCTGCTCGCGATCATCGGAACGCTTATCCAGGAGCAGATCGTAGACTACCGGTGGATCGCGATCGGGCTCGTCGTCGGTGGTGCCGTGGGCTACCCACTCGGGATGTGGGTGCCGATGACGGCGATGCCCCAGCGGATCGCGATCGCGCTCTGTTTCGGTGCGACTGCCGCGACGTTGGTCGGCGTGGCGGAGTATTACACGACGCTGCACGAGCACGGCACCGTTGGGGCGGGCAAGATGGCAGCGCTCGGGTTCGAAGTCATGCTCGGCGCGCTCACCGTTACCGGGGCGTTCATCGCGTTCGGCAAGCTCCAAGAGTTCATCACCGGGCGCCCGGTCACGTACCGCGGCCAGAACGTCGTGAACATCGTGCTGCTCGCGATGCTCATCGCAATGTTCGGGTACGTCGTGCTGAACCCGGGGCGGGAAGCGGCGTTCTACGGAATGATCGGACTCGCAGCCCTGATTGGCGCGATGTTGGTGCTGCCGATCGGAGGCGCCGACATGCCGGTCGTGATCGCGCTCCTCAATTCGTACGCCGGCCTCGCGGCGGCAGCGACTGGATTCGCGCTAAACAACAACATCCTGATCATCTGCGGCGCGCTGGACGGTGCGTCCGGCTTCATCCTGTCCGTGCTGATGAGCAAGGCGATGAACCGGTCGTTCGGGAACATCATCTTCGGCGCGTTCGGAGGTGGTGGCGACGTGGCGGCTGTCCGCGGAACGGCCGGCGACCAGAGCGTCCGGCCAATCGCGGTCGAGGACGCGGCGATCCAGCTCGTGTACGCTCCACAGGTCGTCATCGTGCCCGGATACGGGATGGCGGTAGCGCAGGCGCAGCATCAGGTGCGCGAGCTGGCGGAGATCATCGAACGCCATGGTGGCGAGGTGCGGTACGCGATTCATCCGGTCGCCGGGCGGATGCCCGGGCACATGAACGTCCTCCTCGCGGAAGCCAAC
>DATLOL010000087.1:0-17620 GCA_035536275.1 Thermoanaerobaculia bacterium
CCCCCGCGCCCGTCGCGAGTCGTTTGCCCCTCACCCTAGCCCTCTCCCCGCCTGCGGGGAGAGGGGACTGTGGTACTCCAGATCAGCGCGCTGCGCGCCGTTTCGACGGCGTCTTCTTCCACTCCCTTAGCAACTTGCGCAGCGCCTCCGGCGCCTGCTGCGATGCCTGCTGCCCCACCTGGTCGCGTGTGTTCACGCCGTGGCAGGAGTTGCACACGCGGACCTCGCCGGGCTGCAGCGTGATCCAGTAGCGCTCGCGCACGACCGGCGTCTTCGCCGAGTCCGTCGTCTGCCACGACAGCGCGCGCGACGCCGGCACGAGCGCCGCGACGGAACCGTCTGCCGCGACGGCCACCGTTCCCGCGTCCCGCGCCAGCACGCGACGCCCCGGAGCGTTCACGCCGCGCACCTGCTGCGCGCTGAAGAACTGCATGTGCGCCACCTCGTACGATTTGCCCGCCAGCGGCGCGGGCTTGCCGGGAAGATGGAGGTTGTACGGCTGCTGCGTGTCGGCGCGGTCGCGACGTGTGACGTCGCGCGTCACCACCGCCGCCAGACCGCGTCTGCGGAGATCGGCGCGGAACGCCTCGGGGTCGACCTTCTCCTCGCGGAAGACCCGCGCCTCCGGCTCTTCCAGCGGCGTCGCGCGGAGCGGCGGCCGAGGACGCGGGCGCACCTCGACCGGCTGCAGCTCCCACTGCGTGCCCTTGAACGTCGCCAGCACGTCCGGCGTCCACCACGACACGTCCGCGGCCAGACCGGTGGTGAGTGGCGTCCCGTCCGCGAACTTCAGCCGGAAGTCGTGCACGAACACCAGCTCGCCGTTCGCGAGCGGCAGCGGATCGCGATATGTGTCGTTGCCATTCGGCGTCAGGAACTCCACGCGCATCTCGTCCGGATTGCGGCCCGGCTCGGCCTGAATCGCGACGATGCGTCCCGATCCGAACGTCCCGAACTCCGGCGCGTCGTTGCCCACGTAGCGTCCCGGCTTCGCCGGGTCCTCGCGGATCTGGAACATGTTCAGGATCGTGTTGCCCTCGCGCGCGAACTCCCGCAGCGCGTTGTCGTCGTTCAGGCTCCGATTGAAATAGCGGTGCAGCTCGTGCCGGCCGATGTGGTTCAGCGTCTCTTCCGACGTCCCGTCCTCGTTCATCTCCCACGGGAAGAAGTGATTGATGGACAGGCCCTCGAGGTTCGTCCCTGCGAGCAGGTCCGTCCGCGCGCTGCGCGGCTCCGGAAAGACTTCCGTGCGCGTCGCCATCCGCGCCGCGTTCTCCGACTCGTCCGCGTAGTCGAACGTGCCGTAGACGTTCGTGCCGTCGAGGACGTCCGTGTCCGCCTGCTGGTCGCGCTGCAGGTGATCCCAGCGCGTGAAGATGACCCGGCCGAAGCTGTCGATCGACGGCGAGAAGACTCCCGACGGCGCGTGATTGAGGATGCGCAACTCGCCGGTGAGCTCGTTCAGGCTCCACAGCCCGGTGACCGTCGGCGCTTCCTCGTACTCGTCGAGCTGCGGATAGAGATGCCGCGCGCCGTTGCGCGGACGGTCGGACGTGAAGAGGATCCGATCGTCGGACGCGTAGATCGGCGAGACGTTGTTGTAGCTCGCGGGCTGGTTCGCGATCTTGCGGATCGTTGGCGTGTCGGTCTTGCCGAGGCCGGTGAGCTCGTAGATCTGCCAGTAGTCGCCGTCGCGGTAGCGGTATTGCTCGAGCGGCGCGCCGATGACCATCGAGAAGAGCGCCTTGGTGCCGCTCCAGTGCACCGACGGCTCGCGCACGGCGATCGAGCTCGCGCCCTGCCGCCCGTCGTTGCCGAAGCCCGCCGCGCGGGTGAGATTCTTCAGCGAGCCGTCGGGATAGCGGATCCAGAGATCGCCGCCGCGCGGCGCGGAGTCGACGGGGCTGCGATGATTGCCGAACGTCGACGTGACGGTCGTGAAGTCGCCGTCGACGGGCACCTGCGTGACGAACAGAATCGGATTCGCCGCAACGGCGAAGAGCACGGCCAGAAGTTTCATCGGTGCCCGCAATATGGGGCCGGCGCGGCGCGGCGGGCGTGACCGGGCGCACGTTGACGCGGTCGCCAGAACGGTTACAGTGCGGCCTTCACATGAAAGTGCCCGTTTGGCTGGCCGCGGCGGCGTTGCCGCCGGCCATCGCGACCTTCCTCGGCGTGCGCATGATCATCAACGCCGTGCAGGCCATGGCCATGGGCGGCGGGGGAGTCGCGGCCGTGTCGGCGGGGATGTTCGAGGCCACGCGGCCGCTGGTGTGGGTGTCGTGGCTGGCCTCGGTGCTGGCCGCGCTGGCATTCGTCCTCGCGCTGCGGGCGGTGATTCAGGATGACGATGACGAACCGCCGCCGCGCCGCTCAGTACCGGGCATCGTCATCGCCGTCGTCGCGCTGATCGCAATCGTGGCCACCGGCGCGATGTATCGCAACACCAGCGGGATGATCGTCGACGTCCTCGATCCGAACGCCGACCCGGCCGGATCGATCGCGGAGACGTCGCAGCGGATGTCGCGGAATCTGCTGGCGACGGCGGGCACGGCGTCGCTGCTCACCCTGGCGCTGCTCGTGGCGGTCATCGTCGGCGCGTTCATGAAGATGAGCGAGGGCCGCGCGCTGGTCTTCCTCGCGCTGCTCGTCCTCGCCGCCGCGATCACCAGCGCCATCGCGCACCAGTCGTGGGCGGCGCAACTGCACCACACCGCGATGACCGGCGAGATCCGTTAGACCCGCCGCACGACGTCGCGCAGGCGCTCCACCAGCAGCTCGCTCATGATGCACCGCGGCTGGGCCACGCGCCTGCACCAGACCGCGATGACGGGGCAAGTCCAACATTCCCGGGAGGTAGGGATCGGCGCGTTCGGGTCACTCCCATAGAAGGGGAGAAACGGCATGGCCTCGAAGAAAGGACCCGCGGGTCCGGCGAAGCGCACCATCCGCAGCGTCAGGAAGACCGCGAAGACGATTTCGAACGCCGCGCGAGTGACGTACGACAAAGGCGTCGCCAAGGTGAAGGACATCGCCGGCTCGTACAGCCAGAACGACACGCCGCTCGGCCGCCGGAAAAAACGCCGTAAGAACAACCCCGACCGCTGATGGTCGACCCTGTCCGCACACCTCCGCCCGACTTCGATCCTGAGCGGAGCGCAGTCGATCAGGCCCCGGCGTTCATCGCCGCGGCCCCGCCGCGGAAGCAGTTTCCGCACAAGCTCGAACTGATACTCTTCGTGCTGCTGGTCGCGCTGTTCGTCGGCCGCCTGGCCACGGCGACATCGCCGGAGCGGGCCGTCGCGGTGAACCCGATCGCGAAAGGGAAAGTAATCGCCGAGGCGGATGTGGAGGCGATGCCGCTCTTTCCCGCGGCGGACTTTCGCCACAGCAGTGAGGTTGTCGGCCGCGTCGCGAAGCGCGACATCGCGGCGGGGCGGCCGTTCCGCGCGGCCGATGTCGGCGACGCCTCACCCGACGAGCCCGCACAGAAAGCGTTGCGGGACATTCAGCCCTATCGCATCCTCACCGCGGCCGACCTTCCAAAGCCGCCCTCGCACGGCGTCGCGCTGCGCGGCGTGCGCGCGAACGGCATGGTGCCGGACGCCGAGATCGTGGAGCTGGCGAATGAGCACGACGCGGTCACGGTAGTGCGCGCGATTGCCGCGCCTCCGCACCTGCGGCCGGGCATCGCCGCGCTGCTGTACGCCAAAGACGCAACCGCCCCCGTGCCCGTGCAACTGCTGAAGGCCCTCGGGGATGACCGCTACGTCGTGGCCTGTCGCGCCGCCGACGCCGCGATCATCACCGCCACCCGCGTGGCCATCGTCCAGGAGACGCGCTGATGGGAAGTCTCTTCGCCGCCGTCTCGGGCACGTTCACCAAGCCGATCCTGTTCGGGATGCTCTTTCCGACTCTCCTCTTTCTGGTCTTCTTCTCCCTTCTCGTCTCGCCGATGCTGCCGTGGGAGCCGGAGGCCATGGCCCGCGTGGCGGCGCTCGATCCGGAGTGGAAACTGGCCGCTTTCACGCTGGCGACGATCGTCATCTCCGTGCTCCTCTACACGCTCAACTCGCAAGTCATTCGCTGGTACCAGGGCTATCCGTGGATGGACGGCCCCATCGGCCAGTGGCTGATCCGCCTTCGTCGCGAACCGCTGGAGTGGGAGGTGAAGCTGCTGCCTCATCTCGACAAATGCCGCGAGGGAGTGGACGAGCTCATCACCGCCGAGGAGGACCGGATCAGGAAAGAGTTGCGGGGCGCGCAGCAGGTCAACGCGATCGCGACGCTCCAGGCGCACCAGGGGACGCTGGCCGAACAGCTCGACCGCGGGCAGCGCATCATCGTGGAGCGCCACTTTTTCGAGTATCCCAAGCTTGCCTCGGTGCTGCCGACCGACTTCGGCAACCGCGTGCGCTCGTTCGAGAACTACGCGTACCGGCAATACAACATCGCCGCCGTCCCTCTATGGCCGCGCTTTCGGGCGAAGCTCGACAGCGGCTACGCCGCGTCGATCGACGATGCCAAGTCGCATGTCGACCTGTCCCTCAATCTCTCGTTGCTCTCCGGCATCCTGTTTCTGCTCATCCTCTTCCTGGGCGTGCTTTTCGGACCGGTCAACGCGCCGCAGTGGGTGGCCAAGCTCGCCGGCACCGCGTTCACGGCCTGGGTCATGTATCGCGTGGCCGTCGACCGGAGCATGGATTGGGGGAATCTCGTTCGCGGCGCGTTCGACCTCTATCGGTCCGACGTGCTGAAGGCTCTCGGCTTCCGCCAGGAGCCGCGCACGCTCGAAGAGGAGCGCGAGCTGTGGGCGGAGATCTCGCGGCAGTACGGCTACGGCGATCCGGTCGACGGCACGATCGATCTCGAGTTCAGGGACGCGCCGGCGATTGCCGCGCCGCTGACCGTCGCGCCGCCGGAGAAGATCCGTCTCACGCGCGGCGTCGGGCCGCTCCGCTTCGGCGCGCGGACGATCTACACGCGGATAGACAACGCCGATGCGAACCCGGCCAAGGTGATCGTCAAGGACAAGCTCGACGGACAGGACTACATGTGGGCTTCGGCGAAAGTGGGCGGGAACGCCATCGAGCCGAAGGGAACGAACCCGTACGAATTCGAGATGACGGTGCCGGCGAACGGCTCGGTCGTGCTCGAGTATCAGGTCTCCGAGCCCGCACGCGCGTGAAGCCGCGCTCCCGCTGCGGGGTAAAAGCCGTTTGTGCACGCAGTTAGCGCTCGAAGCGCGCGCATGACGCTGTTGCCCATCACGATCGTTCTGAGCGCCAGCGGGTGGGACCGGCCAGCGGCCGACGGTCCTCAGACCCTTCTTGCCACGTCGCGCAGCCGCTCCACCAGCAGCTCATTCATCGCAACCGCGAACTTCGCCAGCAGTTGCGGGTCGAACGCCAGCGCCTCGGACAGCGTTCGCTTGTCCCACGCCCGCACCGTCGTCTCCTCGGCCGCGCGCACGGTCGTGCCGCGCGGCGAGTCGTCGATGAATGACACCTCGCCGAGGACGTCGCCGGAGCCGACGGTGGCGAAGATTTTCTGCACGCCGTCGTCGATGCCGATGATGTCCAGGCGCCCGTCCTCGACCGCGAAGAGCGTCGAGTCGAGCTCGCCCGCGCGAATCAGGAACGCCCCCTCGGCGATGCGCTTCACCTCACCGATCGACTCGATCCGGTCGCGCTCCACCTCGGTGAAGTAGCGGAACAGCGGGTGGTCGGACTCCATGGGAAAAATCTTGTTCACTCAATGCTCCGTGCCGCGCCTGCGGTGAATCATCTGCCCCTCACCCTAACCCTCTCCCCGCACGCGGGGAGAGGGGACTGTCTTGTTCACTCAATGCTCCGTCCCAGTGAGGGGCCGCTCGGCGAATCATCTGCCCCCTCTGTCGTCAGACTCTCAACTCCATGACAGCCGCCACTCGCAGCACGCGCCGCCTTTGGCGAAGCACTGCGTCTGTTCGACTTTGATGTCTTTCACTCCGGTGAGCTCGGCCATGCGCTCGATCCATCCGGTCACCCGTGCGCACCCCGCCGCCTCGGACGGGAAATTCAGGATGCGGATCCGCGCGCCGTGCTCGGTCTGCTCGTCGACCTTCATCTCTCCGCGGTTGTAGAGCGAGCTCCACATGTGCGAGGCCTTGCTGAGGAGCGCGGACGGCGTGAGCACCAGCGCGAAGAATCGGTAGATGCCTTTCACGGCCTCGCCGGCGGCCTCGCGTCCCGCGCGGCGCGCGAACGTCTCCAGCGGCTCGCCCTTCACGCGCGCCGCTTCCTCGGTCACGCGGTTGAGGAGATGCACGGGCACGGTCTCGGTGGCGAGGATGGGCGCGCCGAAGCGCGTGACGAACTCCGCGGGCAGGCGTTCCAGCACCAAATTCTTCTGATCGTCCGTCAGCTCGGCGTCGATGAATTTCTGGAGACTGCGAACGGGAGAACCCTTGACCGTCACGCTCTCGTCGATCATCGTCACCCTCTCTCTCCGCGCGTCCGAGGTGCGCTGAGTATAATCCGCTTCCTCGCGTCGAACGCCGCACACACCCAGGAGGAAGCCCACATGCAGGATCCGACACCCGGCAGCACCGCAGCCGAAGGTGCCGCGGCGATTGCCGTCGCAGAACAGAGCAACCAGCCCCTGGTCGGCAGGAAAGACCGGATCGAGGAGCAGTGCGTCAACACCATCCGCTTCCTCGCCGTCGACGCCGTCGAGAAGGCCAAGTCCGGACATCCGGGCACGCCCATGGGCATGGCCGACATCGCCTTCGTGCTCTGGACCGAGTTCCTCCGCCACGATCCCGCCGACCCGCACTGGCAGAACCGCGACCGCTTCATCCTCTCCGCCGGCCACGCCTCGATGCTCATCTACTCGCTGCTGCATCTGACCGGCTACGCCGACATGACCCTCGACGAGCTGAAGTCGTTCCGGCAGTGGGGCTCGCGCACCGCGGGCCATCCCGAGTACGGACACGCGACTGGGATCGAAGTCACGACCGGTCCCCTCGGACAGGGATTCGCGCACGGCGTCGGCATGGGGCTCGCCGCGAAGATGCTGGCCGCGCGCTTCACGCAGGCCGAAGAGCCGTTCCGTCCCGTCGAGCATTACGTCTACGCGATCTGCTCGGACGGCGATCTGATGGAAGGCATCAGCTCCGAGGCCGCGTCCATCGCCGGCCACCTCGGGCTGGGCAACCTCATCTACTTCTACGACGACAACAACATCTCCATCGAAGGGGAGACGCGTCTCTCGTTCTCCGAGGATGTGAAGAAGCGATTCGAAGGCTTCGGCTGGCACGTGCTGACCATCGACGGTCACGATCGCGGCGCCATTCGCAAGGCCATCCGCCGCGCGCAGAAGGAGACCGCGCGCCCGACGCTCATCGCCTCCAAGACCGTCATCGGCTGGGGCAGCCCGAAGTATCACGGGACGGCGCGCGCCCACGGCGAGCCGCTCGGCGCCGATGAAGTGAAGGCCACGAAGGCCGCACTCGGGTGGCCCGAGGAGCCGACGTTCCACGTTCCGGATGAAGTGCGCCAGGAGTTCCTCAAGCGCACCCGCCGCCTCGCCCGCGAGCGCAAGCGCTGGGAGAAGGAGATGTCGGCGTGGCGCTCGCGCCATTCGATGATGGCCGAGGAGTGGGACCGGCACTGGTCGAACTGGCTGCCGGATGGTTTCGAGACGGCGCTGCTCGAAGGCGCGAAGACGGAGAAGCCCGTCGCGACGCGCGCGTTGTCCGGACAGGTCATCCAGAAGATGGCCACCATCGCGCCGTTCGTCGTGGGCGGTTCCGCGGACCTCGCTCCGTCGACCAACACGCTGATGAAAGACGCGGGCGACGTCGAGCGACCCAAGGGTGGGGAGAAGGTGCCACCCTCGAACGACGTGTTCCGCGGACGCAATCTGCATTTCGGCATCCGCGAGCACGCCATGGGCGCGGTCGTGAACGGGATGACGCTGTACGGCGCGTTCCGCGCGTACGGCGCGACGTTTCTCATCTTCTCCGACTACATGCGCCCGTCGGTGCGACTGGCCGCGCTGATGGGCATCCCCTCGATCTTCGTCTACACGCATGACTCCGTGTTCCTCGGCGAAGACGGCCCCACGCACCAGCCGGTGGAGCAGCTCTGGTCGTTGCGCCTCATCCCGAATCTCACGCTGTTCCGCCCCGCCGACGGCGCGGAAGTGGCGATGGCCTGGGCCCACGCGGTGAGCACGAAGGGCGGCCCGACGCTGCTTGTCCTCACCCGCCAGAAGCTGGACATCATCCCGCGGCCGGTGGACTTCGATCCGAAGCGCATTCTGCGCGGCGCGTACGTGCTCGATGGATTCGAGACCGGCGACGTGACGATCATGGCCACAGGCTCCGAGGTGCCGCTGGCGGTGAAGGCGGCCCAGCTCCGCGGCAACACGCGCGTCGTATCAGCACCGTCGCTGGAGCTCTTCGACAAACAGCCCGCGTCGTACCGCGACGAGGTCCTCGGCGACCGCAACAAGCTGGTCTGCATCGAAGCCGGCCGCACCGACGGCTGGCACAAGTACGCGGGCCCAAACGCCCTCCTCATCGGCATCGACCACTTCGGCGCCAGCGCCCCCTACGAGCGCCTGTCCGAGGAGTGGGGCTTCACGGCGGAAAAGGTGGCCGCGCGCATCGCGGCGTGGGGATAGGACCTATGGGACCTATAGGACCTATACGACCTATAGGTCCTAAAAGTACCAGCGCACCTCCACCGCCACCCGCCCGTCGCTCCGCGCCTCCGCGCCGAGGCGTGCTTTGCGGACCGAGACGAAGTACGCGGCGGTGAGAGCTCGGCCGCCGTTGAACGCCTCGGCGCGGACCGATGCGCGCGACGAGCCGAAGAGGCGGGAGACCAGCACGTATGCCGTCGCGAGGTCCGTGCGGAAGCGTTGGTCCTCCACGATCACGTCCGTGAACCCGCGCCCGCCCTCGGCGATGAACGTCCAGTCGCCATGGGTGAAGTCGGCGGAGAAGATGTCGAAGCGGGTGAGCCAGTTCAGGAGCTCGCCGTGCTCCAGCGCGTCGGAGCGGTTGTCGATGCGCTGCGCCTGCAGCGTCAGGCCATCCGTTTGAAACCGTCCGCGCGCCGCCCAGCCGATGCGGCCGTCCGTTTCCGCGGAGACCGATGTGTAGTCCTCCGCGTCCACCGGTACGTGCTCACCGAGGAGCGTCCAGCGATCGTGCAGCTTCCAGCCGCGCACGGCGGGGAGTGCGCCGAGGGTGTCGTTGCCGCGATACGCCGTCGCGCCGACCGTCCAGCGGCGGCGCAGTGTGTACGACGCGTCGATGCCGATCGGGCGGAGCTCCTCGCCCAGCCACGAATTCAGCGCCGACGACGAGATCGTGTAAGGCGACTCCCAGAGCGCGTCGACGTTCTCCCGCGATCCCGGCAGAAAGAACGCGCCTTCCACGAAGCGGAAGCGATGTTCGCCGCGCACGAAATTCTGATCCAGCCACGCTTCGACCACGCCGACGTGTCCGCGCCGCGAGTCGTCCGCGTTCGTGCGCGCGAGCAGGTGCACGTGCGCGCCGAGGGTCATCGTCGGACGCCAGTCCGCACCGAGCTGTACCTGGCCGGACACTCCTTCCCCCTCGGTCGCGCCACGCAGCAGTGCGAAACCGCTCAACTGACCATGGAGAGGGAGTGCGAGGATCACGACGAGGATGATCCGCATTGACGCAATGATCTCACCGATGGCACCGTTCCCTCTGACATGGTCCGTGTCCTCCTGGTCTTCCTCGTCGCGATGCCCCTCCTCGGCGCGACCATCACCGTTCGCGTGAACGACGCCCGCGGCCGCGCGGTCAGCGATGCGGTCGTGTATGCGGTGCCGGAGGGACGGCAGTTACCGCTGGCGAAGAAGACCGCGGTGATGGATCAGCGCAACCGCATGTTCATTCCGCACGTACTACCGGTACAGACCGGGACTGCCGTGCAATTTCCAAACACCGACGACGTCCGCCACCATGTGTACTCGTTTTCGCCGGCGAAGACGTTCCAGCTCCCGCTGTACAAAGGCACGCCCGCGAATCCGGAAGTCTTCGATCGCGCCGGCGTGGCCACCCTCGGCTGCAACATCCACGATCAGATGAGCGCGTTCATCGTCGTCGTCGACACGCCGTACTTCGCGAAGACCGTGAACGGCGTGGCGGAGATCGACGTCGATGCGGGCCGCTACACGGTGCGGGTCTGGTATCCGGACATGCGCGCGGAGCCGCAGCCGCGGAGCATCGCGCTGACGGCGAACGAGCGTCTCAGTCTCACGTTCGTCGCCGGACGCGCCAATGCCCGCCCGTAGCTTCCAGGCCCGCCTCCTCTACCTGATCATCATCGTCCTGGTACTGCTCGAGGCGGGCACGCTCGCGGCCGTGCGTTTCGCGGGACGGCAGGCCATGGAGCGCACGGTCGTGGACGAGGTGAACACCGGCGCGCGGGTGTTCGATCGCATTCTGCAGATGCGCGCCGGCACGCTCGCCGACCAGTCGCGCGTGCTGGTGAGTGACTTCGCGTTCAAGAACACCATTGCCCTCGCGGACGTCGACACGGTCACGTCCGCGCTGGACAACCACGGGCGCCGCGTCGGCGCGAATGCGGTCTTGCTGATCGATCTCGACGGCACCGTGAGAGCGGACACGCTGCGCGGGAGATACAAGAAGAAGCCGTTTCCCTTCCAGACACTCTTCCGCGACGCCGACTCGCGCAGCGCCGACGCGTCGGCAACGGTGTTGTTCGAGTCGCAGCCGTACCAGTTCGTGATCGTGCCTGTGCTCGCGCCGCGGCCGATTGCGTACATCGCCGCGGGCTTCGCCATCGACGAGCGCGTGCTGGCCGATGTTGCGCGCGTGTCGTCGCTCGACGTGTCGATCTGGAGCACGCCGCCGCGCGGACGTCTCGCGAACACCGACTACGCGTCGCTCATCCATCCGGTGCGCACTGGCGACGGCTCGCGGATCAACGCGCTCCTGCAGCGATCGCTGGTCGAGGCCCGCAAGCCGTTCGTCGCGCTGGAGCGGCAGGTCTTCGCGCTGTCCGCGCTGGTCTTGATCATCGCCGTCTTCGCGGCGGTGCTCTTCGCGCGCACGGTCAGCTCGCCGCTGCGCATCCTCGCGGCCGGCGCGGGACGCATCGGCCGCGGCGAGTACGTCGAGCCGGTGGTGGTGAAACGCGAGGACGAGCTGGGACAGCTCGCGGGCGCGTTCAACTCAATGCAGTCCGCGATCGCGGCGCGCGAGGAACAGATCATGTTCCAGGCGACGCACGACTCGCTGACCGGACTGCCGAATCGCAAGCTGTTCCTCGACCGGCTGTCGCAGGCCATCGCCGCGGCCAGCCGCACCCGCGGCGTGGCCGGCATGGTGATGATGGACGTCGACCGTTTCAAGGAGATCAACGACACCCTCGGCCATCAGTTCGGCGATCAGCTCCTGATCGAGATCGGCCGCCGCCTCACCCAGACGTTCCCCAACGGCACCGTGGCCCGCCTCGGCGGCGACGAGTTCGCGGTCCTCTTCCACGACGCGCGGGACGTGACCGAGCGCGTAGCCGCGGCATTCGAGGAGCCGGTCGTCCTCGGCGACGTCTCGATCGACGTCAATGCGTCGCTCGGTCTGGCCTCGTTCCCCGAGCACGCCGACGATGCGGGGACGATGCTCCGCCGTGCCGATGTGGCGATGTATGACGCGAAGCGCAACCAGAGCGGAGTTGCGGTGTACGAGCCGGGGCGCGACGAGCACAGCGTGCGGCGTCTGTCGCTGATGACCGATCTCCGCCAGGCCATCGCGCGCGATGAGCTGGAGCTGTACTACCAGCCCAAGGTCGACGTACGTAGCGAGAGGGTGATGCACGCCGAGGCGCTGGTGCGCTGGAATCACGCGGTGCATGGGGTGATGCGTCCCGACGAGTTCATCCCGCTCGCGGAGCAATCCGGCCGCATCAGCCTGATCACGAGGTGGGTGATCCGCAAAGCGATCGCGCAGTGCGCGACGTGGCGCGAGGACGGTCTCGATCTCACGATCGCGGTCAACCTGTCCGCGCTCGATCTGTTCGACTCCGAGCTGCCGACGTTCATCAGCGGTCTGCTGTCCGAGGCGGGGCTGGCGCCGGAGAAGCTCCTGCTGGAGATCACCGAGAGCGCGATCATGAAGGACGCCGCGTACGCGCAGAAGGTGCTGCGCGAGCTCAAGCGCCGCGGCGTCTGTCTCGCGATCGACGACTTCGGCACCGGCTACTCGTCGCTCGCGCACCTCAAGCGCCTGCCCGTGGACGAGCTGAAGATCGACAAGAGCTTCGTGCAGAACCTGAGCGCGACGGCCAGCGACGACCTGGTGATCGTGCGCTCGACGATCGAGCTCGGACACAACATGGGCCTGACGGTGATCGCGGAAGGCGTCGAGAACGCGGAGGCCTGGCGCATCCTGAAAGACCTCGGCTGCGACATGGCCCAGGGCTATTTCATGAGCCCCCCGCTGCCCGCGAAGAAGTTTCGCGAGTGGGTGTCATCCCGGGTGTCATCGGTTACGATGATCGGCGGAGGTCGATCATGGCCAAAGGCAACAACGCCCGGAAGAAAGAAACGAAGAAGCCGAAAAAGGACAAAGCCAAGAAGTAGCGGGCTGGACGACGGCGGACCTCGCGTCCGCCGTCCCACCTTGATACTCTCGGCCCCATGTCAGTTTTCACCCGCAACAACGTCCGCGATTTCGGACGCGGCACGCAGCCGATGCTGTTCGCACATGGGTTCGGGTGCGACCAGAACATGTGGCGCCTCGTCACTCCCGACTTCGAGAACGACTACCGCATCGTCCTCTTCGACTACGTCGGTTCCGGCAAATCCGAGCTGTCCGCGTACGACGAACAGCGTTACTCGACCCTCGACGGATACGCGCACGACGTCCTCGACATCGTCCACGAGCTCGACCTGCGCGACGTGATCTTCGTCGGCCATTCGGTCAGCTCGATGATCGGTGCCCTGGCCGCGCAGCGCGAGCCGGATCGCTTCTCGCGCCTGATCATGATCGGTCCCTCGCCACGCTATGTGAACGACGGCGACTACGTCGGCGGCTTCGAGCGCGCCGATCTCGAGGGGCTGCTCGACCTCATGGACCGCAACTTCATCGGCTGGGCGAATTTCCTCGCGCCGGTGATCATGAAGAACGAAGACCGGCCCGAGCTGACCGCGGAGCTGCAGGGCAGTTTCTGCTCGACCGATCCGAAGATTGCCCGCCGTTTCGCCGAGGCGACGTTCTTCGCGGACAACCGCGCCGATCTGCCGCAGGTGCGGACGCCGTCGCTGGTGCTGCAGTGCGCCGAGGACGCGATCGCGCCGCGCGAGGTGGGGGAGTACGTGTGGCGCAATCTTCCGGACGCGAAGTTCCGGATGATGAAGGCCACCGGACACTGCCCGCACCTCAGCCACCCCGGCGAGACGATCGAGGCGATGCGCGAGTATCTGGCGAATGGATCGGCTGCTCGATAGCGCTCCGTGCGGCTTCATCAGCGTGGCCGACGACGGCACGATGATCGAGGTCAACGCGACCCTCGCGTCGCTCCTCGGGTTCCCGCGCTTCGAGCTGCAGGGATGGCACGTGCAGAAGATCCTGCCGCCGGGCGGCCGCATCTTCTACCAGACCCACGTCTTTCCGATGCTCCGCATGCACGGCGTGGCCGAGGAGATCTACCTCGAGCTGCGCACGAAGGACGGCGAGACGATCCCGGTGCTGATGAACGCCATCCGCCGCGACCGCGACGGCGCGTTCGTCTGCGACTGCGTGTTCGTGCGCATGATCCAGCGCAACGAGTACGAGGCCCAGTTGCTCGAGGCGCGACGGCTCGCCGAGCAGGCCAGCGCGGCCAAGGCCAAGTTCCTGTCCATGATGTCCCACGATCTGCGCACGCCGCTCACGTCGATCACCGGCAATGCCGCGCTGCTCGCGGCAGGCGTCCACGGCGCGGTGAGCGAGGAGCAACTCGACTCGCTCGAGCGGATCCGCAACGCCGCCCGCGAGCTCCTGCGCATGCTCGAGGACATCCTCGGGTTCGCGAAGCTCGAATCCGGCAGCGTGCCGCTGCGTCTCAGCGACGTGCCGCTCGAGGCTGCGGTGGCGCGCGCGGAGGTGCTGGTGCGGCTGCACATGCAGGAGTCGGGGCTGACCTTTTCCACCGACTGCGAAGGCGCCGTGGTGCATGCCGATCCGGATCGCCTGCAGCAGATCCTGCTCAACCTCCTGGCGAACGCGATCAAGTTCACGACCACCGGCGGATCGGTGTCCGTGCGTTGCGCGCGCGATGGCGAGCGTGCGGTCATCCGCGTGCAGGACACCGGCATCGGCATTCCATCCGATCAACTGCAGCGGATCTTCGAGCCGTTCGTGCAGCTCGAGACCGACAACCGCGAGCGCGGCGTCGGCCTCGGACTGGCCATCAGCCGCGAGCTGGCGCAGGCGATGGGTGGCGAGCTGACCGCGGAGAGCGCGCCCGGCGCGGGCGCGACGTTCATCCTCGTGTTGCCAGCCAGATGAGATAGCGCTGGCCCTTGCGGCCGTGACCGCGCACGCGGATCTCCTCGGCCGTGAAGCCGACCTGCTGCAGGCGCTTCGTGAACCGCGGATCGGGATCGGCGGCCCAGACGGCGAGGATGCCTTTCGGACGCAGGGCGGTGTGCGCGGCGCGGAGGCCTTTCAGGCCGTACAGCCGATCGTTGGTCTTCGACGTCAGTCCGGCCGGCCCGTTGTCGACGTCGAGGAGGATCGCGTCGAACGCGCCCCCTGCTTCGCCGATGACGTGCGCGACGTCATTCTCGCGAATGGTGACACGCGGATCGTCGAGCGCGCCTGCGGAGACGTGCGCGAGCACGCCGCGATGCCACCGCACGACCGCCGGCACGAGCTCCGCGACGACGACTTCACTCTTCCGGCTGACGTTTTTCAACACGGCCATGAGCGTGTAACCCATGCCCAACCCGCCGACGAGCACGCGCACGTCGCCACGCAGCCGCCCGCACACGAGGTCCGCCAGCGCATCCTCGGAACCATGCTCGCGGTTGTTCATCAACTCGTGATGCCCGATGCGGATCGAGTACTCCGCCCCGCGGCGGTACAGACGCATCGGCTCCGCCTCGCCGGGGATGGTGGTGGTGTCGATCAGCTCCCAGGGGATCACGCGGGGGAGGATACCTCTCCCCGCTCGCGGGGAGAGGCGTCGTTCCCGTGGAGCGGCGCTCGGGACTGAGTCGCGTACCATGCGCCGCGAATGTACGAGCGCTACGTCGCCATCGGCGACTCCACCAGCGAAGGCCTCGACGACCCGGATGGCCGCGGCGGCTATCGCGGGTGGGCGAACCGGCTCGCGGCGCGGCTGGCCGAGGTGCAGGGGAGGGTGTGGTACGCCAATCTGGCGCTGCGCGGACGGACCACGCGGCAGATTCGCGACGAGCAGCTCGCGCGCGCGGTGGCCATGAAGCCGGATCTCGCGACCTGCGTCGCCGGCACGAACGACGTCCTGCGCCGGCGTTTCGATCCGGTCACGTTCGGCGACGACCTGTACTCGATGCAGAGCGAGCTGCGCGGCGCCGGTGCGACCGTGCTCACCTTCACGCTTCCCGACCTCACGCCGGTCATGCCGTTCGCGCGCATCCTCGGCAATCGTGTCTCTCTGTTGAACGACGCCATCCGCGACGCGTGCGCGCGCAGCGGCGCGATCCTGTGCGATCTCGCGGCGTATCCGGTCGCATCCGACCCGCGGCTGTGGTCCGGCGACCGGCTGCACGCGAACTCGGTCGGCCACGCGCGCATCGCCGAGGCGCTGGCGTTTCACATCGAGCTGCCGGGGACGTCGGCGTCGTGGAGCGAGCCGTTGCCGGACCGGCCGAAGCCGACCCGCCTCGACGTCGTGCGCGGCGAGCTCGCGTGGGGACGCAACCATCTGCTGCCGTGGGTGTGGCGTCACCTGCGCGGCATCTCCTCGGGCGACGGGCTCAGTTGCAAGTTCCCGGAGTTGATCCTCATCGAGAGACCCTGACCGTACAATCGGCGCATCGACGCTCAACCGAAACGGCGCGCCAACGTGTGGGGCTGTGTCCTCGCGCTGCTGCTCCTCTCGGCGCTCGTGTATGGCTGCGGCGCGGGCATGCCCTATCTGTGGTGGGGCCGCGGCTACTCGGGCGCGCAGAAGGCGGAGCGCGATCGGCAGAGCGCCCGCGCCGCGAGCACGCTGTACGTGTACGACGCGGTGATCGTCGTCGAGCGCGATCGGGTGATCTTCCGCCGCTCGCTGTGGGAGCCGGTGCGCACGGGCCTGATCACGGCGCTCGGGGCCGCGGTGGCGATCTTCGCCATGCGCGGCAGAAAGAAGGCGCGCTGGTGGATGCTGATCGGCGGCACCGCGGCTGGCCTCATCGCGGCGTTCTTCGCGGTGCGGCGGCACCCGGTGGTGACCGTGCCGCGAGGTGCGCCCGGCCGCGTCGTCGTGCATGTCGACGGGGAGTTGATGGGCAGCCTGACCGAGGAGGAGACGCATTACGACATCGTGCTCGTCGACGGCGAGCGCAGGACGCGACTGGTGCGGCTGCCGTGGAACGCGGGGCACGTGGCCGAGACCTGGCGCGGCATCGTCGAGGAGAAGCTGCGCCCGTAGAATGCGCGGATGCGCCGCCTCCTGCCGCTGCTGATTCTCGCGCTCACCGCACGCGCCGACTTTCGCGAGCTCACCGACGTCGCGCGCGATCCGTCGATCGACTACAAGCTGAAGGCGGCGGCCCAAACGACGCTGAAGGCGTATCCGAAGCTGAAGGCGGAGGACCTCGCCATCAGCGTCGTCGAAGTCACGAAGCCCGACCTCCTCTCCCGCGGCGACTATCACGGCGACGCGCCGTTCTATCCCGCCTCGGTGATCAAGCTGTTCTTCATGGCCGACGTATACGCGACGCGCAGGCAGAACCTCGGCGACGTCGGTCGCGCGCTGCGGGAGATGATCGTCGTCTCGGACAACGACGCCACGGCGTACCTCGTGGACATCCTGGCCGGCACGGTGCCCGGTCCGCCGCTGGAGGGACGCGCGCTGCGCCGCTACATCGATCGCCGCCGCGAGATCAACCAGCGCTTCCACCGCCTCGGCTACGCGGACAACGTCAGCGCGATGATGAAGCCGTGGAGCTTCGGCCCGTACGGCGTCGATCGCCAGGTTCTCGGCACGAATCGCGAGAACCGCAACAAGCTGACCGCGAACGCGACCGCGTCGCTGCTGCTCTGGATCGTGCGCCGCCGCGCGCCCGGCTCGGACGAGATGATGAAGCTCATGGAGCGTCCGCTCGCGCCGGTGCGCGAGGACGAGAATCAGGTCAAGGAGTTCATCGGCGAGGCGTTACCGTCCGGCGCGCGGCTCTGGTCGAAGGCCGGCTGGACGAGCGAAGTGCGCCACGACGCGGCGTACGTGGAGCTCCCGAACGGGCGCAAGTACGTGATCGTGATCTTTACCCGCGGCATCTCGGATGACGTGACGATCGTGCCGGCGGTCGCGAAGAACGTGTTGGCGGAGCTGTAGCTCTCACGTGTCATCCCGAGCGTAGTCGAGGGACCTGGGCGGGTGGGGCACGAGGAATGAGC
>DATLOL010000088.1:0-68717 GCA_035536275.1 Thermoanaerobaculia bacterium
CAAGTCACAAGGTTTCCGGTGGTCATAGAGCAGAGGTCACACCCGTTCCCATTCCGAACACGGCAGTTAAGCTCTGCATCGCCAATGATACTGCGCGGGCAACTGCGTGGGAAAGTAGGACGCCGCCGGGATATTATGAAAAGCCGCTGAGAAATCAGCGGCTTTTCGCTTTTACCGGACAACGCGCAGCGACCGCAGCCTGTAGTAACTGCAGTCATCAAGGGCGCGCTGGAGGCGATCGGCCCCGTCACCGCGCCGGTGCCGCGCACGGTGTACCAGCCGCGCCAGACATAGGCGCCGAGGGAGAGGAGGAGGGCGAACGTGAGGGACGGCGGACGTCAGCCGCAGGCGATCGCATGATATCGCCGTGTGGTGTAATGCACCGCCTCATGCGCGGCGCTTACTGGATCGCCTTCGCCGTCTGCGCGGTCGCCGCCACGCTTCCCCTCCTCGTCACCGGCATCCTCCCCGCGGCAGATCTGCCCGAGCACATGGCCCAGATCGCCCTTTGGAAACACCTCGATCATCCCTGCCAGCCGCTCGGCGAGTCCTTCGAGCTCCAACTCGCGACTCCGTACCTCCTCGCCTACGCCCTGATGCGCGCCTTGGCGCTGGTGATGACCGTCAGTGTCACGGCGAAATTGACGGTGTGGCTGACGATCGTCCTGCTCCCGCTGGCATTGCGGGAGCTCCTGAAACGCACGTCCGCGGATCCATGGCTGTCGCTGATCGGATTTCTGCTCGCGTACGGCTACGCGTTCTACTGGGGATTTCTGAACTTCGCGCTGGCCATTCCGATCGGGATTTACTTCATTGCGCTGCTCTATGACCGCGAGGCGCCGATCTGGAAACAATCGATCGTCGCGCTGGTGCTGCTGTCGGCGCACGCGCTGATGTTCGTCTTCTGTGCGGTCGTGGCCCTGCTCGTGGCCGTCATCAGGCGCGAGGCGAAGACTCTCGTCCCGATCGTGCCGCCGGCGGTGTTGCTCGCACTGTTCATCGTTCGCCTGCGAGCAGCCGATGCAACTACTGAAGGCGGCATCACCATGTGGAAGGCCCCCCACCAGCGGCTGACCGATCTGCCGTCGCTGCTGTTCGCCAATGCGTGGGAGCCGTTCGGATTGTTGCTGCTGTTCGGTCTGGTCGTCGCGATCGCCGTGCAGCGGCCGGGCATCACCCGCGACCTCGCCCGATGGGTGCTGTTGGCGGCGGCGCTGCTGGTCTATACGTTCGCTCCGTTCGGCGCCTACGGCAGCGCGTATTTCTATCCCCGCTTCGCGTGTGCGGCCTTTGCCGGAGCGTTGTTCATTCTGGAGCGCCCGCGCCGCTCGGTCGTGCTGTCGCGCGCTCTCGTCGTCGCGATCGTGCTCCTGTGGCTGGGTGTCCTGACCGCGCGGTTCCATCGCTTCGGTCTCGAGGTCCGCGACTACGAGGCCCTGCTCGAACAATTACCGCCCAACCGGCGGGTCGCGCAGTTCACCGTCGAGCCCTTCAGCGACCACGTGCCCGGGCCCGTGTACTGGCACTTCGGCGCGCTCTATCAGGTGCGCCGCGGCGGACTCGCGGCCTGGTCTTTCGCTGGCTATTACCCGCAGGTGGTGCGCTATCGCCCGGGCAAGGAACCGGTGGTGACGACCAAGTCCTCTCCGCTGAGTGGCATCGACTGGCCGGCCATCCTGCAGTACGACTACCTGCTGGTGCGCGGACCTGATCCCCGGCGCTGGCTCTTCCGCGACGCGCCCGTACCGATCTCCGTCGACCGGCGTGTCGGAGAGTGGTCGGTCTTCGCCACACCACGGGCCCGCGGGCCACAACGCGATTGCAGCCCGCTCGGCGAGTGAGCAGGCGAGTACAATTCGCGCGGTCCTTGAACGCACAAGATGAGCCCCGCCCCCCGGCGACGGCGAGCACCGCCGAGCGTGTTCTGCTGGCCGCGGTCATCGCGCTGCTTCTTCTCATGAACGCCCTGGCCGTGGCGAACCAGCTCGGCCGCGCCCTCGACCACGACGAGGCCGAGTACCTGCACGCCGCGTGGCTGATGGATCACGGGAAGCGGATCTATCGCGACTTCCTGGAGGACCATCCTCCGTTCCTGTTTCAGCTCCTGCGGCAGATGCGCACCGAGAGCGTCTTCGACTGGGCCGTCCGCGCTCGACTCTTCTCGGCGATGTGCGGGACCTGGGCGATGATCGCGGCGGGCCTGATCGTCTGGCGCATCACTCGAAGCGCCCCGGCCGCGGTGGTCACTCTCGCTGCCCTCCTCGGCGCGCATCTGACCTGGGTGCGCGGCATCGCCGACATCCGCGCCGACGCTCCGACGCTGGCGCTCTTCGTCACCGGTTTCCTCCTCCTGATCTGGGATGACACACCGTCGTGGAGCATGGCGTGGCGCACCGGATGCGGAATCTCGCTGGCCCTGGCCGCCGACTTGTGGAATCCAAAGTGGCCGCTCGTGGGCCTCTGTCTGGGTGTGTATTTTTTCGCGCAGTGCGTTCGGCTGATGCGGGTGCGCGCCGCGTATCTGCTCGGCGCGTTCGTTCCGATCCTCGTGACGCTGGGCCTGTTCTATGCCGCGCTCACCCGGGTGACGACGCTCGACGACTACGTCTTCTTCAACTTCCTGCTGAAAGCGCGAAACATGGACGCGTTCGCGAGCCAGGCCTGGGTCGTGTCGTCCTTCCGCGGACTTTCGCCGTTCCACTACGCGCCGCCGCGGTTCGTCGGTCCGGTCGCGATCGGTTTATACCTGCTCGCTTTCCTGCTCGCCGCCCGCTCATGGCGCAGCCTGCTCGTGCTCGTATCGGTCATCGCGGCCGCGCTCGAGGTGCGTTATCTCTATCCGTGGCCGTATATCTGGCCGCAATTTTTTCTGTTGTTCAGCTTCGTGCTCGCGATGGCGTACGGCCTGCTGAGCGCCGCGATCATTCGCTGGACGCACGGGAAGCTGGTGGCATTCGTGGCAATGACCGCAACGGCCGCGCTGGTGATCGCGATGGTCATCGTCCATCTCGCGACGGAGGGAATCTCAGCGTCGACGGCCATCGCGCAGTGCCTCGCCATTGCTCTCGTGGCGGCGCCGATCGTGATTGCGGTGATCAGGCGCGATCAGATCGCGGCAACGGCGATGGGCGGTAACGCCGCGATTGCAGTCGGACTGGCACTCGCGCTGCCGCATCTCTCCGAGCGCATGGACGTGGAGATCGTCGACCGCTACACCGCGTCGTGGCCGGCGCGTGAGGAGCTGTTGCGCAAATTGCAGCCGGGCGAGACGGTCTGGATCGGCGCGTCGCGGCATCCAGTAGCCGCGCATGACGCGTCGTACTTCACGTACTCCTTCACGGACCTCGTCCCGACGACGCTGGCGCTGATCGCCACACAGCCCGACGTCCAGCGTTACCTGCCCCCGCTCACGGCAGACAGCCTGCCCGTCTGCCAGTTCGCGCGGCGTCGATCGGGGTCGCTGCGTTTCCTCGAGATCAGTGCATACGCGGAGTTCCTGCCCGGCGCATGTGCGTGCGCGCAGGTGGCGCTCTCGCGGCCGGACCTCGTGCCGACTGAGGTTGCCGGCGTC
The DNA here is from genome assembly GCA_035536275.1 of Thermoanaerobaculia bacterium. Lineage (GTDB taxonomy): Bacteria > Acidobacteriota > Thermoanaerobaculia > Gp7-AA8 > Gp7-AA8 > QHVT01. The sequence goes on from DATLOL010000088.1 coordinate 3,572, forward strand.
TACGAGGTCCTCCGTCCCGGAGTGCCCGTCGCGCGCGGACCGGCGCCGGCGTGGGACGCGTTCGTGCGGGAGAGGGTGGCGCGGTGCGCATCGAGAGAGTGACGTCGCGCTACGGGCTGCTCGTCGCGGCGTGCGTCGCGCTCGCCCTCGTCGAGCTGCAGTGGGCGAACGCGCTCACGTGGGATGAGATCGAGTTCTTTCGGGCCACGCGATGGGTGGCCGAGGGGCGGGTGCCGTATCGCGACTACTGGGAACACCATACGCCGCTGCAGTGGCTTCTGTTCGCGCCGTTTGCGAAGGTGTTGGGCGGCGGCGCCGGAGTGCAGGCCGTGCTGGCCATGCGTTGGTCGCAACTGCTGGTGTGGGTCGCGACGTTCGTGTTGCTCGGGCGCCTGACGCGTCGCGTGACCACGGACGCCGTCTGGCCGCTCGCGATCGCGCTCAGCCTGCTCCTCAGCACGCCGTCGTTCGTGCGAACCGCGGTGCAGTATCGCGTCGACGCGGTCGGCAATCTGCTGCTGATCGGTGCGTTGACGCTGATCCTTGCGCGACGCTGGATCGCATTCGGTGCGGTGATGTCGCTGGCGGTGCTGACGAACATGCGCCTCGCGCCGCTGGCCATCCTCGTCGCCGCGGGCGTCGTGTTCGATCGTCGCGAGTGGCTGGCGCGGACGTGGAAGATCGCCGCGGGCGTCGCCGGTGTCGCCGCCGCTTTTCTTGCGACGCTCTTCGCCACCGGAACCTGGCCGGCGTTCGTCGAATGCATCCTCGTCTACAACCGAGACGCGAACCGGCTCTCCGGCGCGAACGCGCCGCCGAACATGCTCCTTCCGATTCTCGCTACACCGTTCCACGAGGGAGAGCTGAGCGGCATCGCGCTGTGGGCGATCGCAATGGGCGGTCTCTGGATCGCGCTGCGCGAGTTCCGCCGCCGCGGCGTGCTGCAGGTGCTCGCGCTGGTGTGGATCGCGGCGATGATCGTCGTGGCGTTGCCGGGCGTGCAGTACGACTATCACCTGCAGAGTGTGTGGCTGCTGATGGTGCCGCTGGCCGCTGTCGCGCTCGAACGGATCGCGCCGCGGATCCCGCGCGCCGCGCTCATCGCCTCCGCCATCGTCGTCGTCGCACTGGTCCTCGGAGTCGTCCGCATGGGCACCGGCTCGCTCGGTGCCGAGCTCGCGTATCAGGACCGGATCATGACCGAGGCGGACCGCCGCGTGCCGCCGGACGGGCGCGTGTGGGACGGCACCGGATACGCGTTGCGGCGCGAGCCGGCGTATCGCTACTGGTTTCTACCGAGCGGCGTGCGGCTGATGGCTGAGGCGGGAGTGATCGAGCGCTACGACATCCGCAGGCGGCCGCCGGACCTGATCGTCCACAACTACCGCACCCACAACTGGATGATCGCCTTCCAGGACGTCGGCCGCTTCGCCACCTCGCACTACGTGCCGCTGTACCGGAACCTCTGGATCCCCGGTTTCTCGACCTCCGTTCCGACGACGGGCTTGCACTGGTCATGGACGGTGGTGAAGAGCGGTCAGTACGACATCTGGGTCAGTCCGATGCTGGCGAAGCATCCTTGGTTCTCGCGGCCTTTGCGCTATGCGCTGATCGAAGGTCCGGACGCGCCGCTCATGCAAATCCCGCTCGATCGCCTGCCGCGCGACGTCGAAGGTCGCGTGCAATGGCTCGTCGATGGTGTCGCGGTGCCGGCCGGCGCGCGCACGCTGGTTCTCCGCGAGGGATCGCAACTGGAGATGCGCGCGGGGCCGGGTGCGGCGGTGGGTGTGCTGGTCGTCCCGACGGGAACGCGCACGCTGTGTATGGCGCCGCCCGAGAAGTTCACGTTCTGAGTCAGCGCGTGACGCGGATCGAGTGCACGCCGTAGAACTGTGACATGCAGCGGTTCGTCCAGAACTCCGGCTCCTCGACGAGCACGCGTTCGGCGATCGACCACGGGGAGTGCACCACCACGCGTTTGCCGCGATTGGCGCGCATCAGGGCGTCGATGCGATCGAGCTCCGCTGCGTCGGCGCGGGCTTTCGGGAAGGTGCCGATGACGAAGCGGACGGACGCGATCGGGACGACGGTCAGGAGCACGAGCAGCACGGGTGCCGCGGCGAGAACGGCGCGTGGTTTTCGCGCGCTGGCGAGAGCGCTGAGCGGGAGAAGGATCGCCATCAGAAAGAAGTTGCAGACGTGCAGCGCGCGCGGCGGCGGTCCCATCGAGAGCATCCAGGCGGAGGGGAGAAAGGTGGCGCCATAGCCGCAGGCGGCGGCGATCGCGGCCGCGATCGCGACAGCAGTGTTGAATCGCGGCAACGTGGCTCCCGCGATCGCGCCGCAGAGAAGGATGAGGAGCAGTGATTTCCCGTCCGAGAACGCGACCGAGCCGACATAGTCGTAGGCCATGCGCGCCGAGCTCAGAGCCGCGCTGACGAACGGCGCACGTGGCGGGAGCCTTCGCATGCGCACGACGTTGCCGGGCGCGGAAACGACGAGGAGCAATGCGACGATCGAGGCGGCGCATCCGGCGAGGGCGATGCGCGACGCCTCGCGCCAGCGAAACCCCAGCGTGAGCAGCGTCATTGCGCCGGTCAGAGCGCACTGCGCGGCGAGCGACGTCTCGGACAGTCCACCGGCGAGGAACATCACCAACGCGCTGGCGATCGTTCGTCCGAGGAGCGATCCCGGTCCGAAAAAGAGTCCCGCCCAGATCGTGTAAAGGATCAGCGGGAGCATGTAGGTGACCGTCCCCGTCTCCCACATCAGCGGCCCGCCGATGGTCAATACCTCGGGTGTCGCATCGATCGCCGCGTACGCGATCGATGTTCCGGTAAGCACGGCCAGCAGCACGCAACGGCGATCCGTCACGCGGCGCATCGTCCAGATCGCGGCCACGCCGAAGAGCGCGATCATGAGCGCCGGCATCACCCGCGCGGTTCCGGGTCCGATCGACTCCGGGATCGCCTTCATCGGATAAAACGAATACCGGCCGCTCCACGAGACGCGGTGGTAGCGCATCATCCCGAAGAACCCCTCGTCGCGGAGGATGCTCGAGGTGCAGAAGTCGTCGGTGACGTAGCGGGCGAACCGGCCGCGCCAGGCGTAGGTGGCGAGGGCCGCGAGCACCGCGACGGTCAGAACGGCCAGGCCGAGGCGGAGAGGGCGCGACACAGGGCGCGATTGTACGATGGGCGCGCGATGAGGATCGGGATCGACTGCCGCAAGATCGCCGACTTCGGCATAGGCACGTACGTGCGCGGCCTGGTGCACGCGCTGGCGGAGCTGGATCGCGGCGACGAGGAGTACGTCCTCTTCGTTCCACAGCGCGTCGAGACGCCGTTCGAGCAGCATGTCGTGCACGCGCCGAGTTACAGCGTGCGCGAGCTGATGGTGATGGGACGCGCGATCGCGAAGGCGCGGCTCGACCTCTTTCACACGCCCCACTTCGTGCTGCCGTGGACGTCGTGCCCGAGCATCACCACGATTCACGACGTGATTCCGGTGCGCTTCCCTCCGTCGCAGCCGGGCGGCTCGATCTACTACTCATTGATGATGCGCCGTGCTTTGCGAAAGAGCGTCGCCGTGCTGACCGTGAGCGACGCCGCGAAGAGCGCCATCGGCGATGCGTTCCCGTGCGATCCGTCCAGGATCGTGGTGACGCCGAATGGCATCGACACGATTTTCTTCGAGCGTGGCGAGGCCGCGACGGGCCGTTATTTTCTGTACGTAGGCAACGACAAGCCCCACAAGAACGTAGCCACCCTGGTCGAGTCGTTCCGCGGCATCCAGGGCGCGTCGCTGGTGTTGGCCGGTGCCGAGTTCGCGCGCTATCGCGGCGCGGCCGGCGTCACGACCGAGGGCTTCGTCTCCATCGAGCGCCTAGCGGCGCTCTATCGCGGCGCGATCGCGCTGGTCATGCCCAGCCTCGAGGAGGGGTTCGGTCTGCCGGTGGCCGAGGCCATGGCCTGCGGCACACCGGTGATCGCGTCGGACATCCCGTCGTTGCGCGAGGTGAGCGGCGGCGCGGCGTTGCACACGAACGACTTCGCCCCGGCGATGCGGAGGATGATGGCGGACGACTCGTTGCGGAAGGAGCTGTCGCGGAGCGGACGCGAGCGGGCCGCCCGGTTCACCTGGCGACGCTGCGCGGACCTGACGCGGGAGGCATATCGGCGCGCCGGAAGACGTGGAAGGTGATGCGCCACATCTCGGCATCCTTCCAGTAAGTGTAGCCTCCGAACGAGGCCATGCGCACGTAATTGCTGTTGCGGAAAAGGCCCGGCGCGTAGAGCTCGTCCTCGAGGATGCCGCCTGCGTAAACGATGTACTCGGGCCGCTCCGCGAGCAATCGGGCGAACCAGCGGCTCATCTCCTGCCGCGATGCGGTCGTGAACTTCGGATACGGCCAGGCATTGCCCGACGAATAATCCCAGAAGGTCCGGCCTCCGTAGCGATAGTTGTCGATGATGTTCGCCGGGAAGTACGGCTGCAACTCGATGACGGCCGCGCCCGTGCCGTAGAGCTGGCGATGATGCAGTCCCTGGGCGCCGACGAACTCCGCCGCGCGTTTGCTGCCCGTCGCCTCGGCACGCAGATCGTAGCGGAGCGAGCGCGCCGCCCACTCGGCGTGCCTGAGAAGCAGCAGGGCGATTGCAACCTGCGCCGCCTTGTCGAGCGCGCCGTGCCTGCGGCGCTCAAACGCCAAAACGAGGGCGAAGAGAAGAACGAAGTAGAACAGTCCCAGGTGCCACATGGCGTAGTAGCGCAACGTGATGGCGTAGACGCCGAGCAAGGCAAGCACGAAGGGAGCTCCGGCTCCGCGACGGAAGATCCATAACACTGGGATTGCGAGGACCGTCATGGCCAGGGTCACGCGGGTCACGGCGAGCACGGGCGACTCCTCGCGCATGGGCGCGAGGAACAAATCGGGCACGACTGACGTCGCGATGAACGTGTGACGTGCCGGATCGAACGGCCTGCCGTGGTGGTGGACGTACGAGCGATTGTCGCCTGCGGGCCACAGCACTATGGCGAGGACAATCGCGTTCAACACGAACGCCGCGGCGCTGGTCAGGAATGCTCGGCGTGAAGGGCGCGGTACACGTCCGGAAGCCACGTCGAACAGAAACAACGCGCCCAGGCCGCAGGCGATCGCGAAGCCGTGCACGCTCACGTTGGAGAGCACGATGAGCAGCACGACTAAACGTCCTGGTCGCTGGTGGCGGGCGTCGTACATGCGCGCGATCAGGAGTAGCAGCGGCAGAATGAGCGCGTAGCTCCGGACCACGACTGTGTACTGGTACGCGACGAACAATCCGAACGGCCCGAGCACCCGCACGTAAAGCGGCACGCGCGGAAATCCGAACAGCAGCAGGAACGCGCTCGCGGCACCGCACAGCACCCCGATCACCTTCAGCGACGCGTACGGCAGTCCGAGCTTCGCCGGAACGGCGAGGATCAGGTACCAGAGCGGCGGGTGGCCCTCGTAGCGGAGCTGCTGCGTGAACAGCTCGAGGAGCGGGGAGTCGCGCGCGATGAGCCAGGCCTGCGCTTCATCCCACCACGGCTCGTGTGCGACGGCGCCGGCGATGGTCGCGGCGCACCACGCGGCGAAGACGAGAGCGAGCAGCACGCGCCCGGACCGCGACATGGCCGCGATGCTAACACTGCTATATTCGAGGCCCGTGCGCAGAATCGCGCTCATTGCGGCGGCCGCGATCCTCCTCCTGCAGCTCATGGCCGTCATCGGTCTGGCCGGACGTCCGCTGCATTACGACGAGAACGAGTATCTCCACGCGAGTTGGCTGATGGCCGCGGGGAAGACCATCTACCGCGACTTCTTCGAAGACCATCCCCCGCACCTCGGCCTGGTCCTGCACAGCGTGATGCCCGGCGGCGACCTGCGCGCAATCGACGTGCACGTGTGGACGATTCGCGCGCGCGTTCTCTCCGGCGTCTTCGGGATGATCGCCGTGGGTGCCGTGATGCTCTTCGCGTGGCGCATGACCCGCGCTCCAGCCGCGCCGATCGTGGCCGCGGCGACGCTGCTGATGTCCTCGCAGATCTGGGCTCGCGGTCTGGCGGACATCCGTGCCGAGGGGCCGACGCTGGCACTGTTCTGGAGCGGGATCGTGCTGCTGACGTGGGGCGTCGACGCTTCGCGCATGCAGGCGCTGCGGGCCGGCGCGGGGATCGGCCTGATGTTCTTCGCCACGGTCTGGAATCCGAAGTGGCCGCTCGAGTGCGCGCTCGCGGGTGTGTATTTCCTGTGGTGGCTGTGGCGCTCTCGGCGCTTCGAGGCGCTGGGTCCAGCGATCGTGATCGCGTTCGTGGCGCTGCTGCCGCTCTTCACCGTCACCACGCCGCGCGACTATCTGTTCTTCAATTTCCAACTGAAGTCGGAGGTGGTCGGCGATTTCACGTCCAACCCGTGGATCCGGCGCTTCTTCGAGCAGGTGCCGGTGTGGTCGAGCGCGTCGCCGCAGCATCGCTGGTGGTGGATCGTCATCGCGATCGTGCTCGGCGCGATCGGAATCCGCGTGCGCAAGCTCGCCGAGCCGCGCCTTGCATGGATCGCGCTCGCCCTGGTGGCATCGTCGCTGCTCGAGTTCCGCTTCGTCTATCCGTATCCGTACCTGTGGGCGCAGTATCTGGTGATGATCGCGACGAGTGCGGCGCTGGTGTACGCGTTGATCGCGGCGCTGATTCCGGAGCGCGTGCAGCTCGTCGTGCTCGCCGCCGCCCTGATCGCGGCGGCCGTGCCGCTGCAGCGAAAGGCGTTCAGCGATCAGCCGGCGTCGTGGCCGCGCTACTGGACGACGCAGCGCGCGCTGCAGACGACGCTACGCCCGGACGACACGGTGTTCATCTCGCCGCCCCGCCATCCGGTCGCGGCGTTCGACGCTTCGTACTACTGGTACAACTTCCGGGAGTCGGCTCCTTCGGCGATCCGCATCGCGTCGCGGCACCCGGACTTTCTTCCGCCGATCGGATTCGCGGAACTGCCGCCGTGCTCGCTGCGCGCACGCTACATCGAGGTCGGCGACTGGGTGCCGTTCCTCGACGGCGTCTGCGGCTGCATCGAGCGCAATCACGCACGGCTCAATCCGACGCCGGCCATGGCGATCTTCGAAGTGGGAGGTCTGCCGCGCACGCAGCCGTGGCACGAGCGCACCCGGGCGCTCTGGACGGACCTGTGCCGCAGACAGGAAGTGTTCGTGCGTGGCGGACAACTGAACATCGGGCCATGAGCGAGACGCGACGCACCTTCGCCGCCGCGCTGCTGGTCGGGACTCTCGCGTGGATCCTTTACGCGATCCATCCCGCGTTCTTCGTGCGCGACGACTTTCAGCTCCAGTACCTTCCGGGCTCGCGCGAGGTGGCGAGGGCGTGGATGAGCGGCGAGTTCCCGCTGCTGTCCCGCTATTCGTGGCTCTGCGCGGGGCTGGGCGCGGAGTATCAGTTCGCGGTCTTCTCGGTCTTTCGCGCGCTGCTCGACATCATCGTCTGGCTGCTACCGCTGTCACTCACGGCGCGCGGCGCGCTGATGTTCATCGTGCACGCCGCGATTGCCGCCGCCGGCGCGTACCGGCTCGCGCGTGATTACGGCGCGAGCGTTGGCGCGTCGTTCATGGTCGCCGTCGTCGCGGGACTGAACGGCTGGATTCTGTGGTGGGGCACTACATGGTTCCCGGGCGTCGCTGCGTTCGCATGGTTGCCGTGGTACTGGCTCGGGCTGCGGCGCAAATCATTCCTGCTGACCGCGGTCTCGCTCTACCTCCTCGTCACTGCAGGCTGGCCGTACGCGGTGCTGATGGCGTTCGCGGTCGGGTTCCTGGCCCTGTTGCGGAAGCAGTGGCGCGTCGTCGGCGCGTCCGCGGTTGGCCTCGGATTGAGCGCGCCGGCGGTGCTGATGTTGCTCGAGTACTTTCCGTATACGGCGCGCGACCACTCGGCGACGCTGGTGGAGTCGATCTGGTCGGTGCCGCCGGCGGGACTGTTCGGGTTGGTCATCCCCGCGTTCGCGGCGACGTGGAAGGTCTTCGACGGCGCGATGCCGCACCCCGCGGTCGAGCTCCTGGGCGCGTTCGTGCCGCTCGCTGCACTGTTGGCCGGCGCGCGCCGGGACTTCGTCCGTCGTCACGTTCCGGAGCTCGCGCTCCTGATGATGCTCGTCGTGCTGATGCTGCTCCCCTCGGCGGGACCGTTCCGCTGGAGCTTCCGCTGGCTCCCGCTCTTTCACCTCGTGCTGGCGATCTGTGGAGCGGCGGCCTTCAGGCCGCCGGCCGGCGGGCTGAAGCCCGCCGCTCCACGATTCGCGCTCGGCTTGGTGCTTGTCACCGCTGTCGCCGCGATCGCGTTCGACCTCGAGCCGCAGGCCACGCTGCTGCACGCGGGCATCGTTGCCGCGCTCTGCATCATCTGGCTCTTCGTCGACAACGAGTGGATGCCCGTCGCGATCACCATCGCGATGGTGTTGCTCACCTTCGCCACCTTCTCGCGGCGCAGCGAGGTGCCAGTATGGTCTTACGACGAGTCGCTGCAAACCGCGGGCGTGCTCGATCCCGCGCGGCGCTACCTGGCGATGTACGACGTCGATTCGATCGTCGCACGTGACGCGTACGGCCGGCGCTCGCGCGGCGTCAACGCGGAGCTGCGTCCGGGGAACGTCCCGATGCTCGCCCGCCTCAAGTTCATCAACGGCTACTCGCCCCTCGGCCTCGCCGCGATGCGCAACATCTTTGCCGTCGACGCGCATGGTCCGATGGGCGCCGCGCGCGCGGAGCTGCTGCTGCGCGAGCAGTCCGCACCGGACCAGTTGCTGCACCAGTTCGGCATCGACGGTCTGATCGTGCCCGAGGCGATGGCGACGAAGCACGCGCAGACGCTGGCGCGCAACGGCTGGACTCTGTCCGCGCGCATCGCGAGCTCGCTGGTGCTGCATCGCCAGCGCATTCACTCGCCGGTGTTCAAGGGCCGTTTCGCGCTGAAGACGCTCGACGAGCGCACCGCGTACGCCGTCACGTTCGGCCGCGGCATCGTGCTCTACACGTCCGGCGACAGCCGCGTGAACCGCTACGACACGCGCGATCTTCGGAGCATCGAGGAGCATCGCAACTCGACGGTCGTGGGCTTCGAGGACAAGGGTGGGAAGACGCTGCTCGTGTTCCGTCGCGCGTGGCTGCCCGGCTGGCGGGCCACCATCGACGGAAAACCAGTGCCGGTATTGCGCGCGAACATGGTCCTGCCCGCGGTCGAGGTGCCGCCTGATCACTTCGAGGTGCGGCTGTACTACCGGCCGACGTCGCTGGTCGTCGGATCGATCATCGCGGCGCTGTCGCTGGTCGTGCTCGTGGTCGTCGTCGCGAAGACGTAGTCGACGATGTACAGCGGCCTGCGTTTGACCTCGAGGTAGATGCGTCCGAGGTACTCGCCCATGATGCCGAGGATGATCAGGATCAGGCCGGAGAGAAAGAACAGACCCACGCCGAGCGTGGCCACGCCGGGCATGGTCGTCTTCGGGTAGCCGAAGAGGATCAGTCCCGTCGCGCGGTTGACGAGCAGGTACGCGCCGAGGATGAACGAGGGGATGGCGATGAAGAAGCCGAGGATGGAGGCCAGTCGCAGCGGCACCATCGAGAAGCCGAGGAATCCGTCCACGGCGAGCTTGAGGAGGCGGCTGACGTTGTAGCTCGGCTGCCCGCCGGCGCGCTGGTGGCGCTCGTATTCGAGTCCGATCTGGCGGAAGCCCGCATACGCGCGCAGACCGCGTACGAAACGGATCTGTTCGGGAAACTGGAAGCGGAGCGCGTCCACGACCTTGCGGTCCATGATGCCGAAGTCACCCGAATCGACGGGGATGTCGATGTCGCTGACGACGTGGAGCGCGCGGTAGAACATCGCGTACGCGCCGCGGAGCAGCAGCCCTTCCTTGCGGCCGCGGCGAATGCCGTACACGACCTCGTATCCCTCCCGCCATTTCGCAAGAAACCGCGCTAGCTGCTCGGGCGGGTCCTGCAGGTCGCCGTCCATGACCGCGACTACTCTGCCGCGGGCCTGCTCCAGTCCCGCGGAGATGGCGGCCTGATGTCCGAAGTTACGCGAGAGCTTGACGATCCGCACGCGCGTGTCGTCGCGGGCCGCGTCCATCATCAGGGCCAGCGTGCGATCGGTCGAGCCGTCGTCGACGAAGACGAATTCGTAGTCTTCGTTCCATGTGGCAGCGGCCGCGCGGAGGCGCTGCAGGAGCAGCGGAAAGACTTCCTGCTCGTTGTGGACGGGGATCACAACCGAGATCACTGCGGTGATTATAGAATCCGCCCTCGTATGGTCCCTCAACTGAAGATCGCGATTTACGCAGACGGAGCCGATGTGCGCGAGATGGTCGCCGCGCGCGACGCCGGTCTGGTCAAAGGTTTCACCACCAATCCGACGCTGATGCGCAAGTCCGGCGTCAGCGACTACGAGTCCTTCGCCCGCGAGGCCCTGGCCGCCACCGGCGACATGCCTATCTCCTTCGAAGTCTTCGCCGATGACTTCGACGAGATGGAGCGGCAGGCGAAGTACATCGCCCAGTGGGGCGACTCGGTGTTCGTGAAGATCCCGGTCACGAACACGAAGGGCGAGCCCTCCTACGATCTGATCCGCCGGCTCTCGAGCGCGGGCGTGAAGCTGAACGTGACGGCCATCCTCACCCTCGATCAGGTCCGTGCCGTCGTCGATGCGCTCGATGCGAACACGCCGGCCATCGTTTCCGTGTTCGCGGGCCGCATCGCCGACACCGGGCGCGATCCCGTCCCTCTGATGCGGGAGGCCAAGGCCATCTGCAGCGCGAAGCCGAAGGCGGAGCTGCTCTGGGCTTCGCCGCGCGAGCTGCTGAACATCTTCCAGGCCGAAGAGTGCGGCTGCGACATCATCACCTGCACGAACGAGATCCTGAAGAAACTGGCGATGGTCGGGAAGCCGCTGGACGAGTTGTCGCTGGACACGGTGAAGATGTTCTTCAACGACGCGGCGGCGGCGGGATTCAAGCTGTGATCGTTACACGCACCCCTTTCCGCGTCACCCTCGGGGGTGGCGGCACCGATCTCCCTTCGTACTACTCGCAGCACGGAGGCTTCATCTTCGCGATGGGCCTCGACAAGTACATGTACGTGACGGTGAACCGTCCCACCGTCGGCTCGAAGATCCGCCTGCACTACTCGCAGAGCGAAGTGGTCGACGACGTGAACGAGCTGCGTCACGAGCTGGCGCGCGAGGCCCTTCGGGCACACGGCATCCGCTACGGATTCGAGGTCGCGTCGATCGCCGATCTGCCCGCCGGCACCGGTCTCGGGTCCTCGAGCTGCTACCTGGTCGGCCTGCTCAACGCTCTCCATCACGACCGCCGCGACTACGTGCCGCTGCAGGCGCTGGCCGAGGAGGCGTGTCACATCGAGCTGGACATCCTCAAGCAGCCGATCGGCAAGCAGGATCAGTACATGGCCGCGTACGGCGGCCTGACGGTGCTCGACATCGGCAAGGACGGGACGGTGGCGGTGCGGCAGTTGCGTCCGAGCCAGAGCGACATCGCGGAGTTCACGGCCCACACGCACATCTACTACACGGGCGAGCAGCGCGACGCGCGCGAGGTCCTGCACGATCAGAACGTAGCCATGCAGGAGAAGTCGAGCGTGGACCACGTGCGTGTCGAGGAGTCGCTGTCGCGCATCAAGGACCTCGGCTATCGCATCCTCGACGCCATCGAGAACGGGAACTACGACGCCTGGGGCCAGATGCTCGACGAGCACTGGCAGAACAAGAAGAAGCTCTCCGGCAAGATCTCGTTGAAGAAGGTCGATCAGATCTACGACGAAGTGCGCAAGAGCTTCGGAGTCCTTGGCGGGAAGATCATCGGCGCCGGCGGCGGCGGATTCCTGATGCTGTACTGCGCGAGCCACTACGGCAACCTCGAGAAGTTCATGGAAGAGCAGGGCATGCCGCGCATGCACTACACCATCGAGCCCGAGGGCACGAAGGTGGTCGCGCAGATGGGACACGGGTTCCTGTCGCCTCACCGGTCCATGGCCATGGAGAACGCGTGAAGCGCGTCGGCATCCTCGGCGGCGGCGTCTCCGCCATCGCGTTGGCCGCGCAGCTCGACGAGAACGTGGATGTGCTCGAGAAGAGCTCGCGCATCGGCGGCTTGTGCGGCACGATCATCGAGGACGGCTTCACCTTCGATGCGGCCGGCCCGCACATCATGTTCAGCAGGAACAAGGAAGTGCTGAACCTGATGATCGAGGTCCTCGACGGCAATGTGCATCAGAACCGCCGCGAGAACCGCATCTACTACAAGGGCGCGCTGGTGAAGTATCCGTTCGAGAACGACCTCGCGTCGCTCCCGAAGCAGGACAACTTCGAGTGCATCCTCGGCTACCTGCACAACCCACGGGCGGATGAGACGCCGACGAATCTTGCGCAGTGGTCCTATGTCACGTTCGGCGCGGGAATCAGCGAGAAGTACTTCATCCCGTACAACGCAAAGATCTGGAACTACGACGCCGAGCAGATCGGGCTCGAGTTCGTGTCGCGCATCCCGAAGCCTCCGATGGAGGACGTCCTCAAGTCCGCGGTCGGGATCTCGACCGAGGGGTACCTGCACCAGCTTTACTACTCGTATCCGACCGAGGGCGGGTTCGAAGCGATCGTGCACGGATTCGAGAAGCGCGTGCGAGGCAACATCGAGACCTCGTGGCCAGTGGCATCGGTGCGACGCGACGGTGCGGAGTGGGTCGTGCGGTCGGAGCGCGGCGAAGAACGGCGCTACGAGACGCTGGTGAACACGATCCCGATCCACGAGCTCCTGAAGATCTGGGAAGACGCACCGCGCGAGACGCACGAGCTGGCGGCGAAGCTTCGTTACAACTCGCTCCTCAACGTGCTGATCGGCTCGAGCACCGATCCGGGACACAACTACACCGCGCTGTACGTGCCCGATCCGGAGATCGACTTTCACCGCCTGTCGTTTCCGAAGGCGTTCGGCGAGCGCTGCGTGCCGCCGGGTGGCTCTTCAATCATGGCCGAGATCACGACTAACGCCGGCGACGGCCTCTGGGAGATGTCTGACGAGGCGCTGCTCGATCACGTGATCGGTGACGTCGAGCGGATCGGCTTTGTCGACCCGAAGTCGATCGTCTACAAGCGGGTGGCGCGGTTCCTCTACGGCTATCCCGTGTACGACCTCGACTACCGTCGCAACGTGACGGCCATGCGGGAGTCGGTCGCGAAGACCGGCCTTCATCTCCTCGGACGCTTCGCGCAGTTCGATTACATCAACTCGGACGTGTGCGTGGAGCGTGCTCTCGCGCTCGCGAAAGAACTCGATGCGTGAGCGCACTGAGTACCACTATCACGAGGATGTGAACTGGGGTCTGTTGCGCATGTGGGGCGGGCGCACGGGTCTGCGCGTGCTCGACGTCGGATGCGGCTTCGCCACCACCAGCGCGCAGATTCAGAAGCTCGGCAACGAGGTGACGGGCATCGACTCGTCGCCGGAGATCGCGGCCGTCGCGGAGCAGCGTCTGTCGCACGTCGTGCAGGCGGACGTCCTCGACGTCAACCTCGGCGACGCGCAGTACGACGTCATCATCTTCGCGGACGTGCTCGAGCATCTTCCGTGGCCGGTGAGCGCGCTCAAGAGCTACCTGCGCTGGCTGGCGCCGGGTGGCAGCGTGATCATCTCGTTGCCGAACGTCGGCCTCTGGTCGGTACGGCTCGCCCATCTATTCGGCCGCTGGGAGTACGACGAGACCGGCGTCCTCGATCGCACGCATCTCCGTTTCTTCACCCGCCGCTCGGCGCGATGGCTGGTGTCGCAGGCGGGGCTGGAGATTGTCAAAACCACGTACAATCCCGGCCTCGTGCGGCCGCTCGTGCCGCTGGCGAAACGATTCATGGGCGACGAGGAAGGCGCGCCTGACGCGCTCATGAACTCGCGGCCGTACAAGACCTATCTCAAGACCGTCTATCCGCTGGAGCGCGCCGTCTCCTCGCTGTGGCCGGGAATGCTGGCGTTCCAGATGATCTTCGAAGCCAAGTCCAAACCATGAAACTGACCGTCTCCATGATCACCATGAACGAGGAGGGCGCGATCGCGAAGGTCGTGCACGACATCCGCCGCGTCGCTCCCGACGCGGAGATCCTCATCGTCGATTCCTCGAAAGACCGCACCGCTGAGATCGCGACGGAGCTCGGCTGCCGGGTCATCAAACAGTTCCCGCCACAGGGTTACGGCCCGGCCATGGACCGCGCGGTGCGCGAGGCCGCGGGCGACGTCGTGATCACACTCGACTGCGACGACACGTACCCGGTCGAGGCCATCCCGGAAATGATGAAGCTCGTCGACCAGGGCTACGACCTCGTGAACACGACCCGTACGTGGCGCCGGCCGAAGGCCATGCCCTTCGCGAACTTTCTCGCGAACCGGCTCTTCGCCCTCGGCGCGCGCGTCCTGCACGGACTGAAGACCACGGACGTGCACAGCGGTATGCGCGCGTATCGCCGGTCGATGATCGAGCAGGTGCAGTGGGAGCCAAAAGGTGCCGCGTTGCCGGTCGACATGTACGTGATTCCGTATCGCCGCGGGTTCAAAGTGGTGGAGATTCCGATCGACTACCGCGAGCGCATCGGGACGACCACCCTTCATCGCTTCTCGAGCACGTTGTGGACGTTCAAGAGGCTATGGCGGGCACGCAAGGCGTGAAGGTGGCCGTCCTCTGCGGGGGCTTCGGGACACGCCTGGGCGCGCTCGCACAGGGGCTCCCCAAGCCGATGATCTCCGTCGGCGGACGCCCCTATCTCGAGCGCGTGCTCGAATCGTTTGCGGCGCGCGGATTGAAAGACTTCGTGTTGCTCACCGGTCATCGCGCGGAGGTCATCGAAGAGCACTTTGGTGACGGCGCGAAGCTCGGTATCAGCATCCAGTACAGCCGGGAGCACGAGCCGCTCGGCACGGGCGGCGCGCTACGCGAGGCGCGCTCGCTCCTCAGCGATCGCTTCATCCTCACCTACGGAGACGTGCTCCGCCGCTTCGACTACGATCGCTTCGTGCAGCAGCACCTCGGCAACTGTCTCGCCGCGTACCCGCGCATCACCCACGGCAACACCGACGTCGCGGAAGGCTTCGTCGTGCGTTTCAACAAGCGTGCTCCGGAGCTGCCGTACGTCGATGCCGGTTTCTCGGTGATGCTCGCGTCCACCATCGATCTGCTGCCGGAGACCGGCCCGTGCTCGTTCGAGGAGATCGTCTTCGCGAACCTCGCGGAGCACGGCGGCCTCGAGGCGGAGATCGTCGACCACGACTTCTTCGACATCGGGACGCCCGAGGAGCTGGAGAAGACCCGAAAGGCACTGGAGTGAGAATCCTCGTCACCGGCGCGGCCGGTTTCATCGCATCGAACCTCATCCCGCGGCTCCTCGACCGCGGCGACGTCGTGGCCGGCATCGACAACTTCTTCCTCGGCAAGCGCTCCTACGTCGTGCAGCACGAGCGCTTCACGTTTCACGAGCAGGATCTGCTGGATCTCGATCGCGTCGTCGCGCTGACTGAGGAGTTCCGGCCCGACCGCATCTGGCATCTCGCCGCCAACAGCGACATCAGCTACGGGACGAAGTACACCGACTTCGACCTGAAGGGCGGCACGCTGGTCACCTACAACGTGCTCGAAGCGATGCGGCGCACCGGCGTGAAAGAGATCGTCTTCTCGAGCAGCGGCGCGGTGTACGGCGAGCCGACGGTGATGCCGACGCCGGAAGACTACGGTCCCATTCTGCCGATCTCGCTCTACGCGGCGAGCAAGGTCGCGTGCGAGTCGCTCATCACGGCATACGCGCACAACTACGACATCCGCGCGTGGATCTTCCGCTTCGGCAACATCGTTGGCCCGAATCCCACGCACGGCGTCATCCACGACTTCGTGCTGCGTCTGCGCGAGGACCCGACCAAGCTGGTGGTGCTGGGCGACGGCACGCAGTCGAAGCCGTATGTCTACGTCGAGGACACGCTGGACGGGATGGAGTTCGGCGCCGCGCACGCGAAGGAGCACGTCAACGTCTACAACCTCGCCGTCGACGACCAGACGTCGGTGCGCGAGATCACCGACTGGACGATCGAGGCCATGGGCATCGACCGCGCGGAAATCGACGTGCAGTACGGTGACAGCCCGCGCGGCTGGCGCGGCGACGTGCCGCAGGTGAAGCTCGACACGCGCCGCATGACCGAGCTCGGATGGACGCCGAAGCTCTCCAGCCGCGAGGCGGTGCGGCGAACGATCGCCGAGGTCGTCGAGCAGTTCCGCAACGGACCTCTTGCATGAACGATCGCGGAGTGCGCGTCGCCATCGGCCTCGCGCTCACGGCTGCTGCCGTGCGGCTCGTGCCGCTGCAGTGGCTGCATCCGCTGAACTGGGACGAGATCGAGTTCTTCCGCTGCGCGATCTGGATCGCCGAGGGACGCGTCCCGTTCCGCGATTTCTGGGAGCATCACGCACCGCTGGCCTGGTACCTCTACGCGCCATTCGCCGCGATGACGAAGAGTCCGGGTGCCGACGCGATCATCGCCCTGCGCTGGTTACAGGTGCCGATCTGGATCGCCGCGTTCTGGCTGATCAATCGCTACATGGTCAATGCCGGGCTGTCACGATTCGCGCGATGGGCGTCGATGGCCATCGCGCTGTCGTCGTCGATGCTGATGACCTCGGCCATCGAGTTCCGTCTCGACGGACTCTCGTCCGTCTTCTTCC
This sequence comes from Thermoanaerobaculia bacterium, assembly GCA_035536275.1. GTDB lineage: Bacteria > Acidobacteriota > Thermoanaerobaculia > Gp7-AA8 > Gp7-AA8 > QHVT01. The sequence continues at coordinate 20,359 of DATLOL010000088.1, forward strand.
TCGCGGGCCTCGTCCTGTGGCAGCGCAATACGTCGAAGGCGATGTTCGCGGCGGGGGTGATGTTCTGCCTGACCGGCCTCGCCAACATGCGCTTCGGTCCGATGATCGCGATGACCGTGCTCGTGCTACGCGTTGTCAGCGAGAAGCAGTGGAGAGGCAACACGCGCGCGAATTGGATGTTCGCCGGCGGCATCGCCGCGATGATCCCCGCGCTCCTCTATTTCGTGGCCACCGACTCGCTGCAGGCGCTCTATCAGGGGGTGGTCACGGACAACGCCATCGGTGCGAAGTTCGGCGCCGATGAAGGAGCGGTCTTTTTGCACCGGATGCTGGTGCAGTTCGGCGTACGCATCATCGGCACGGACCGGTACTTCGAGTGGGCGGCAGTCGATGCCGGCGGCGTGCTGATCACGATCCTCGGATTTGCCGGCACGCTCGCGGCGCTGCTGCGCTGGCGGCGTCCCGACGATCTGTTCGTCATGGCGCTGCTGCAGGTCGCGAACCTGTTCGTCATCGCCGGGATGAAGTTTGTCTACAACTACCACCTGCACGCCGTGGTGCTGATGGCGTTGCCGCTGGTGGCGTGGGTGATCGAGCGCATCCCGCGGCGGGGCTTTGTATTCGCACTGCTGGCGGTCGCGTGGTGTGTGAACGGCTTCGCGGCGCTGTTTCGCGGCAAGGAGCTCGACCTCGCCTACCAGGACTTCATCATGCGCGAGGTGCACGCGCGCACGCGGCCGGACGAGAAAGTGTGGGCCGGCAATCCTTGGGCGCTGCGGCGCGAGCCGGCCTATCACTTCTGGTTTCTGCCGGACATGACCGCGCGGCTGGTGCTGAACGCCGGCGCGCCGCGGTATCGGGCCGAGGACATCCTGCGCGATCCGCCCGGGGCGGTGGTCATGGACCAGTACGCGCTGATCTGGCTCTCCCGCGTGCAACGCGAGATCGCGCCGTACTTCATCCGCCACTACATGCCGGTGTGGCGCAATCTGTGGGTTCCGGCGTTGAACGCGCGGCTCGAGCGGGGGGAGGGGAGGGAGTGGATGGTGCCCCGCGACGGCACGTATCGCGTGTTCGCGTCGCCCCCGATCGCGCGGCACGAATGGTTCCGCCGCCCCCTCAACGCATCGTCGTACGACAACGTCGACGCGTCGCGACTGACGCTCACGCTCCCGGCGCTGGCCGCGCATCCGGAGCTCGCCTGGTGGATCGACGGGAAGCCGGCGCAGGTGGGAGCGGCGATCACGTTGCGTAAAGGGCAGCGCGTGGCAGTCGGGAACCGCGGAGGGACGCCGCTTGGAGTGATCCTGCTGCCGGGCGACGACCGCGTGCTCTTCCGCCAGCCGCCGCCCGGCGCGACGCTGGAGGCGGCGACGACGCGCGTCACGCACGTGCCTCGCATCGGCGTGAGGATTCGCGAATGAAACAGGCGCTCTTTCTCGACCGCGACGGCATCCTCGACGAACTCGTGTTCTATCCGTCGCACAGTGAGTGGGAGGCGCCGCGCGTCGTCGAGGACGTGCGCCTGATCGAAGGCATCCGCGCGCCGCTGCAGCGACTCGTCGACGCGGGGTGGCTGCTGTTCATCGTCACCAACCAGCCGAACGTCGCGAAGGGAAAGGCGTCGCTCGAAGACGTCCTCGCCGTGCACGATCGCATCGTGCGCGACCTCGGCGTGCCGATCGCGAAGAGTTACCAGTGCTTCCATCAGGCGTCGGATCACTGCATCTGCCGCAAGCCTAGCCCGCACTTTCTACGGGAGGCGGCGCGCGAGTTCGACGTCGATCTCACGCAGTCGTGGATGGTCGGCGATCAGGACAGCGATCTGCTGTGCGGCCGCAACGCTGGGTGCAAGGTCGCGCTGATCGAGCACCGCGGCTCGGAGCACAAACGAGGAAAGGTTGAACTGGATTTGCGGGTGGACAGTCTGGAGGAACTGGTCAGCGCACTGATTCCCACTTCGTCTGCGACACCTTGAGCGCCGGGTGCGAGACGAGGAGGTGCCACACCACGGCGGCCAGTCCCTCCGTGTGCGGCGTGATGCGATCGTTCGACACGACCGGGATGAGCACGCACTCGTCGGCGACCTGCTTCGTGTAGCCGCCGTCCTTGCCGACGATGCCGAACACTTTCGCGCCGGCGCCGCGGGCGTGATCGATGGCCCGCACGAGGTTCACGGAGACGTTCTTCTCCACGTTCCCGCCGCCTACGGAGAACACGAGCACGGCGTCGTTGGCGGTCATACGCGAGATCTTCAGCCACTCCGCGAAGCAACTGTCCCACCCCTCGTCGTTCACGCGTGCTGTGAGCTCGGAGACGTTGTCGGTCGGCGTGTAGGCCTCGTAGCGGCAGATCTTGCGGAAGTCGTTGACGGCGTGGCTGGCATGTCCGGCGGAACCGCCGACGCCGAGGATGAAGAGACGGCCGCCGGCGTTACGGGAGGCGGCGAGGCCCGCAGCCATGCGGTCGACGGCTTCGGCATCGATGCGGCGGATGACTTCGATGCTCTCTTCGAGGAAGGCACGGCTGAACGATTCCATGCGCCGGATCATACAATCGCGCCATGGTGGGAAGTCGCGCGGCCCTCGGCTCGCTGACCGGCGCAGCCGTCGCAGCGGTCGTCGCGTTCCTCACGAAGCCGCTCTTCGAGCCGCCGCTGGTCGGCATCGGCTTCGTGACCGTGAACGCCTACCCGAAGAGTTGGGATTACGCGACGTACGCGCTGCTCGTGGTGGGGGCGGCGGTGGGCGCGTGGATCGCGGAGAAACGTACGACGGGCTTCAGCCCGTCGGTGGGCGGGCTGAAGCCCGCCCTACGTTGGGCTCTTGCCCTCCTCGTCTTCATCGCCATGCTGTTCGTCCACGACCACCCTTACCAGCACATGGACCCGTTCCACGAGGGCGAGCACCTCACGCCGGCGTGGCTGTTCCTGAACGGCGAGCGGCCGTTCACCGACGTCTTCCTACTGCACGGTCTCGGCGTCGACGGCGGACTGGATGCGCTCGTGGGCGGCGATCCGCTTGTCACACGCCGCCTGCAGACGGTGCTCGATGCGCTGACGCTGGCGCTACTCGTGCCGATTGCGGCCGAGGTGACGACGACCGCGCTCGGGATGGTCGCCGCAATGGCACTGTCGATGTGCGGAGTCGCGGCGCTGTGGGTCCCGGTCTTTCCGTACTTTCGCCTAGCACCGGTGCTTCTGGCGACGTGGGCACTGCTGCGTTTCGCCAGGACGCGGAGCAACGCCGCCCTGTTCGCGGCGTTCGCCAGCGGGACCCTCGGAGTGCTCTGGAGTCTCGACACCGGCACATATGCGCTCGCGGGAACGGTGATCGTCGTGTTGCTGCTCGGTGAGTGGCGTCGAGGGTGGCTCGCCGCGATCGCGCTGGCGCTGCCGATCGTCGTGCTGGTCGTTCTACGCGCGGACCTCGTGCGGTGGTTCCATGACTCGTTCGTGATCATCCCGCGCGCGATCGACGCCGTCTGGTCCCTGCCTGCGCCGAAGCCGTTCAGCGCGAACGGCATTCGCTACTACCTGCCGCCGGTGTTCTGGGGGCTGATCCTGGCGATCGGCTGGAAGCGCCGCGATCCGCGGATGCTCATCCTGGCGGTGCTGTCGATCATCCTCTTCCGCACCGCCGCCGGACGCGTGAGCTGGAGTCACACCCGCTTCGCCGCGCCGCTCCTCGGCATCGCCTGCATCGGCTTCGTGCTCGAGCCGCTGCGCAACCGTGTCGCGCTGGCGGTACTGTCGCTGGCAGCCGTCGCGTACTTTGAGGTGCCGCAGAACGCGATCGCGGGCGCCAAGCTGGCCGCGCAGTGGCCGGCGCGCCAGCGCCATGAGGGGATGGTCCGCCATCCGCTCGCGCCGTCGATTTACACGACAGAAGAGAACGCGACCACGCTAGCGACGCTCAAGAACTACATCGACGCGCTCGGGCCGGGTACGGTCCTCGACCTCACGAACGAGCGTGCGCTTTACTTCTTCCTTCAACGGAAGCCGCCGACGCGCACGTTCGACATCCCCATGCTCTCGTCGTACGAGCTCTTGAACCCGGTCATGCAGGAACTGCAGGCCCACCCGCCGCTCTGCATCATCCTCGGCGGCGAGCCGGCTGTCGCGGTCTTCGACGGCGTGCCGAATGAGGAGCGCGTGCCCGAGCTCTACCAGTGGGTGAACGCGAACTACACGAAGCGCACGCAGATCGGACGCTTCATCGTGGCCACGCGATGATCGACGTCGACGAGGCCTTCCGCCGTCTGGCGCGGTCGTCGTTCCGCCGCAAGTTCCGTTTGCAGGGCCGCCAGCTCGCGTACCTGCAGACGTGGGGGCTGCCGCATGTCATGAAACAGGCCGAGGATCTGATCCGGAAACGGGTGGCGCCGGAGGTGGTGCCGAACGACGGACGGCAGACGCCGTGGCGCAACCATCCCGTGTTCGTCGCGCAACACGCGACGGCCACGTGCTGCCGGGGATGCCTCGCCAAGACGCACGAGATCGCGAAGGGACACGCGCTCACCGACGAAGAGATGAGGCATGTGCTGGCGGTGATCGAGCGCTGGCTCAGCTCGGCGCTGTAGACTCGCGCCATGCCGACCTTCATTCAGCAGCCGTCGATCGTCCAGGCCGCGGGCAACAAGCCGAAGATCATCGAGGAGTACGTCGGGCGCGTGAACTCGCACACGGACGGAGTCTCCGTGGCGCGGATGAAAAGCCCGAGCGGCTGGGTCGAGCCGGGACAGACGCCGGAGTTCGACGAGTACACGCTGGTGCTGCGCGGCACGTTGCGGGTGACGTCGCGCGACGGCTCCGTGGACGTGCACGCGGGGCAGGCCGTCGTCGCGCATCGCGGCGAATGGGTGCAGTACTCGACGCCCGGCGCGGAGGGCGCGGAGTACGTGGCCATCTGCCTGCCGGCGTTCTCCATGGACACCGTACATCGCGATGCCTGATCGCGCATTGAGGGTCGCGACGGTCGTTTTCGTCCTGGCCGGACTCTGGATCGTCGCGCTTCTCCAGTTTGGGCTCCAGCTCGGGCTGGACGAAGTCGAGTTCTTCCGCGCCACGCGCTGGCTTGCCGAGGGGAAGGTCCCTTATCTCGATTTCTGGGAACATCACACGCCCTTGCAGTGGCTGCTGTTCGCTCCGGTGGCCGCGGTTGCCGACGGACCGGCATCCGGCTCCATCATCCTGATGCGATGGGCGCAGTTGCCGCTTTGGATCGCGATCTTCTGGCTGGTTCTGATGTTCGGCCGGCACGCGGACGTTGACCGTCCCGGATTGGCCATGGCAGTTCTGCTGGTCGTCCTCAGCTCGACCTTCGTGCATCGAGCGATCGAGTATCGCGTGGACGTGCCGGGCAACCTCGCATTCATCGGCGGTCTCCTGGCCATCTCGTTCGCGACCACGCGGCAACGATGGATCGTCTTCGGGGCATTGATGTCCGCCGCGGTGCTCGCCAACATGCGACTCGGGCCGCTGGTGATGTTCACCGGCGCACTGACGCTGTTCTGGCGGGGCCATGAGCGGCGATGGGCTTTCAATTCAAAGGCTCTCTGGATGGCCGCGGGGATCGCCCCGGTGGCGATCGTGTTCTTCACTGGCCTGGCCGCCACGCGGTCCATGGACGCATTCATCGAGAACGTGGTCGGCTTCAATCGCGAGTATGGCCGTGTCCTGTCCGTGCGGAACTTCAGCGAAACGCTTCTCATCCCCGTCTGGACGCTCGATCTCGCCGGATGCATGTTCTGGATCGTGGCCGGAGCCGGATCGTGGATCGCTTTGCGCAGCATTCGCGAGCCGGGTCCCCTGCAGGTGCTCGCCGTCGTGGCCATCGCCGGCATGTTCGCTATCTGGTCGATGCATGTCGTTTACGACTATCACTTTCAAAATACGTGGCTGCTGATGGTGCCGCTCGCTGGCGTGGCCCTCGAACGCCTGTGGCGATCGATGTGGCGCCATGCCGTGGTCGGCGTCGCGGTCATCGCCCTGTTTCTCGAGGTCGCTAAAACCACTCCCACGTTCGGCGCGGCGCTGCACTATCAGGATTCCCTCATGCGCGCCGTGGATCGGACCACGCTCCCAGGCGAGACCGTGTTCGACGGTACGGGTTACGCGCTCCGGCGCCAGCCGGCGTGGCGATACTGGTTCCTCACGACGGGCGTACGGTTCCTCTCCGCGGAGGGCGTCCTCGAACGCTATGACGCTCCGCAAATGGCGGCACGTCCGCCGGCGGCGATCATCACCGACTATCGCCTCATGCAGCATTTCGAGCTCTTCCCGCGCCTCCGGTCGTATGCGTTTCGGCACTACCTTCCGCTCTATCGCGATCTCTGGATTCCGGGAATGACCGCGCTGATCGGGCCCGCGCCGCGCCGGTTCATCTGGACGGTTCCGCGCGCGGGGCGGTACGACGCGTGGACCAGCGATCTGCTGGCGAAGCATCCCTGGGTGAGCCGGCGGGAGGAGTTCGCAACGACGCGTCCTGCCAACGCCTCCGACTTCGAGATTCCGCTCCAGGAGCTACCTCCTTCCGCCGCGTCGCTACGCTGGACCGTCGACGGGAAACCTCTCCCGCCGGGAACGCGTTCTCTTCATTTGTCGAGGGGGTCGCGGGTGGAGCTGACTGCCAGCGCGCCTGCCGCTGCCGGCGTTTTGCTCGTTCCCCACGGCGTCACCACGCTCTGCATCGCACCCGAAGGAGCGATGAGCTTCTGATATGAGAATCCTCGTTGTCTCCGAGCACGCGGCGCGCGAGGGGTTCACCGGCCAGACTCCCATTCGTGCGGAGCTCTGCGAACTGCTAAAAGGGACGGCACGAGGACGCACATCAAACGACGAGGTCACGCTCTTCAAGTCGCTCGGACTCGCGATTGAAGACCCGGCCGCGGCGGCGTTTCTTTACGACAAGGCGGGCGTGGAAGGGCGGCGGAGCTGGGTGGAGTTTTGAGCCGGCACGCCGTCTTCGCGGTAGCCGTGCTCGTTCGCTCGGCGATCGGGTGGGTGTTCTTCGGCTCGATTGATGTCCACAACGCGATGGATGACGCCGCCTACCTCCTCGGGGGCACTCCTCCGAGCGCCCTCGACGTCCCGTACCTGCCTGGCGTTCAGCTACTGATCTGGGCTGCGGGTGTGATCGCCTTTCATATAGCGCTGCCCGCGGCGTTCCTCTTCAAGCTCGCCGCATGCGTGTTCGACGCAGCCATCGCGGCGATGCTCGCTGAGACTCGCGGACCGCGCACGGGTTGGCTGTATGCGTTTGCGCCTGTACCCATTCTGATTTTCGCAGTCCATGGACAGTGGGACAGCATCTGCTTCGCGCTGGTCCTCGGCAGCCTGCTCCTCCTCCGGCGGGAAGGGAATCGAGCGGCTTTTACCGCAGGCGCGCTGTTCGTCCTCGCGGCGATCGTGAAGCCCGTGGTCGTCCCGATCGCGTTGCTGTTTCTCGAACGGAAGCGGCTGACTGCGATTGCCGCGGGAATGGCGGCCTGCTTGGGCATCTGGGCACTGGCGCTCTGGCTCGTCGGCGATCCGTTCTCGCAGAAGATGGTCCAGCACGTTCTCAATTACGCGCAGCACGGCGTTACCTACTTCGGGTCGCCCTATGCGCTGGGCATCAACGGCAACCGCATCCTGCTCACGATCCTGCCCGTGGCGGTACTCGTGCCGCTTTACTGGTCGGGGCGCGTCCAACGCGAGGATGCCGTGCTCCTGTTCTATGCGCTCATCCTCGCCACCTGCGGGCTCGCGGCGCAGTATCTCACCTGGATCTTCCCGTTCCTGCTGCTCCGCGATCACGTGCGATATGCGGCGCTGTACTCGCTCGTCGCCGGTGTGTTCCTGGTGACGTTCTACGTAAGCCCGTTCGGCGGCGTGGGCGGCTACAACTTCGAGAACCTCAGCGCGTTCGCGCCGCTGAAGAGCATGTCCTGGCTGACACCGACCGCAGCGAACGCGCCGTTGAAGCTGACCGTCGTCCGCTCCCTCGGCGACTATGCGATTCCACTCTTGTGCATCGGAGTTCTCTTCCTGAAGCGGCCGGACGTCGCGCCGACGTCGCCTTCGCCCATGTCGTTGCTGGTGGCGGGAGCGGTCGTAGCGATCATGGTCGTAGCCGCCGCGACGCTGCCGTGGCCCTCATACCCGGAATTCATCGAGCGGAGGGAGACGCGGATCCAGGCGTACAACGTCGAGACGTTTCGTGCGCCTCCCGATCCGAAGCGGCAGCTCTGGAGGATTCCCAGCGGAACGCGCGCGCACCCGCTCGCGGCGACGAACCTCGGGTACGCGTGGATAGTGGCGTGGTCGGTGATCAGCGCAACTCGCGGCGCACCCGCCAGAGATCGCTGAGCGCGCCGAAGATCGACTTCGGGATGGCGCGCAGGGGCCCCCGCGACGCACCTTCGCTGGACCACAGAGCCGCTGCGGTATCAGGACTACGTCATGCGTGAGGTCGACCGGCGCACGCTCGCGAACGAAAGGTGTTCGACGGTTCCGCATACGCGCTGCGGCGCGGGCCGGCGTATCGCTAAACGGTTCCTCCGATCGGCATCCGGCAACTCGCTGCCGCGGGCAGCATCGGCGGGTACGATCGTGTCCGGTCTCCCGATCAAGCTGCGAAAAGGCGCGCGCGCGAGCATCATCTCGGACGAACGGGTGCCAATCGGTGTGATGATCGTGCCATCCGACGTGACCGTGCTATGCGCCGCACCCGGGAGAGGAGCTCCGTTCTGACATGAAGGTCCTGGTTCTGTCCGAGCACGAAGTACACGAGTCGCTGACCATGCCCGAGTGCATCGGCGCGATGGAAGACGCGCTCCGCGCGCTCGCGCGCGGGGAGGTGTTCAACCCGCTGCGGATGAAAGTCGCGGCGCCGGGTGCGCCGGGGCTGCTCGGGCTCATGCCGGCGTGGCGTGGTGGCGGGACGCCGTATTACGCGCTGAAGGAAGTGTGCGTGTTTCCGCAGAATCCGAAGCGCGGCCTCGACACGCACGTCGGCGCGGTGATCCTGCACAGCGGGGAGACCGGCGAGCCGCTCGCGTTCATCAATGCCTCCGCGATCACGGCCATCCGCACCGCGGCCGTGTCCGCGGTCGCCACGAAGCTGCTCGCGCGCGACGAGCCGTCCGTGCTGGCCATTCTCGGAACGGGCGTGCAGGCGAAGTCGCATTCCGTGGCCATCCCGGTCGTACGCGATGTCCGCGAGGTCCGCATGTGCGGCCGCAATGACAGCGCCGAGGATGCGGTGCGCGGGGCGGACATCATCGTGACGGCGACGAGCTCGAAGGAGCCGGTGCTGCGCCGCGAGTGGATCAAGCCCGGCGCGCACATCAACGCCGTCGGATCGAGCATCCCCGCCGCGCGGGAGCTGGACGGTGAAACCCTCGCCGCGACGTCGCTTTTCGTCGACCGGCGCGAGTCGACGATCAACGAGAGCGGCGACTTCCTTTTCGCCGCGCGCGACGGGTTCATCGACCAGACCCACATCCGCGCGGAGCTCGGCGAGCTGCTGGAAGGAACGGCGCCGGGACGCACCTCGAACGACGAGATCACGCTCTTCAAGTCCCTCGGCCTCGCGATCGAAGACCTCGCCGCCGCCGCTTTTCTGTACGACAAGGCGCGAACGGAAGGGCGGGGGAGCTGGGTGGAGTTTTGAGCCGGTACGCGGTCTTCGCTGTCGCCCTGCTGATCCGCGCCGCGATCGCGTTCGTGTTCTTCGGCTCCATCGACGTCAACAACGCCATGGCCGACGCGGCCTATCTTCTCGGCGGCACCCGTCCGAGCGCGCTCGGCGTCCCCTACCTACCCGGCGTGCACCTGCTGATCTGGACTGCCGGGATGCTGGCGTTTCACACCGCGCTGCCCGCGGCGTTCGTGTTCAAGCTCGCGGGGTGTGTGTTCGATGCGGCGATCGCGGCGATGCTGTTCGACGCGCAAGGGCCGCGCACGGGATGGCTGTACGCCTTCGCGCCCGTGCCGATCCTCATCTTCGCCGTCCACGGCCAGTGGGACAGTATCTGCTTCGCGTTGCTCCTCGGCAGTCTGCTGTTGCTGCGGCGCGACGGGAATCGCGCCGCGTTCGCCGCCGGCGTGTTGTTCGTGCTCGCGGCGATCGTGAAGCCGGTCGCGGTGCCGATCTTTTTTCTCTTCCTTGAACGAAAGAGAATTGCGGCGATCGTTGGCGGAATGGCGGCCTGCGTCGCGGCTTGGCTGGTTGCGCTGTGGCTGGCCGGCGACCCGTTCTCGTTGTCGATGGTCGAGCGCGTTGTGCGCTACACCCGGAACGGCGTGACGTACTTCGGCGCGCCGTTCGCGCTGGGCATTTCCGAAAACCGGCTGATTCTCACCATCGTCCCGGTTGTGGTGCTCGTGCCGTTGTTCTGGAAGGGATACATCAAACGCGAGCACGCGGTGCTGCTGTTCTACGCCTTCGTGCTGGCGACGTGCGGATTGTCGGCGCAGTACCTCGTGTGGATCGTGCCGTTTCTCCTCCTGCGCGGACACCACCGATACGCGGCGCTCTACTCGCTCGTCGCGGGCGTGTTCCTGGTGACGTTCTACGTCAGCCCGTTCGGTGGATTCAGTGGCTACAACTTCGAGAACCTCGCCGCGTTCGCACCATTGAAGACGATGGCCTGGCTCACGCCGACGGCCGCGAATGCGCCGCTGAAGCTCGACATCGTGCGCGCTCTCGGCGACTACGCCATTCCGCTCGTCTGCATCGGGATGTTTTTTCTCAGGTGGCGTGACGACGAGTCGAGGCCTGCGTCCGCGTCGCCTCTGGTGATCGCGCTTGCCTTCGTCACGATCATGGCCGGTGCCGCGGCGACGCTGTCCCGGCCGACCTTCCCGCAATTCATCGCGCGGCTCGAAAAGAAGCTCGACGCTTACAACATGGCGACCTATCGCCCGCCGCACGAGAAGCGACAACTGTGGGTGATCCCGCGCGATACGCGCGCGCATCCGTTCGCGGCGACGAACCTCGCGTACGTCTGGGTTTTGGCCTGGTCGGTTGTCAGCGCAGCTCGCGGCGCAGCCGCCAGAGATCGCTGAGCGCGCCGAGGATCGACTTCGGAATCCCGCGGAGAGGCATGCCTCGAGACTCACCTTCGCGCTGGCGATAGCTCACCGGTACTTCCTTCACGCGGAAGCCGGCCGCGAGCGCGCGCAGGGCCACCTCGGTCGAGCTGAAGTTGCGGAAGAACAGCCCGCTCGCCACGATGGAGCTCGCCAGGGAGCGGTGCATCAGACGCAGGCCGCTGTCGGAGTCCTGCAAAGGAACATCGAACAGGCTACGCACGACGACGTTGAAGCCCGTGGTGAAGACCTGACGGTACCAGTGGTCTTCCCGGTTCGTACGTTGTCCGACGACGAGCGCGTGGCCGTCACGGGCGTTCCAGAGCCGCCAGAAGTCGGCGGGATCGTGTTTCAGGCCGCTGTCGGCGAAGCAGATCCACTCCCCGGTCGTCGAGGCGAGCGCGTTGAGCACGGCGCGACGGTAGCCGAGCCGTTCGGTGCCGCCGAGGAGCCGGAGGGGGACTTCGCGGGAAACGTCGACGATGCGGTCGCGGGTGCCGTCGCGGCTTCCGTCTTCGGCCACGACGAGCTCCGAGCCGGGAAGACGGGAGATGACGGCGTCTTTGAACGAGCGGATTTCGTCCGCGATCACGGCGGCTTCGTTGTGGGCGAGCAGAACCAGGGACACGAGCACGTCCCGGATGCTAAACCATTGCGGAATATGCTTGCGAGGCCGGGAGTTAGCGCGTGTCCGGGCTTGACAAAGCTCGAACCCACGCCTAAAGTGCGCGGGTTTTCCCTTGCGGGAGCATTTTTCAGCTGTACGTGTCTCTAGAAGGATAAGCACCGAATGCCAACGATCAATCAGCTTGTTGCGAAGGGCCGCGAGAGCGTCAAGTACAAGACGAAGTCGCCCGCCCTCCAGTCGAGCCCCCAGAAGCGCGGCGTCTGCACGCGCGTCTACACCTCGACGCCGAAGAAGCCGAACTCGGCTCTCCGCAAGGTCGCCCGCGTGCGTCTCACCAATGGCGTCGAAGTCACGACCTACATCCCGGGTGTGGGTCACAACCTCCAGGAGCACTCGATCGTGCTCATCCGCGGAGGCCGCGTGAAGGACCTGCCGGGCGTGCGTTATCACGTCGTCCGTGGCACGCTCGACGCCGTCGGCGTGGCCAAGCGTAACCAGAGCCGCTCCAAGTACGGGGCGAAGCGACCCAAGAAGGCGTAACGACCGATGCCGAGAAGAAGAGAAGTTCCCAAGCGCGAGATCCTGCCGGATCCGGTGTACAACAGCCAGCTCGTCACCAAGTTCATCAACTCGCTGATGTCGCACGGCAAGAAGTCCGTCGCGGAGCGCGTGTTCTACGGCGCCCTCAAGAAGGTCGAGGATCGCGCCAAGGACGATCCGCTCAAGGTATTCAAGAAGGCCATCGACAACGTCAAGCCGGCCCTCGAGGTCAAGAGCCGCCGCGTCGGTGGCTCGAACTACCAGGTTCCCATCGAAGTCCGCCCGACCCGTCGTACGGCCCTGGCCATCCGCTGGATGATCTCGTACGCCAACTCGCGCGGCGAGAAGACCATGGTGGACAAGCTGGCCGGCGAGATCGTCGACGCGGCGAACAATCGCGGCAACGCGATCAAGAAGCGCGAAGACACGCACAAGATGGCCGAGGCCAACAAGGCATTCGCGCACTACCGCTGGTAGCTCTCACGATACGTAACTCACTACACGGCCGGACCTTCGGGTCCGGCCGCTCTGTTTTATGACGCGCTGGATCGTGGCGGCCGCAGCCGTCGTCGCCCTCTACCTCGCCGGCATCCCGCGCAACCCGCCCGGCTTCTTCATCGACGAGGCGTCGATCGCGTACAACGCGCTGACCATTGCGCAGAGCGGGGTCGACGAGCACGGCGAGCGGTTCCCGCTCTTCTTCCTGGCGTTCGGCGAGCACAAGAATCCCGTCTACATCTACACGCTCGCGGCCGTGTTCGTCGTGATCGGACCGAGCATTCTCGCGGCGCGACTGCTGAGCGCGTTGTTTGGCATCGCGGCGGTGCTCGTGCTGGGAAGGCTGGCGTGGGTGCAGACGCGAGATCGCGCGGCCACGCTGCTGACCCTCGGACTCGCGGCGCTGACGCCGGGTCTGTTCGAGCTCTCGCGCCTGGTGTTCGAGGTGGCGGCGTTTCCGCTCGCGATCGCGCTCTTTCTGCTGGCCGCGCGGCGTGCGTACGAAGCGCGCGGCGGTCCGCTGTGCCTCGCTGCGACGCTCGCGCTCGTCACGTACACGTACACGGCAGGGCGCATTCTGGGGCCCGGGCTCGCGCTGCTACTCGCGCTCTTGCTCTCGTGGCGCAAGCTCGTCGCGGCTTGGCTGCTCTACGCCCTGGCGCTCGTGCCCCTCGCGGTCTGGAACGCGAAGACGGACGGCGCCTTGACCTCCCGCGCCGGAGTCGTCGTCCGCGACGGGACACTCATTGCGAAGAACTACGTCGCGAACCTCTCGCCCGCCGGGCTCGTCCTGCGAGGCGATCCCAACGCGCGGCATCACGTGCCGCGCTCGGGCGGACCGGTCCTGATCGCGACTTTTCTGCTCGCGCTCGCCGCGATCGTGATAGGCAGACGCGACCGTTGGGTGCAGTTTCTCCTCGCCGGCACACTGGCGTCCGTCCTGCCGGTCGCGGTCGCGGTCGACATCGGTCACGCGCTGAGGCTCTCGGGACTGTTCGTCTTCCTCATCGCGCTCGCGATTCCGGCCATGCGAGGGCGGCATGTGATGCTCGCCGCGGCCGTGCTCGGCGTGCTGCAGGGGGCGTTCTTCTTCCACGCGTTCCATACCCGCGGAGCAGAACGGGTGACCGAGTTCAACGCCGGCATTCAGGGGCTCGTCTTCGATGCGCTCGACCAGCGGCAGCGTCCGGTGTATCTCGACGCAGGGCCGGGGGCGATCTTCGCGTACTGGTTCGGCGCGCTTCGCGGTGAGGAACGGACGGCGTTTGCGCTGCTGCAGCCGGGGGTGAAGCTGCCCGCCGGCGCGATTTACATCGGAGGCGCCGCGCGGCGCCCGGACTCGGTCGTCATTGGTACTCACGGGCCCTTCGGCGTGCACCGGATCATCACGGAATAGCCACAGTCCACAGGCCGTTAGCGTCGGTCCGGGTTGACAAAGTCCGAAATCCCCGAGTAGAGTGCGCGCTCGCCTTCGGGGGACTTTGTGTGTGGAGTTCCCGTCGCGCGAAACAACTCAGCAGCTTTCCGTAGCTCCGTCTCGACCGGATAACACAGAACGGGTTCTGCGGTTCCGGACCGAGCAACGGGAAACACAAAACTGATTGAAATCACCCCGAGCCTCGCGGCGAGGGGTGTGCGTGTGTCGGCGGACCTGTGCCGCGACATGCGGGCGTTGTGTCCGAAGAGAAGATAAAAGCAATGGCACGTCAGGTACCTCTCGAGAAGACTCGCAACATCGGCATCATGGCCCACATCGATGCCGGGAAGACGACGACCACCGAGCGCATCCTCTACTACACCGGCATCACTCACAAGATCGGTGAAGTGCACGAGGGCACTGCCACCATGGACTGGATGGTCCAGGAGCAGGAGCGCGGCATCACCATCACCTCCGCCGCCACCACCGCGAAGTGGGGCGACACGCGCATCAACATCATCGATACCCCGGGTCACGTGGACTTCACCGTCGAAGTGGAGCGCAGTCTGCGCGTCCTCGACGGCGCGGTCGGCGTCTTCTGCGCCGTTGGCGGCGTCGAGCCGCAGTCCGAGACCGTGTGGCGCCAGGCTGACAAGTACGGCGTTCCCCGCATCGCGTTCGTCAACAAGATGGACCGCATCGGTGCGAGCTTCGAGAACGTCGTCGGCCAGATCCGCAGCAAACTCGGCAAGAACGCCGTTCCTCTCCAGATCCCCATCGGAGCGGAGGACAAGTTCAAGGGCGTCATCGACCTCGTGCTGATGAAGGCGCTCGTCTTCAAGGATGAGACCCTCGGCGCGAAGTACGACGTCGAAGAGATCCCGGCCGAGCTCCGCGCCGAAGCGGAGAGTTACCGCGAGAAGATGGTCGAGTCGATCGCCGAGTCGCACGATGAGCTGCTCGAGAAGTACCTCGCCGGCGAGACCATCGAGGTCAGCGAGCTGAAGGCCGCTCTTCGCGACGCCACCATCCACCAGAAGATCACCCCGGTGCTGTGCGGTACCGCGTTCAAGAACAAGGGCGTGCAGCCGCTGCTCGACGCCGTCGTCGACTACCTCCCCAGCCCGGTGGACATCCCGCCGGTCAAGGGCGTCAATCCCGACGACGAGTCGTTCATGGAGCGCGAAGCCAAAGACGAGGCCCCGTTTTCCGCGCTCGTCTTCAAGATCATGACCGACCCCTTCGTCGGCCAGTTGGCGTTCTTCCGCGTCTACTCCGGGAAGGTCGATTCGGGCAGCTCTGTCCTGAACTCGACCAAGGGCACCACCGAGCGCGTCGGCCGTCTCCTGCAGATGCACGCCAACAAGCGCGAAGAGATCAAGGAAGTGCGCGCGGGCGACATCGGCGCGGCCGTCGGGCTGAAGTCAGTCACGACCGGCGACACGATCTGCGATCCGAAGCAGGCCATCGTCCTGGAGACGATGATCTTCCCGGAGCCGGTCATCGCGGTCGCCATCGAGCCGAAGACCAAGAGCGACCAGGAAAAGATGGGCGTCGCCCTCGCGAAGCTCATGCAGGAAGACCCGACCTTCAAGGTCCACACGGACCCGGAGACCAACCAGACCATCATCCGCGGGATGGGCGAGCTGCACCTCGAGATCATCGTCGACCGCATGGTCCGCGAGTTCAACGTCGGTGCGAACGTCGGCAAGCCGCAGGTCGCGTATCGCGAGGCCATCACGCGCAAGTCCGAGGCGGAGGGCAAGTTCGTCCGCCAGTCGGGTGGTAAGGGTCAGTACGGCCACGTGAAGATGCGCTTCGAGCCGATCCCAGAGGGCGGCTTCGAGTTCGTCAACGAGATCGTGGGCGGCTCGGTCCCGCGCGAGTTCATCAAGCCGACCGAGCAGGGCATCAAGGAAGCGATGGAGCGCGGCATCGTCGCCGGCTACCCGATGACGGGCGTGCGCGCCATCCTCTACGACGGCTCGTACCACGACGTCGACTCGTCCGAAATGGCGTTCAAGATCGCCGGCTCGATGGCCTATCAGGAAGGCGCCAAGCGGGCCAACCCGATCCTCATGGAGCCGATCATGGACGTCGAGGTCGTGACCCCCGAGGACTACGCCGGCGACGTCATGGGCGACCTGTCGCGCCGCCGCGGCAAGATCCAGCAGATGGACGAGCGCGGCGGGGCCAAGGTCATCCGCGCGCACGTACCTCTCTCCGAGATGTTCGGTTACGCGACCAACGTGCGCTCGATGTCCCAGGGGCGCGCGAGCTACACGATGCAGTTCCTGGCGTATGAGCCGGCCCCGAAGACCGTGGCCGAGGAAGTCATCGCCAAGAGCGGCGGCACCACTCAGCGAGTTTGATCCAACGACTATCCGTCGATAAGAACAGGGAGGTTAGTTCCAAATGGCCAAAGAGAAATTCGATCGCAGCAAACCGCACGTCAACATCGGCACGATCGGTCACGTCGACCACGGCAAGACCACGCTGACGGCTGCCATCACCAAGGTCCTCGCCTCGAAGGGCACGGCCTCGTTCGTGGCCTTCGACCAGATCGACAAGGCTCCGGAAGAGCGCGAGCGCGGCATCACCATCGCCACGGCACACGTCGAGTACTCGACGGCGAACCGCCACTACGCTCACGTCGACTGCCCGGGCCACGCTGACTACGTCAAGAACATGATCACCGGCGCCGCGCAGATGGACGGTGCCATTCTCGTGGTCGCCGCCACCGACGGCCCGATGCCGCAGACGCGCGAGCACATCCTGCTGGCCCGCCAGGTCGGCGTCCCGTACATCGTCGTCGCCCTCAACAAGGTCGACGCCGCCGATCCGGACCTCCTCGAGCTCGTCGAGCTGGAAGTCCGCGAGCTGCTCTCGTCCTACGAGTTCCCCGGTGACGACATTCCCATCGTCCGCGTCTCCGCCCTCAAGGCGCTGCAGACCACCGACAACAACGACGAGTGGGCCAACAAGATCATCGAGCTCATGGACGCGGTCGACCAGTACATCCCGATTCCGGAGCGCGCCATCGACAAGCCGTTCCTGATGCCGGTCGAAGACATCTTCTCGATCTCGGGCCGCGGCACGGTCGTCACTGGCCGTATCGAGCGTGGCATCGTCAAGGTCGGTGAGGAAATCGAGATCGTCGGCCTCCGCCCGACCCAGAAGAAGGTCGTCACGGGCGTCGAGATGTTCCGCAAGCTCCTCGATCAGGGCATGGCAGGCGACAATGTCGGTCTGCTGCTCCGCGGTATCGAGCGCAAGGACGTCGAGCGCGGCCAGGTTTGCGCCAAGCCGGGCTCGATCACCCCGCACACGAAGTTCAAGGCCGAGGTCTACATCCTGACCAAGGAAGAGGGCGGCCGTCACACGCCGTTCTTCAATGGCTACCGCCCGCAGTTCTACTTCCGCACGACCGACGTCACCGGTACCGCCGAGCTGGCGGCCGGCGCCGAGATGGTCATGCCGGGAGACAACACGTCGCTGACGATCAATCTCATCGCTCCGATCGCGATGGAGAAGGGTCTGCGCTTCGCGATCCGCGAGGGCGGCCGCACGGTCGGCGCCGGCACGGTGACCGAGGTGATCGAGTAGCACATCGAAAGCAGGGCGGGCCTCAGGCCCGCCCCGCATGTTCTTTAAGGGTACGAAACCATGATGAACGAAAAGATCCGCATCCGGCTCAAAGCGTACGACTACCGCGTCCTCGACCAGTCGACCTCGGAGATCGTCGACACGGCCAAACGCACGGGAGCGAAGGTAGCGGGACCGATCCCTCTTCCGACGCAGATCTCGAAGTACACGGTCCTCCGCTCGCCGCACGTCGACAAGAAGTCGCGTGAGCAGTTCGAGATGCGGACGCACAAGCGGCTGCTCGACATCCTCGAGCCGACGACCCAGACGGTCGACGCGCTCATGAAGCTCGAGCTTCCGGCGGGCGTGGACGTCGAGATCAAGGCGTTCGGCAAGTAGGACCAGAGGTCCTCAAACACACGAACCCTCGCGGGTTCCAAGGTGGAAAGAACTCACACATGGCAATCGAAGGAATCATTGGCAAGAAGGTCGGGATGACCCAGGTGTTCGCCGAGGACGGGGCTCTCGTTCCGGTGACCGTCATCCAGGCCGGGCCGTGCCTCGTCGTCCAGAAGAAGACCAGCGAGAAGGACGGCTACGACGCCGTGCAGATCGGCCTGGTCGAGAAGGTCTCGAACCGCCGCATCACCTCTGCGATGCGCGGCCACTACGAGAAGGCCGGCGTGCAGCCGGTGAAGACGCTCGCCGAGGTGCCGTACAGCGGCGACGCGAACGTGGGCGACCGGGTCACGGCCGACATGTTCAAGCCGGGCGACTCGATCGACGTCGTCGGTCAGTCGAAGGGCAAGGGCTTTCAGGGCGTCGTGCGCCGTCACGGCTTCGCCGGCGGACGCGAGTCGCACGGCTCGATGTTCCACCGCGCGCCCGGCTCCATCGGCGCGTCGGCGTTCCCGTCCCGCGTCATGAAGGGCATGCGCATGGCCGGCCGCATGGGCGGCGATCAGGTCACGGTCAAGAACCTTCGCGTCGCGAAGGTCGACGCCGAGAACAACCTGCTGTACGTGCGCGGTGCGGTCCCCGGTGGTCGCAACGGCCTCGTCTACGTGCGCTTTTCCAAGAACGGGAAGCGGGGTGAGTAACCATGCCGACCATTGACATCAAGAACTGGGACAACAAGATCGTCGGCTCGATTGACCTGCCTGAAGAGATCTTCGCGTATCCGTACAAGGAGCATCTCGTGCACGAGGCGGTGCGCAACTACCTCGCCTCGCTCCGCCAGGGAACGCACAAGACCAAGGTCCGCTCGGAAGTGAGCGGCTCGAACAAGAAGCCGTTCCGGCAGAAGGGCACCGGCCGCGCCCGGCAGGGTGGCGCGCGTCCGCCGATCCATCGCCACGGCGGCACGGTGTTTGGTCCGCAGCCGCGCGACTACTCCTACAAGATGAACACGAAGGAGAAGAAGGCGGCCCTCAAGTCCGCTCTCTCCCGCCGGGTCAAGGAAGGGAAGTTCGTGGTCGTGAGCGACATGAGCGTGGACGAGGTCAAGACCAAGTCCTTCGCCCAGAAGGTCGCCAACATCGGCGTCGACGGGAAGGCTCTTCTCATCGACACGATGGAGAACAAGAACGCGGTCCTCGCCTCGCGCAACAACCCCAAGCTGAACTTCGTCGATGCGCTCCACGTGAACGTGTACGACGTCGTCAACAGCCGCTATATCGTCCTGACCCAGGCCGCGCTCGATCGTCTGACGGAGGCCCTCAGCAATGAACGCTAATCAGATCATCCGCCGGCCGCTGGTCACCGAGAAGTCGACGATCCTCCGCGAGGAGGGCAACGTCATCGCCTTCGAGGTCGACCCGCACGCCAACAAGATCGAAGTCAAGCGCGCCGTGGAAGAGCTCTTCAAGGTGAAGGTGGACGAGGTCCGTCTCTTCAACGTCCGCGGGAAGATGAAACGCATGGGCCGCTGGGCCGGCAAGCGCCGCGACTGGCGCAAGGCCTACGTGCGGCTCAAGGCAGGCGAAAAGGCGCCCGAGTTCGTCGAGGGCGTGTGAAGAAGCAGTGCTGAGTGCTGCGTGCTGAGTGTCGAGTGGCCCGGGCGGGCGTGACTCAGCACCCGAAGAAACGAAACAGAAGCCGACAAAGAAAAACACTATGGCTACGAACAGATACAAGCCGACTTCGCCGGGTGTCCGGTTCTCGACGCATGCGTCGTACCAGGACATCACCAAGACGACGCCGGAAAAGGCCCTCACCAAGGGTAAGCCGAAGACGGGAGGGCGCAACAACAAGGGGCGCATCACCTCGCGCTTCATCGGCGGCGGCCACAAGCAGAAGTACCGCGACATCGACTTCAAGCGCGACAAGCGCGGGATTCCCGCGAAGGTCGCGGCGATCGAGTACGACCCGAACCGCACCGCGCACATCGCGCTGCTGCACTACGCCGACGGCGAGAAGCGCTACATCCTCGCGCCGAACGGCCTGGCGGTCGGGACCTCGATCGTGGCCGGCGAGGACGCCGACATCCTGGTGGGCAATGCCCTCCCGCTGTCGAAGATCCCCCTCGGTACGGTCATCCACAACATCGAGCTCAAGGAAGGCAAGGGCGGCCAGATGGTCCGTTCGGCCGGCGCCGGCGCGCAGCTCATGGCCCGCGAGGGCGACTGGGCCACGCTCCGTCTCCCCTCCGGCGAGATGCGCAAGGTCCACGTCCGCTGCTACGCGACGATCGGGCAGGTCGGCAACCTCGAGCACGAGAACGTGTCCTACGGCAAGGCCGGACGGACCCGTCACCTCGGCAAGAAGCCGCACAACCGCGGCGTCTCGATGAACCCCGTCGATCACCCGCTCGGCGGCGGTGAGGGCAAGACCTCGGGCGGCCGCCATCCGGTGTCGCCGTGGGGCCAGCCCACCAAGGGCTACAAGACCCGTCGTAACAAGCAGACGAACAAGTTCATCGTCAAGCGGAGAACCAGGTAATGCGTTCACTCAAGAAGGGTCCGTTCGTGGATGACCACCTCACCAAGAAGGTGGATGCGATGAACCGCGAGCGCGACAAGAAGGTCATCAAGACGTGGTCGCGCCGCTCGACAGTGACGCCGGACATGGTCGGCCACACCATCGCGGTGCACAACGGCCGCAAGTTCACCCCGGTGTACATCTCCGAGAACATGGTCGGCCACAAGCTGGGCGAGTTCTCGCTCACCCGGACGTTCAAGGGCCACAGCGGCAAGAAGGTCGAGAAATCGGCCAAGCCGGCTGGGAAATAAGGCGCGGGGATCACAATGGAAGCAACCGCAACTCTCAAGTACCTGAAAGCGTCGCCGCAGAAGGTCCGCCTGGTGGCCGATCTCGTCCGCGGCAAGAAGGTCGAGGAGGCGCTGAACATCCTGCGCTTCACGCGCAAGTCCTGCGCGAAAGACCTCGAGAAGCTCCTCCGTTCCGCCGTGGCGAACGCGGAGAACAAAGAGGCGAGCGCGGATGTCGACGAGCTCGTGGTCTCGAAGATCTACGTCAACGAGGGGCCGCGCGAGAAGCGCGTGCAGCCCGCGCCGATGGGCCGCGCCTACCGCATCCAGAAGCGGAAGTCGCACGTCACGGTGCACGTCTCGGACGAAGTGAAAGCGGTCAACGAGCGGAGCGGCGGCACCAAGGGCCGTGCGCGCGCCAGGAAATAGGGGCTATCGATGGGTCAGAAGGTCAATCCTTACGGTTTTCGCCTGGGCTTCAACAAGACCTGGCACTCGCGCTGGTTCGCCGGCAAGACGTACGCCGAGACGCTGCATCGCGATCTGAAGCTTCGCGATGATCTCAAGAAGCGCCTCAAGCACGCCGGCGTGTCGGAGATCGACATCGAGCGCACGGCGAACAAGATGCGCATCAACATCTACACCTCGCGCCCGGGCATCATCATCGGCCGCAAGGGTGCGGAAGTGGACAAGCTCCGCGACGAGCTACAGAAGCTCGTCAACGGCGAGGTCTACATCAACATCCAGGAGATCCAGCGTCCGGAGCTCGACGCCCAGCTCGTGGCCGAGAACATCGCTACGCAGCTCGAGCGCCGCATCGCCTTCCGCCGGGCGATGAAGAAGGCCATGGAATCGGCCTTCCGCTTCGGGGCGAAGGGGATCAAGGTTCGCGTGGGCGGGCGCCTGAACGGCGCCGAGATCGCGCGCACCGAGTGGTATCAGGACGGCCGCCTGCCGCTGCACACGCTCAAGGCGGACATCGACTACGGCTTCGCCGAGGCGACGACGACCTACGGGAAGATCGGCGTGAAGGTGTGGCTGTACAAGGGTGAGATGGCCAAGGCCCGCAGCCGCCGCCGCGAGAAGTAACTGATTCAGTCTTAGGAGAACCCGCATCATGATGATGCCGAAGAAGGTCAAATTCAGAAAGCAGCAGCGCGGACGGCGCCGTGGTCAGGCGACGCGCGGGGCGAAGGTCTCGTTCGGAGACTTCGGCCTGCAGGCGCTCGAGGTGGGCTGGGTGACGGCGCGCCAGATCGAGGCGGCTCGTATCGCCATGACCCGCCACATCAAGCGCGGCGGCAAGATCTGGATCCGCATCTTCCCCGACAAGCCGATCACCAAGAAGCCGCTCGAGACTCGTATGGGCAAGGGCAAAGGTGCGCCGGAAGAGTGGGTGTGCGTGGTCAAGCCGGCCCGCATCCTCTACGAGATGGAGGGTGTGACGCGCGAGGTCGCCGAGGAGGCGTTCCGCCTCGCCGGCTCGAAGCTCCCCATCAAGACGCGTTTCGTCACGCGCGAACAGACGGAGATCGGCGAGTAATGGCCAGCAAGAAAACCCTCAAAACCCTCAACGACAAGAGTGTCGACGAGCTCCGGAACCGGGAGCGCGACCTGCGGGAGCAGCTCTTCAAGCTGCGCTTCCAGCGCGCCACCGGCCGCGTCGAAAACCCCATGAAGATGCGCCAGGTGCGCCGCGAGATCGCGCAGATCCAGACGCTCCTCAACCAGCGTTCGCAGACCAGCGCGTAAGGATTCAACGATGGCAAACGAAAACAACACCACTGCCTCGGCCTCGCCGAGCGAAACCACTGCCCGTCCGGACGAGAAACGCACCAAAGTGGGCGTGGTCGTCTCGAACAAGATGCAGAAGACGGTCGTGGTCGCGGTCGAGAACCTGGTCAAGCACGGGATGTATCAGAAGTACATCAAGCGCACGAACAAGTTCCTGGCTCACAACGAAGACCCAGCCGTGAACGTGGGCGATCGCGTCCTCATCGAGGAGACCCGCCCGCTCTCCAAGCGCAAGCGCTGGAACGTTCGTCAGGTCCTGGAGAAAGCGAGCTAGCCATGATCCAGATGGGAACGATTCTGCAGGTTGCTGACAACACGGGGGCCAAGAAGATCGCCTGCATCCGCATGCTGGGCGGCTCCACCGCCGGCCAGTACGCGAGCATCGGCGACATCATCACCGCCTCGGTCAAGGAAGCGTCGCCGGACGGCACGGTCAAGAAGGGTGCGGTCGTCAAGGCCGTCATCGTCCGCACCGTGAAGGAGAAGCGCCGCCGCGACGGCTCGTACATCAAGTTCGACGACAACGCGGCCGTTCTCATCAACGACGCGCGCGAGCCGGTCGGCACCCGCGTCTTCGGACCGGTGGCCCGCGAGCTTCGTGAGCGCAAGTTCATGAAGATCATCTCCCTGGCGCCCGAAGTGATCTAAAGGAAGCACGACTATGGGACTGTACGGACGTAGCAAACAGCAGGAACCGGCGCGCCACACGCCCCACCTCCGCAAGGGGGACACGGTGGTCGTTCTGTCGGGCAAGGACGCGGGCAAGCAGGGCCGCGTGCTTCGGGTCAACGCGACGAAGGGCACGGCCATCGTCGAGCGGGTGAACTTCACCAAGAAGCACACCAAGCCCAACCCCGGCAAGAACGTCAAGGGCGGCATCCTCGAGCGCGAGTCGCCCATCAAGGTCGACAAGCTCCAGGTCATCTGCCCGAGCTGCGGCGAGGCCTCGCGCCTCGGCTCGCACCGCAATGAAGAAGGCGAAGCGATCCGCTTCTGTCGCAAGTGCAAGGCGGACCTCACGAAGTGACGAGTGGTGCTGCGTGCTGCGTGCTGAGTGCTGAGTCCCACCCAACCAGGGTCCCTCAGCACTCAGCACTCAGCACTCAGCACTGAACCAACATCCACCCGGCTCGTACAACGCCGAGCCGACACAAAGGACCCAGCGATGGCAACCAGACTCAAAGAGCAGTACATGAACGAAGTCCGCAAGAAATTGCAGGACGAGTTCGGGATCAAGAACCCCATGGCCGTTCCCAAGGTCGAGAAAGTCGTTCTCAACATGGGCATGGGCGAGGCGATCTCCAACGCCAAGCTCCTCGACACCGCCGTCGAAGAGCTTTCGACCATCACCGGCCAGAAGCCGGTCGTGACCAAGGCCAAGAAGTCGATCGCCAGCTTCAAGCTTCGCGAAGGACAGTCCATCGGCACGATGGTCACCCTGCGCGGCGACAAGATGTACGAGTTTCTCGACCGTCTGATCAACATCGCGCTGCCCCGCGTGCGCGACTTCCGCGGCGTGCCGTCGAAGTCGTTCGACGGCCGCGGCAACTACACCCTCGGCATCCGCGACCACCTGATCTTCCCCGAGATCGATGCGGGCAAGGTCGACAAGGCCAAGGGCATGAACATCACCATCGTCACGACGGCGAAGAGCGACGAGCAGGCGCGCGTCCTCCTTCGCGAGCTCGGGATGCCGTTCGGGAAATAGAGGATTACATGGCCAAAACTTCAATGATCGTCAAGGCTGAGCGGAAACCGAAGTTTTCGGTGCGCAAGCGCAACCGCTGCAAGCAGTGCGGACGTCCGCGCGGGTTTCTGCGCAAGTTCCAGCTCTGCCGCATCTGCTTCCGCCAGCTCTCGCTGGGGGGCTACATCCCCGGCGTGACCAAGTCGAGCTGGTAGCTCGGCCCAACGACCGATATCAGGAGTCAAGAATGTCGATGACAGATCCCATCGCGGATATGCTCACCAGAATCCGCAACGGAATTACGTCGCACCACGATCGCGTCGAGATGCCGCACTCGAAGCTGAAAGTCGAAGTGGCGAAGATCCTCAAGTCCGAGGGTTTCATCAGCAACTACAAGGTCCTCGCCGCTGAAGAAGGCAAGGTCCAGGGCACGCTCCGCGTGTACCTCAAGTACTCGGCCAACGGCGAGCCGGTCATCCACGGCATCGAGCGCGTCTCGCGCCCGGGCCGCCGCGTGTACCGGGGCAAGGAAGAGCTGCCGAAGGTTCTCGGCGGTCTCGGCCTGGCCATAGTCTCGACCTCCAAGGGCGTTCTCTCCGGAGCCGAGGCTGCACGCACCGGCGTCGGAGGCGAAGTCCTCTGCCAGGTCTGGTAAGGAGATCCCATGTCGCGAATTGGTAGAAAAGAGATTCCGCTGCCGAAAGGCGTGGAGGTCCGCCAGGACGGCCAGGCCGTCGTGGTCAAAGGACCGAAAGGCTCGCTGTCGACGCAGCTCGTGGCCGACATCACCATGAAGGTCGAAGACAACGTGGTGAAGTTCGAGCGCCCGAACGACGAGGGCAAGACCCGCGCGTTCCACGGCCTCATGCGCGCGCTCGTGGCGAACAACGTCAAGGGTGTGAGCGAGGGCTTCAAGCGTGAGCTCGACATCGTCGGCGTCGGCTACCGCGCCGAGGTGAAGGCGAAGGAAGTCGTCTTCCAGCTCGGCTACTCGCACCCGGTGCGCTACGCGATCCCTGAAGGGATCGACATCACCGTGGACGCGAAGACGGGCCACATCACCATCACCGGCATCGACCGCCAGAAGGTCGGCCAGGTGGCGTCCGAGATCCGCAGCCTGCGCGAGCCCGATCCCTACAAGGGCAAGGGCATCAAGTACAGCGACGAGATCATTCGCCGCAAGGCCGGCAAGGCGGCCGGCAAGTAATACGACCTGTAGGTCCTATGAGTCCATAGGTCCTATACGTCCTAGTGAGCCGGCCATGAAACGTCGGCGCAGAGGAAACCATGGATAAAGCAAAACACAGAGTTGAAGCACGCGGCCGGATCAAGGAGCGGATCCGTCGCAAGGTCACGGGTACGTCGGAGCGTCCGCGTCTGGCGGTGTTCCGGAGCCTGAAGAGCATTTACGCGCAGGTGATCGACGACGCCACCGGGCAGACCATCGTCGCGGCCTCGAGCCTCGACAAGGACGCCTCGACCAAGGGATCCAACGCGGCGGCGGCGAAGGCCGTCGGCGCGCTCATCGCGAAGAAGGCCAAGGACAAGGGAATCACCCGGGTCGTCTTCGACCGCGGCGGCTACCTCTATCACGGCAACATCAAGGCGCTCGCGGATGCGGCGCGTGAGAACGGACTGGAATTCTAGGAGATCACATGCAGCGTCCAATGCAGCGTCCCGGGCAGCGACAGGGTGGCCCCGGCTCTCAGCGCGGCGACCGCCGTCAGGAAGAGCGTAACGAGAGCGGGATGATCGATAAGGTCGTCCACATCAACCGCGTGACGAAGGTCGTCAAGGGCGGCAAGAACTTCAGCTTCAGCGCGCTCGTGGTCGTCGGCGACGGCCAGGGCCGCGTCGGGTTCGGCTCGGGCAAGGCCAAGGAAGTTCCGGCCGCCATCAAGAAGGGCATCGAGATCGCGAAGAAGAACATGATCAAGATCGCGATGTCCGGGACGACCATCCCCCACGCGATCGTCGGCCGCTACGGCGCCGGACAGGTTCTCCTGAAGCCCGCCTCGGACGGTACCGGCGTCATCGCCGGCGGTCCGGTGCGCGCGATCCTCGAGTCGGCCGGCATCCAGAACATCCTGACCAAGTCGCTCGGCACGGCCAACCCGCACAACGTGGTCAAGGCCACGTTCGAGGCCCTCAAGCTCCTCCGCACGGAAGAGCAGTACAAGGCCCTCCGCGGCGGCAACGAGCCCTCGGAAGGAGGGGAGGCATGAGCAGCCGCCTCCTGAAGCGCGTCAAGGAAAAGATCATGGGGAAGAAGACCATCCACCTGCGCCAGGTGCGCAGCGGCATCGGCTGCCCCATCGAGATGCGCGAGACCCTCAAGGCTCTCGGTCTCGGCAAGATGGGCCGCGTGACCGAGCGTGTCGACACGCCGGAAGTGCGCGGCATGGTCGCCAAGATCCCGCACCTCGTCGAAGTCGTCGAGAAGTAATGCGTAGGAGTCCACAATGGAACTGAGCAATCTGAAACCGAAAAAGGGCGCGCGTCACGCGAAGAAGCGCGTCGGCCGCGGTCCCGGATCGGGTCACGGCAAGACGTCGGGCCGCGGTGAGAAGGGGCAGAAGTCGCGCTCCGGCTTCAGCCGCAAGCTCGGCTTCGAGGGCGGCCAGATGCCTCTGCATCGCCGTCTGCCGAAGCGCGGCTTCACCAACATCTTCAAGAAAGAGTACGCGGTCATCAACCTGGCCGACCTGGAGCGCTTCGACAACGGTGCCACCGTCGACGAGGCCGCTCTCCGTCAGGCCGGCATGGTCAAAGGCCGCAACGACGGCATCAAGGTCCTGGGCAACGGCAAGCTGTCCAAGAAACTGACCGTCTCCGCCACCAAGTTCTCCGCCACCGCCAAGTCGGCCATCGAGGCCGCCGGCGGCACCGTCCAGGAGATCCAGTAACGTGGCCAACGTCGTCGATACAGTCCGCAACATCTGGGCGATCGAGGACCTGCGCAAGCGCGTGCTGTTCACGTTCGCGCTGCTCGCGGTGTACCGCCTCGGCTCGCACATCCCGACTCCGGGCATCGACCCCGTCGCGCTTTCGGAATTCTTCAAGCAAGTGGGCGGCGGCGTGTTCGGCTTCCTGGATCTCTTCTCCGGCGGCGCGCTGTCCCGTCTGTCCGTGTTCGCGCTGGGGATCATGCCGTACATCTCGGCGTCGATCATCCTGCAGCTCCTCACGGTGGTCTGGCCCTATCTCGAGAAGCTCTCGAAAGAGGGTGAGATGGGACGCCGCAAGATCAATCAGTACACCCGCTACGGCACGATCGTCCTCGCCATCGTGCAGTCGCTCGGCGTCGCTTTCTGGCTTCGCGGCCAGTCCGCGCCCGGCGGCGCCCCGCTGGTTCCCCAGCACATGCAGGACGCCCTGTGGGGTCTCGGCTTCCCGATCATGACCGTGCTGACTCTGACTACGGGCACAGCCTTCGTCATGTGGCTCGGCGAGCAGATCTCCGACCGCGGCGTCGGCAACGGCATCTCCCTGATCATCTTCGCCGGCATCGTGGTCGGACTTCCGAACGCGGTCATCGGCACGATCGGCGACATCCGCACGGGCGAGCGCAACCTGTTCGCCATGCTCTTCCTGGTGCTGTTCATGATCGCGGTGGTCGCGTTCGTGGTGTTCATGGAGCGCGCGCAGCGCCGCATCCCGGTGCAGTACGCCAAGCGCGTCGTGGGCCGCAAGGTCTACGGCGGCTCGAACACGTACCTCCCGCTGCGCGTGAACACGGCCGGGGTCATCCCGGTCATCTTCGCCTCGTCGATCCTGGTCATCCCGCAGACCATCGCCCAGATGATCAAGGCCCCCTGGGCGACTGCCATCGGCAACCAGCTCCGCGTCGGCGAGCCGCTCTACTACCTGCTCCAGGTTGCGGGCATCATCTTCTTCGGCTACTTCTACACGTCGATCGTCTTCAATCCGGTCGACACGGCCGACAACATGCGCAAGTACGGCGGCTTCATCCCGGGCATCCGTCCCGGCAAGCGCACCTCGGATTACATCGATCGCGTGCTGACGCGCATCACCTTCGTCGGCTCGGTGTACCTCGCGGTCGTGTGCATCCTGCCGGAGTTCCTCATCGCCGGCTTCCACGTGGCGCAGTTGCCGTTCGGCATCGGCGCGACCCTGGACAGCTGGCTCCCGCTCTGGTTCACCGAGGGAATGGGACTGAACTTCTACTTCGGCGGAACGTCGCTTCTGATCGTCGTGGGTGTGGCCATGGACACGATGCAGCAGATCGAGTCGCAGCTGGTCATGCGTCACTACGACGGCTTCATGAAGAAGGGCCGCATCCGCGGGCGCCGGGGCTGATCCAGTTGAAGCTGATCTTCATCGGGCCTCCGGGCAGTGGCAAAGGGACTCAGGCGAAGCGGCTCGCGGGCCGCTTCGACATCCCTCACATCTCGACCGGCGACATGCTACGCGAGGCTGTGTCCGGCGGTACGCCGCTCGGACAGCAGGCCGCGCCGATCATGGCCGCCGGTGGGCTGGTCTCCGATGATCTGATGATCGGCATCATCAACGAGCGTCTGGCCAGGCCGGACGCCCAGAAGGGCTTCATCCTGGACGGCTTCCCACGGACGCTCGTGCAGGCCGAAAAGCTTGACGGAATCGTCGGGAATGGAGACGATCCCCTCCGCGTTCTTCAACTGCTCGTCCCAGACGACGCAATCGTTCACCGCATTACCCTGCGGCGGACGTGTGCGCAGTGCGGGGCGATCTACCACTTGGAGAACAACCCTCCGGCGAACGACCGCGTCTGTGATCGCTGCGGCGCGGAGGTGATAGCACGGCCCGACGATACAGAAGCGGCCGTGCGCAAGCGTCTGGAGTCGTTTCATCGTCAGACGATGCCGGTGGCGACGTACTACAAGTCGAAGGAAATTCTGCGAGAGGTCGACGGTGTCGGTCCTCTCGAGGTGGTCTTTGAACGTATCGAAAAGTCCCTGACATAGATGCTCGATCGAATGAAGGGACCGACGCTGAAAAATCGCGAAGAGCTCGCGACGATGGACCGGGCGAACCGGATCGTCGTGGAGATCCTCGAGATGATGCGCGCGATGGTCAAGCCGGGGGTCACCACGGCGCAGATCAACGCGATGGCCGAAGAGGAGCTGGCGAAGCGGGGCGCGAAATCGCCCTTCAAAGGCTACGCTCCGATGGGCCTGCCGCCGTACCCGGCGGTCGTCTGCGTTTCGGTCAACGACGTGATCGTGCACGGCATCCCCAATCGGGCGAAGCTGCAGGAAGGCGACATCATCGGGCTCGACTTCGGGTCGATCTTCGAGGGTTTCGTCGGCGACGCCGCGATCACGGTGCCGGTCGGCAAGGTCAGCACGAATGCACAGAAGCTCATGGATACCACGCGTGAGTGCCTCGAGCTGGCCATCCAGGAGATGCGGCCGGGAAGACATCTCGGCGACATCGGTGCAGCGGTGCAGGAGCACGCGGAGTCCCGCGGCTTCCATGTCATCCGCACGTTCGTCGGCCACGGAATCGGCCGGCGGATGCACGAGGAGCCGCAGGTACACAACTTCGGGCGGCGGGGACGCGGCCTGGAGCTGCGGCCGGGGATGGTTCTGGCCATTGAGCCGATGCTCTGTGAGATCGGGTCGAAGCTGCGGTCCCGCATCGAGCGGGCCGGGGCGAACGGCATGATCCAGGATGTGAAGACGGATGCCGACGGCTGGACGGCGCGTACCGTCGACGGGGCCCTGGCCGCTCATTTCGAGAACTCGATCGCGGTCACGGCAGACGGACCGTGGGTGTTGGGGAAGTAACTAAAGGAAAAATATGGTGCTGCTTGATTAGAGGAAGAAGAGCTCCACAGCGTTCGTCAGCACCAAGGCCCGAGAGGGACGTGGTGGCGAAGGAAGAGGCAATCGAGGTGACGGGAACGGTCATGGAGACCCTCCCCAACGCGATGTTTCAGGTCGAGCTGGAGAACAAGCACAAAGTCTTGGCTCACATCTCCGGCAAGATGAGAAAGCACTTCATCCGCATCCTTCCCGGAGACAAGGTTCTGGTCGAGCTCTCGCCGTACGATCTGACGCGCGGGCGCATTACGTATCGGTACAAGTGAGCTAAACAATGAAAGTTCGTTCATCGGTCAAGAGAATCTGCAGCAAGTGCAAGGTCGTCCGTCGTCAGGGCGTGATTCGGATCATCTGTGAGAATCCGAAGCACAAGCAGCGTCAGGGTTAATCAGGAGCACAGGGACAAATGGCACGTATCGCGGGTGTGGATCTTCCACTGAACAAGCGGGTCGAAATCGGCCTGACGTACATTTTTGGGATCGGCCGTACGCGCTCGAACGACATTCTGTCGCGCTCGGGTGTGGACAAGAACGTTCGGGTCAAGGACCTCACCGAGGACGACGTTCGCAAGATCCGCCAGATCATCACCGACGAGGGCAGGGTCGAGGGCGATCTGCGTAAAGACGTCGGCCTCGACATCAAGCGGCTGATGGAGATCAACTGCTATCGCGGCATGCGTCACCGCCGCGGACTGCCGGTGCGTGGCCAGCGGACGCACACCAATGCGCGTACCCGCAAGGGACCGCGCAAGGGCGCAGTTGCCGGCAAGAAGAAAGCTACCAAGAAATAAAGACAGTGCTGAGTGCTGAGTGCCGAGTGCTGAGCAGCCCATGCCGGGCGGGACTCAGCACTCAGCACCCAGCACTCAGCACCGGAGAACAACCGATGGCAACTGCAAGAGCACCCAAAGCGGGCGCACGTCGCGCCGGCACCAAGCGTAAGGAGCGGAAGAACGTTCCGCACGGCGTCGCCTCCATCGCGGCGACGTTCAACAACACGATCGTGGCCATCACCGATCCGATGGGCAACATCCTGTCGTGGTCGAGCGCGGGCCGCATCGGCGTCAAGGGATCGCGCAAGGGCACGCCGTTCGCGGCCCAGGTCGCGGCCCAGAACGCCGCCCAGCTCGCACAGGAGCATGGCGTTCGCTCGGTCGATGTGAAGGTCAAAGGCCCCGGCGCCGGACGCGAGTCCGCCATCCGTGCCCTGGCCGCCTCGGGTCTGGACATCAAGTCCATCAAGGACGTCACCCCGATTCCCCACAACGGCTGCCGGCCGCCCAAGCGCCGCCGCGTCTGACCCGTTTTCGAGTCGATCAAGCTACGCCGTGCAGCAGCCGGCGTGGACGCAACGCATCATGGTGATGCGGGTGCGAAACATCAGGAGGCATAGTGGCTCGTTATACCGATCCCGTTTGCCGGCTCTGCCGGCGAGAGGGTATGAAGCTGTTTCTCAAGGGCGATCGTTGCTTCAAGGACAAGTGCGCCATCGAGCGCCGCAACTACGCGCCCGGCCAGCATGGCCGCCGCCGTTCCAAGGTCCTCGGCTACGGCGTACAGCTTCGTGAAAAGCAGAAGGTCAAGCGCATCTACGGTCTGCTCGAGAAGCAGTTCCGGCTGTACTTCCAGCGCGCCGCGAAGAAGACCGGTGTCACCGGCGACAACCTGCTCCGCCAGCTCGAGCTCCGGCTCGACAACGTGGCCTACTCCCTGGGTTTCGCCTCCTCGCGCCCCCAGGCCCGCCAGCTCGTGCGGCACGGCCACATCGAGGTGAACGGCAAGAAGATCAACGTCCCCTCGTACCAGGTGCGCAAGGGCGACGTCATCCAGGTCCGCGAGAAGAGCCGCAAGAACGACCAGATCCGTCAGGCCGTCGAAACGGCTGCCGGCCGCGGCGTTCCCGCCTGGCTCCAGCTCGAGCCCGATTCGTTCCGTGGCACCGTCACGGATGTCCCGAAGCGCGAAGACATCCGTCTGCCGATCCAGGAACAGCTCATCGTCGAGCTCTACTCGAAGTAATCCCAAATCGATGGCACTGCGGACGACGCGCTCGCGCGTCCGCGGTGCCGTCTCACGCGAGGAGGCCGCTCCCATGATGTGGTCAGATTTCCAGAAACCCAAAAAGCTCGATTACGATCCAGAGACTCTCACCCCGAATTACGGGCGTTTCACAGCCCAGCCGTTCGAGCGCGGCTTCGGTACGACCATCGGTAACGCGCTTCGCCGTGTCCTGCTCTCCTCCATCGAGGGTGCAGCGATCACCGCGGTGCGCGTGGAAGGCGTCCTGCACGAGTTCTCCTCGCTGCAGGGCGTGGTCGAGGACATGACCGACGTCGTCCTCAACCTCAAGCAGATCCCCTTCAAGCTCCACGGCTCGGGTCCGAAGACCCTCTACCTCGAGAAGCGCGGACCGGGCGTCGTCACCGCCGCCGACTTCGAGCAGGACCCGGACGTCGAGATCCTCGACCCGACCGCGCATGTCGCGACCCTGTCGAAGGAAGGCTCGCTCAAGCTCGAGGCCCGTCTCAAGAAGGGCCGCGGCTACGTCGTCGCCGACCGCAACGCCGACACCGACCTGCCGCTGGGCTACATCCCGGTCGACTCGATCCACTCGCCCGTCCGCCGCGTGAACTATCACGTCGAGGGCGCGCGCGTCGGCCAGATGACCGACTACGACAAGCTCATTCTCGAGGTTTGGACCAACGGCGCCGTCTCGCCGCAGGAAGCCATCAGCCTCGCGTCCGAGCTCCTCGGCGACCACCTCCGCATCTTCAGCGCCTTCGAGACCCGTCTGGAGGAGCGCGAGGAAGCCGCCGCGCCGGAAGTCGATCCGCGCCTGGCCGAGATGCTGGCCAAGCCGATCGAGGAGCTCGACCTCTCGGTCCGCTCCGCGAACTGCCTCAAGAACGCGAACATCCGCACCCTCGGTGACCTCGTGCAGCGCACCGAGCGCGAGATGCTCTCGACCAAGAACTTCGGCCGCAAGTCGCTCGACGAGATCAAGGACGTCCTCGCGTCTCTCGGCCTCTCGTTCGGCATGACCCGCGTCCCGGTCGGCTCCCGCGCCGACATGCGCGATTAGGGAAGGGTGAACCAATGAGACACGGATACGCACACCGCAAGCTGGGACGGACGTCGAGCCATCGCAATGCGATGTTCCGCAACCAGCTCGCCTCGCTCATCGAGAGCGAGCGCATCGTCACGACCCTGCCCAAGGCCAAAGAGCTGCGCCCGCAGATCGAGCGGCTCATCACGCTCGCCAAGAACGACTCCGTGCACGCGCGCCGTCAGGCCGCGCGGCAGGTGCCGGACGACGCGATCGTGGCCAAGCTGTTCGATACCATCGGTCCGCGTTTCTCGACCCGTCCGGGCGGCTACACGCGCATCCTGAAGCTGGGCGCACGCCGCGGCGATGCCGCGGAGATGGCCATCCTCGAGCTGGTCGAGCGCACCGCGGACGCGGAAGCGAAGACCGAGACGACTCCCGCCAAGGGCGGCGCGAAGAAGGCCGCTCCCAAAGCCGAAGCCAAGTCCAAGGCGAAAACCGAAGAGCCGGCCGAGGACGAGAAGCCGAAGCGCGCGCGCAAGGCCGCCGCGCCGAAGGCCGACGAAAGCGCCGCCGAGGAAAAGCCGAAGCGGCCACGAAAGAAAAAAGAAGAGTAGTGAAAGGGCGGGCTTCGGCCCGCCTTGTAGCGCCGGCCTCTGGCCGGCCGGATCGCCGGCTTCCAGCCGGCGTTTTGCTTTTTGAGGCCGGCGTTACTTAGTACACCGCTCTCGCCCTCGTAATCACCACATCCCCATCCTGCGCCGGAATCGCCGTCGACGCGTTCCGTGCCTCGATCAGCGAACGTCCCGCCGCCGGGAACCCATACGACAGATCGCTCCCGATCGCCTCGACGCGTCCCCGCGCCGTGCACTCCACCACGATCTCCTGCACGCCTTCCGCGACCGCGGATCGCACTCCCTGCTGTCTTCGCTCGCGAAACCGCGCCGACCGCTCCGCCGGAGCGACGCCGTTAACGCGAAGAATGTCCACATCGCCCTTGAGCACGAGTGAGAGACGGTTCGCGTCGCGCGTGGAGCCGACTCGGACCGCGAGCCACTCGCCGGAGCGCGTCGCGGTCATGGTGACGCGCGGTGCCACGCGTGGTGCCGGCGCGGCGTGACCGCTGCCGCGCATTTCGTCGCGTGAAGGCACGAACTGCGCGGCGCTCTCGAGCTGCGGCGTCAGATCCGACACGAACCACCGCGGCGCCGGATCGTCGATGTGTGCGAGCGAGATCCGCCGCGGATGCGCGCCGTCGTACGGCGGCTGGGTCATCGCGACCACCGCGCAGACGATCGACAGCACGAGCGCGATCGCGCCATTGCTCACGCGCGCCCACAGCGGCGTGAAGAGCGTGGCCATCATTCCGATCAGCAGGGCGATGGCCACCATCAACCGCCCGCCGAGCGCGTCGTAGAGCATCAGCGCCATCGGGAAGATCAGGATCGCCGCGACGGTCGACGCAACCGCGCTCGTCCCCACCTCGCCGAAGTCGGTGAACGCGAACAGCGTGACGAACACCGCCGGCACGATGAACAGGAACGCCGCGCCGGGCAGCATCACCGCGAGGGCGATCCCGATCATGTGCCACACGATGGCCACGCCGTAGAGCATCGGCTCGGCCTTCGCGCGCTTGCGGAACAGAGCTGCCGCGAAGAACGCCGCCGCGAGTCCGGCCAGCCACATCGCCGCGACGGACGTCAGCGGCTGGGCCACGAAGTTGAAGTCCGCACTCTTCAGCCGCGCGAGCCACGACACGCCCATGCCGCCGAGGACCGAGAAAACGATGGCCGCGAACGCGGTCAGCACGCCGAAGGTCATCTCGCGCGGCCGCTGTTTGCGCGCCGCGATCATCAGCAGGACCAGGCTGGCGATGACGATCCAGAGGGTCCACTCCTGAGGCCACCAGATGAGACGCCAGCCGAGGATGTCGAAGTACGTTGCGTCGGATTTGCTGCGCGCCGCGAGGTCGGCGTTCGCCAGCGTGCGCACCGAGGCAACGACGTTGTCGCCGTGATGCTGCAGCGTTCTCTCGTTCACGTGCGCGAGATCGTCGTAACGCGTGTGGTACCAGTTCACGCCGCGGATCGCCGCGAAGTTGATGGCCGCCTTGCCCGCGCGCTTGAAGACCGTGACGTCGGTGTCGTTCGGCAGGAGGTTGTAGATGGCGTAGAAGAACGACGTCGCCTGCGGCCGCTCCAGCGAGCCGGCGAGATGCCGGATCAGCCAGCGGTTCCCGGTGCTGGTCTCGAACATGTTGCTCGCGCCGTGCGTGCCGCGCATCTCGACGTTGACTACCACCGCCGCGTTCCGCGACAGCGACTCGTCCGCGACGAACGCCTCCGCGCCGAGGAGTCCGGCCTCCTCGCCGTCGGTGACGAGCAACGCGACAGGATTGCGGGTCTGCTCGCCGCGCAGCACGCGCGCGGTCTCGATCAGCGTGGCGACTCCGATGCCGTCGTCCGACGCGCCCATGCCCGCGCCGACGGAGTCGTAGTGCGCCACCGCGAGCACGCTGTCCGGCCCGGTGTTGCGAAAGGCGTAGATGTTCTCGACCTGCCCGCAGACGACGTGCGCGTTGCAGACGAATCGGCTCTGCACCCGGGTCGTGTAGCCGAGCGCGCGGAACTGCGTGACGATGCGCGCGCGCACCCGGTCATTGGCGCGCGTGCCGAGGGGATGGGGGACGCCGTCGACGAGCACCTCGCGCAGCGTGTTCACCGCCCGGGCCGGGGAAAATCCCGAGGTTTGCGGGCCGCGCGGCTCGGGTCCCCGCCCCCGCCACAGCGCCAGCGCGAGGACCACGGTCAGCGGAAGAGCGACGAAGATCGCACGGCGCATTTCGCGCGCGATTGTAGGGTACCCTTCGCGTCAATGATCCCCGGTCGTTGGTTGTTGGTGCTCTTCTCCGGTGTCGTCCTCCTCCTCGCAGCAGCCGCAAAGCGCGAAACGAGACCCGCGCGCCGTCCGGCCATGATCTTCATCTCCGTCGATACGCTCCGGGCCGACCATCTCTCCGCGTACGGATACTCGAAGAAGACTTCGCCCGTGATCGATGCCGTCGCCGCGCGAGGACTCCTGTTCCGCAACGCCGTCGTGCCCCAGCCGCAGACGAGTCCCAGCCACGCGTCGATGCTCACCGGCGTCAACCCGTGGAAGCACGGCGTCCTCTCCAACGGCTTCAAGATGGGCGCGGGCGTCGACACGCTCGCGACCGCGTTGCGCCGGGCCGGCTACCGCACCGCCGGCGTCGTCGCCATCACTCACCTCGGCAGCAACCGCGGCTTCGCGGCGGGCTTCCAGTCGTTCTCCGAGCCGAGCTCGCTCAGTGCGGGGCAGTCGCATCTGACGAACCGCCGCGATGCGACGACCGTGAACGCCGAGGCCGTGCGGCTCATCGACGCACACGTGGCGACGAAGACCGCAGCGCCTCTCTTTCTCTTCGTCCACTACTTCGATTGCCATTACCCATACCGCTCCTGGGACAAGTCCGAGGACAAGAGCGGGGAGTACACGCTGACCGATCTGCAGGCGACGCAGCGGCAGCTCGCGCGCTACGACGAGGGCGTCACCTGGACGGACCGTCACCTCGGACAATTGCTCGCGCACGCGAAGAAGCGTTTCGGCGACGACGTGATCGTCGCCATCACCGCCGACCACGGCGAGCAGATCGGCGACCACGAAGTTCCCCTCGGGCACAACGACATCTACAGCGAGACCGTGAACGTGCCGCTCGTCATCGCCGGCCCGGGCATCGAGAACGGCACCGTCGATGCGCGCGTGTCGACGATGGACATCCCGGTGACGCTGGCCAAGCTGGCCCGGACGTCGCTGCGAAACGCGGTGGACGGGATCGACCTGATGGCCGTCGCCGAAAAGGAGATCTCGCTTCTCGGCCGCGTCTTCGGAGCGAAGGATGAGCGCCCGTTCGTCGTCGTAGGCGCGCCAACCTACTCGCGCTCGCTCGCGCTCATCCGCGGCAAAGACTGGTTCATCGAGAACTTCGACAATGCGTATCGCTACGCGCGCATCGAGTCGCCAGCGCCGGCGGCGCGCACCGGACGGGAGCTGGCCGGCAAGAAGAGCGGCGATGCGATGGTGTACGAGGTCGAAGTGAAGCGCTATCAGCCGTTCTTCGTGACCTTCGACCACGCCGCGCAATGCAAGGCGACCGCGTCCGCGGCGATCGAGCCGGGCTTCGCGTACTTTCAGAAACCGATCGAGATCGCGCAGTCGGCGCGCATCACCGTTCCCGCTGCGCGCCACGACGTGGTGAGGCTCGAAGTACGGCCGGCCGCCTGCGCCGGGAAGACGTTCATGGCCGTGTCACGGACCGCGCCGCCCAGTACGACCGGGACGAACGACCTTTTCGCCAACCTGCCGGCACGGCGCCTTCGTTCGAACGACGAGCTGTACGACGTCCAGAGCGATCCGCGGATGCTGAAGAACGTCCTCGGCGATGCCGCGGCCGCTGCGCCGTTCGCGCGCGACCTGCAGAGCCGCTTCGAGACCATGGTCCGCAGGACTCCGGTGCAGAAGATCCCCGACGAGATGCTGAAGTCGCTCCGGAGTCTCGGCTACCTCTGACGCGCAACCCGCGGCCTTCGGCTCCGTATTCAGGAGCGGAGGAATCACCCATGCGCGAGCTCCTGCTGTCGGCAGTTCTTTTGATCTTCGGGCAGGCCGCGTCGGCCGCCTCTCTGAAGGAGACCATCGACCGCACCTTCGACGTGCGCCCCGGCGCGAGCGTCGAGCTGACCAACGTCAACGGCCGCGTGACGGTCAAAGCGTGGGACCAGCCGCGCGTGAAGGTCGTGGCGGTGAAAGAGGTCGAGGCCAGCCGCGACCTGCTCAAGGGCGCGATGAAAGAGCTTCGCGTCGACATCCAGCCGCGGAACGGGGGCCTGGTCATCACCACGCACTACCCGAACGACGACAACGCGGCGGGTTTCTTCGACTGGCTCTTCGGCGACGACATCGACGCCAACGTCACCTATGACCTGATGGTGCCGCGCTCGATGAACATCGACGTCGAGAACACGAACGGCGGCATCTATCTGACTGACATCACCGGCAAGCACGAGCTCGACACGACCAACGGCCGCATCGAAGTGACCCGCTGCGCGGGCGCGCTCGACGCCGCGACGACGAACGGCTCGATCCATGCGCAGCTCCTGCGGGTGACGAAGAACGAGCCGATGCGTTTCGAGACGACCAACGGGCGGATCGAGATCGAGGTGCCGGCTGACTTTGCCGCGGAGATCGACGCCTCGACGACGAATGGCGCGATCAAGAGCGATCTGCCGGTGACCACGCGCCGCATCGATGACAACTCGCTGCGCGGGACGATCAACGGCGGCGGGACGCTGATCCGCCTGCGGACGACGAACGGCGGGATCGCGATTCGCCGCAGCTCGTAGCCCGGCACGCCCGCCCGCTGGTTTCCTCAAGTTTATCCCGCGCGCAGACGCGGGATCTCGGGTGCACCTGCCTGGACGTTCACGACCAACGCGAAGGTTGCACCGGAGAGCCCGCGTCTGCGCGCGGGATAAACTGGAAGCGAAGCGATCTTACGCCTGCTCGAAATACCGTTTCCGCTCCCAGTCCGTGATCACCGCGTCGAACTTGCGCTGCTCGGTGCGGAAGAAGTGCAGGTAGTGCTCGATGACGTCGGCGCCGAACGCCTCGCGCGCGAACGCGCTCCCGTCGAGCGCGTCGATCGCCTCTCGTAGAAAGTGCGGCACCTGCGGCAGCTCGAGTGCTCCGTAGACGTCGCCGTCGAACGACGGCGGCGGCTCGATCTGCTTCTCGATACCGTCCAGTCCCGCGGCCAGCGTCGCGGCGAAGGCGAGATACGGGTTCGCGTCCGCACCCGCGGTGCGGCACTCGATGCGCAGCGACGAACCGTGTCCCACGATGCGGAACCCCGCGGTGCGGTTGTCATAGCTCCAGGCGATCCCCGTCGGCGCGAACGATCCCGGCACGTAGCGTTTGTACGATGACGGGTAGGGCGCGTAGAACGGGAACAGCTCCCGGATGTGGGCCATCCATCCGCCCAGGAACCAGCGGAACAGCGGCGAGCATTTGATGGGACCGAGGCTGTCGTCTCCTTTGAAGAGCGGCTTCTCGCCTTTCTTGTCCCAAAGCGACATGTGGATGTGGCAGCTCGAGCCCGCGTAGCGCTCGTCCCACTTGGCCATGAACGTGATGGCGTGTCCGAGCTGCCAGGCGATCTCTTTCGCGGCGTGCTTGTAGATCGTGTGGCGGTCGGACATTTCCAGCAGGTCGGAGTAACGCAGTCCGATCTCCTGCTGCCCCGGCCCCCACTCACCCTTCGACGACTCGACCGGCACGCCCGAGCGTTCGAGATGGCGCCGGATTGCGCCGATCACATGCTCTTCCTTCGTGCCCTGGAAGATGTGGTAGTCCTCGATCAGCCGCCCGATCGGCTCTGCGTTGATGAAGCCTTTCTTCGCGATGTCCTCGTACGAGTCCTTGAACACGTACAGCTCGAGCTCCGACGCGCCCATGGCCGTGTAGCCGCGCTCCGCCGCGCGGGCGAGCTGTTTGCGGAGGATGCCGCGCGGCGAGTACGGCACCAGGTCGTCCGACTCTTCCTCGTAGACGTCGCAGAGCACCAGCGCCGTGCGATCCAGCCAGGACGCGACGCGCAGCGTGTTCATGTCCGGCACGGGACGGAAGTCGCCGTATCCCTTCGCCCACGACGTGAACTGGTAGCCAGGCACCGGATCCATGTCGATGTCGCACGCCAGCAGGTAATCGCACGCGTGGATCTCGCTCTGTTCGAGGAAGAACCGCGCCACGATGCGCTTCCCGACGAGCCGCCCATACATGTCCGGAAACACGACGAGGACCGTGTCGATCTCGTCGTTCGAAACGAGGCGTTTGAGCTCCTGAAGATCGATTTTTCCTTGCATCGTCCCACTCAGCACTCAGCACTCAGCACTCAGCACTCAGCACTATGTCACGTCGATATACACCGTCTTCCACTCCGTGTAATGGTCGAGTGCCTGCAGTCCGAGCTCGCGTCCGAGGCCGCTGCGTTTCACGCCGCCGAAGGGGGCTTCGAGATGCACGCTGCTGCCGGAGTTGATCGAGAGGTTACCGGTCTCGATCGCGCGGGCGGCGCGCATGGCCCGGCCGATGTCGCGTGTCCAGATCGATCCCGACAACCCATACGTCGAGTCGTTCGCCATCGCAATCCCCTCGGCCTCAGTTCGGAAGGGCATGACCGCGACGACCGGCCCGAAGATCTCCTCGCGCACGATGCTCATCTCCGGTTTGGCGTCGAGGAAGACCGTGGGCTCGAGGTATGCTCCGCGCTCGGCGGCGTTGCCGCCGCAGGCGAGGGTCGCCCCTTCGGACCTGCCGGCATCGATGTACTTCATCACCCGCGCGCGATGTGACGCCGACACGAGCGGTCCCATCTCCGTCTCGTCGAGGAGAGGATCGCCGACCTTCATCGCCGAGAACTTCTCGACGAGCGCTTTCGAGAAACGGTCATAGATCGACTGCTGCACGAGGATGCGCGAGCGCGCGCAGCAGTCCTGGCCGGCGTTGCCGAGGGCGCTCGAGGCAGCGGAGTCGACGGCGCGGTCGAAGTCGGCGTCCTCGAAGATCACGTTCGCCGACTTGCCGCCCAGCTCCAGCGAGACGCGTTTGATGTCGTCCGCGGCGAGCCGCATCACGTTCATCCCCACTTCGGTCGACCCCGTGAACGCGACCTTGCGCACGAGCGGATGCTTCACCAGTGCTTCGCCGATGACCGATCCCGATCCGGTGACCACCGAGAACACGCCCTCGGGGATTCCCGCCTCGAGCGCGAGCTCGGCGAGCCGCATCGCCGTGAGCGGCGTCTGCTCGGCGGGCTTGAGGACGACCGTGTTGCCCATCGCCAGCGCGGGCGCGGTCTTCCAGGCCGTGATGGCGATGGGGAAGTTCCACGGCACGATGATTCCGCAGACGCCGACGGGCTCGCGGAACGAGAGCAGCACGCCCGGCGCCGCGGCAGGGATGGTCTGGCCGCCTACCTTGTTCGTCGCGCCGGCGTAGTACTCGAACACGTTCGCGGCCAGTCCGACTTCGTCGCGCGAGTCGCGAATCGGCTTCCCGACGTTGCGCGACTCCAATCGCGCCAGCTCCTCCGCGTTCTCGCGAATGAGCGCGGCGAAGCGGTTGAGGAGCTGTCCGCGTTTGCGTGTGTTGATACGCCGCCACTCGCCGGTGAATGCACGATGCGCGGCGCGGACGGCGGCGTCGAGATCTTCCGCCGTCGCCTGCGCGACGTCGGACAATTTCTCGCCGGTGGCGGGCTCGATGAGGGTCGTAGTCATGATGGCTAGTCGGGCGCCGGCATCTCCGACGCCGGTTCTCCCTGCCACGTATGCCAGCCGATTGCCAGCAGGACGATGACCGCACCGGCGATGGCGAAAACGGACGGCCTTTCGCCGATGAACAGCAGCACCCAGACCGGATTGGCGACCGGCTCCAGCATCCCCGTCAGAGAGGCCTGCGTGGCGGTGACGTGCTGCAGTCCCTTCACGAACGCGGCGTAGGCCAGGCCGATCTGGAACACGCCGAGGAAGAGGAAGGCGAGGAACGACTTCAGCGTGAGCGAGAGGTCGTGCATCACGAACGGGAAGAGCGCGACGGCGATGAAGACGTTGCCCCAGGCCACCGCCGCGCGCGACGAGCCGTGCTCGCGGCGCAGCGCGAGGATCAGCCCCGCGAAGAAGAAGCTCGACAGCAGGGCCATGCCGTTGCCGGCCATCCCTCGGGCCTCGAACCTGCCTACGAAGAACAGGGTCATGCCCGCCAGCGCGACGGCGATGGCGATGACGTCACGCGCGCGCATGGCCTCGCGCAGCACGAGCGGGGAGAGCAACAGCACCCAGACCACGCCGGCGTACTGCAGGAAGATCGCGTTTGCCGAGGTCGTCCACTTCGTCGCGACGACGAACGACGTGAGGCACGCGCCGTAGCAGAAGATCGCCGTCGCGAACGAAGGCGTCACCTTCACGCGCAGGTCGCGACGGAAGATCGCGAAGAGTGTGATCGCGGCGAAGACCGATCGATAAAACGAGACCTTGAGCGGCGAATCGGCTACGCCCTTGATGCCGATGCCGCCCGTCGACCAGAGCAGCGCGGCGATGACGATGTACAGCAGTCCGATGCGGCGCGGAGTCACGCGGCGCGGTTTATCACACCTCTGGACGCGCACCGCGAGTGGCCTCGCGCACACCACGAGTCTCGTCTGGAGGACAGTGAGTGACATCCGGGATGTGCTTAGTGGTGAATCTGGTCACGTGAGTGACATCGCCGGAGGTCACGAGTGAGATCGAAACCACCACGAGTGACATCCGGGATGTGCTGAGTGACATCCCGGATGTGCTGAGTGACATCCCTGATGTAGTGAGTGGTGACTTTCGGGGAGACTCACTATGTCGGAGTACGCGTCAGGGACCTGAAACCCGAGACTCATGAACGGAAAATCGAGACTCGGGACCGGAAAACCGAGACCAGGGACCGGCC
The DNA here is from genome assembly GCA_035536275.1 of Thermoanaerobaculia bacterium. Taxonomy (GTDB): domain Bacteria; phylum Acidobacteriota; class Thermoanaerobaculia; order Gp7-AA8; family Gp7-AA8; genus QHVT01. The sequence continues at coordinate 63,216 of DATLOL010000088.1, forward strand.
GGAGGTCGTCGATGACCGTCGGGGCGCCATCCAGATCGGATCGCTACGGCCGCGCGGTGCGCCGTCGCGTGGCTGCGCACTCGTAGTCCGCGGCGACCAGCTCGCCGGCATAGTCGACGATCGTAACCAGCGACGGGAGCGCGTCGATGCGACGTCGCGCGACGACCACGCCCTGCAGGTTCGACCCCAGGAGGTGCGACCCGCGATTCACGAACACACCGGTGCGCGTCCCGAGCCAGAGCGTCGTGTCCATGAGCAGGTCGGTGATGCCATCGCCGTTCACGTCGGTCGCGCCGGTGGCCCACAGCGGCAGCTCCGTCTCCGCGAACTGTCCGCGGCCGTGGTTCGCGAGCAGCGTCTGGTCCGCGACGATGTCGGTGTCGCCGTCGCCGTCGAAGTCGCCCAGGAACGGCTTGCCGGGGCGCGTCGCGTCGCGCAGGCGTCGCGGCTCGTCGAACGTCCCGTCCGCGCGTCCCGTCAGCAGCGCGAGCCAGCCATCGCTGGGGTCCGGGATGTGTGGGATCGGCGCGGACGATCCGTATCGCACGACGACGAGGTCCTCGATGCCGTCCGCGGTCACGTCGGCGGCGCGAATCGCGAATCCGTCGAAGGCGGCGCCGAGGTCGTGAGTGAAGCGGACCACGCCGGAGGTGTCGAACACGCGCAGCAGCGCGCGGTTCGATTCCGAGATCACCGTGTAGAACCGGTCCGTCCCGATGGCGAGCGCGCGCGCGTTTCCCACCACGAACGTGATGTTGCGTGGCGCGTGCGTGTACGCGATCAGACGCCCGGCCGTCACCTCCGCGATCGAGCCTTCGCGGACGTCGAAGACGTGCGTTTCGTGCCACGCGAGCTGCTGCGACGGGAACGGCTCGAAGGCGTACGTCCCGTCGGCCTGGAGCCATCCGACGGCGAGCCTGCTGTGATACGTCTCGGCACCCGAGCCGACTGTGCGCGTGATGAGCTCATCGATCCCGTTTCCGTCCAGATCCGCCGCTTCGGCCAGATACTCGAAGCGCCGGCGCTGCAGTACGTCCGGCGAGTCGAACGTTCCGTCGCCGCGGCCGAAGACGATGCTCACGCTCGACTCGCCCGCGGGCACGACCAGGTCGATCGCGCCGTCGAGATTGAAGTCCGCGGCGTCGACGTAGCCCGCCGGCGAGTAGACCTGCCACAGGCCGATCAGCACTTCGTCCGACTTCGTGAGACGGCCGCTTCCGTCGTTGAGAAAAATCATGAGCCGCGGTGAGGACGTCAGCGCGGCGTCGGGAAACTGGTCCGTCTCCGTCAGCACGGCCACGTCGATCGCGCCGTCGCCGTTGAAATCGGCGGGCGTGATGCTCCGCGGCACGCCCGCATTGTGGACCGTTGCCGTCTGCCGCGTCACTTCCTCGAACACGTGAATCTGTCCCCAGCCAGCGAGCGAGACGAGCAACTCCGCGGCGCCGTCGCGGTCGAGGTCTGCGAGCCCGGCGTGCGCGACCGAACCGAACGTGCGCGTCTCCCGCGGTGCGAAGCCGCCCTTGCCGTCACCGCGCGTGATCAGAATGCGCGTGTCGTCGTCGTGCAGCAGATCGAGATCGCCGTCGCCATCGACGCCGCCGGCGATGCTGATCGCCCGCGTGATGGGAACGGTCTCGCGCAGGATGAAGTGGCCGCGGCCGTCGTTGACGGCGAGGAGCGCGGGCAGCTCCCCGCGCGGAATCAGGATGTCGGGATGGCCGTCGCCGGTGAAGTCCGCGACGGCCTGCACCTGGCCGGACGACGCGATCGCTTCCGGTTCGCCGAATCGGCGGCCGCCGAGGTTGCGAGAAAGGGCGGTGGGCTGGCCATGAGGCGTGGCGATGAGATCGGGGCGGCCGTCGGCATCGACGTCGGCGAGGAACCACGTCGCTCCCGCCTCCATGATCGGCACCGCGGGCCCGAGCGACTTGCCGCGCCCGTACGCGACCGTGACTCCGGAGTGGTGCGAGCTGGCGACGTCGGGGAAACCGTCGGCGTCAACGTCGATCGCGGTCAAGCTCGCGATGCCGGGCAGGGGATACGCGCGCGGCGCGTCCAGGGTCGGATTGCACGCAAGAGCGAAGAGGAGGGCCGTGGTTATTTGCATGCTGTTACAGCATAAGACTTGCGCCAAGCCCGCGCAAGTGGCCGCTCAGCCGTGACTACGCCGCTTCTGGTGCACGGTGATGGCGTAGCCCACCAGACCGTTGAGGACCATGATGCCGTTCGTCACCGCGAACACCCAGTTGCGCACGAGCAGGCTGTAGATCGTGAACCCGACCGACGCCCCGAGCTGCCCGACGAAAAGCCATGTCGAGACGCCCGCGCTCGTGCGGTCGGACCACTGCTTATGCACTTGTTTGGCGATGGTAACGATCAGGATCAGCGAGCTGGTCCAGCCGATGATCTCGATCAAACGGGGATCCCGTTAGTTGGCAATGTACGGTCCCCGCTCCATCTTCATGCGGAGCTCGCTCTCCGACGGCGGACAGTTGAGAGGATCCTCGGGTGGCGGCACGACGAACGCGCATTCGCGGACGAGCTCCGCCAGGGTGTCGATCTCCAGCGGCTTGCTCAGCACGGCGGAGACGATCTCCGGATCGAGGAACGCGTCGCTGCGCCCGTCGCGCACGGCGATGATGAACGTCGTTGCTTCCGGCCGGTCCGCACGGAAGCGGGTCAGGAACTCCACGGCTTCGCTCATGTCGGTGTCGACGACGATCAGCGCGTAATCGCAACTGGTCGCCCGTTTCAGAGCTTCTTCGGCGGACGCGGCCGTATCCACCGCGATCGGCTGGTGCCTGAGGACTGTGAAGAGCATCACGCGGAGGATGTCGTTGCTCTCGACGATCAGGACTCTCGGTTCGCTGTTCATGATGGAACAGGAAATCTCAAAAGACGTGCCTAATTCAGCCGTGAAGGCATCGGTAATGTCGTATCCGGGGCCACGTCCGGTTGACGGAGCGGAGCGGTCGCGCCGATGCACCCGGTGACGGTGTCGACGAGCAGGTCGATATCGAACGGCTTCGGCAGGCACGCGACGATGAGATCGCTGCGCACGGGCTGCAGATTCAGGCCGGCGGTGAGGATGAGCACGCGAGGGCGGGCCGTGAACGACTGATCCTCGAGATTCCGGAGGAGATCGTAGCCGTTCATCTCCGGCATCATCAGATCGAGGACGACCAGGGCGTAGCGGCTCGCACCGAGCTGCTCGAGCGCTTCGATCCCGTTGCGCGCGGTCTCCACCACGAAACCGCGGCGCCGCAAGACCGTACGGAGGAGTGCACGAATTGCGTCGTCGTCATCAACTACCAGGATTCGGGTTTCGAGTCTCATGTTCTGCGGCCGCCACGCCATGACTGCGAATAACTTAAGAGCAAACCCCGCGCCGCTATTTGACCAGCGTGGAGATCGCGCGAAACGCGTCCGTACCGGCCACGCCGAGCAGCTCGAAGAGGGCCATTTCGGTCGAGCTCAGCCGGGCGCCGTCGGACATCATCCGTTGCAGTCCGATGTCGCGGTTCCGCGCCGTGCGCGAAGACACCGCGTCCGCCGCCACCCACACCTCTCGGCCCGCGGCGAGAAGATCGAGCGCGGTTTGATAGACGCAGACGTGCGTCTCCACGCCCGCAATCAATACCTGTTTCTGCGTGATGTGCTCCGCCGCCGAGAACGACAGCTTCTCCACCGGCGCGTATCGCTCGCCGAGCGCCTCGCGCACGATCTCCACCGTGCGCCCCAGCCCCTTCACATACTGCTCGGTGACGACCACCGGCATCCCGAGAATCTCCGCCCCGCGAATGAGGCGCAGCAGATTCGGCACGATGTCGTCGTGGATTACCGGCATCAGCCGTTCCTGGACGTCGATGATGGCGAGGACGCATTCGTTGCGGTCGAGGCGCATGGGAGGAGTCTAGATGCTGGTGAGGCTCGACGGCGTGACGGTATACCGCGTGCGCTAGACTACCTGCGATGACACGTGACGCCACAGCGTTGTTGAGAGATGCACTTGAATTGCCGGAGGATGAGCGAATCCAGCTCGCAGCTCGCCTCCATGCCCAGCAGAGCTCCGTGATTGCTTCCGATCCTGAAATCATGAGCGGGGCACCGGTCTTCAAGGGCACACGCGTGCTCGCGCAGACCTTGATCGAACATCTGGAGGCTGGGGATTCGATTGATGATTTCCTGGAGGGCTTTCCGTCAGTGAGGCGCGACCAGGTCATCGCCTTCCTGGAGGAAACGAAAGCGCGGGTTCTGGCGTTCAGCGAATGAGGGTATTGCTGGACGAATGTGTTGATTGGCGGCTGCTTCGCGATCTCACTGATCACGACGTGAAGACCGTGAAGCAACTCGGATGGGAGAACGTCAAGAACGGCTCGCTGCTCCGTTTGGCTTCAACGCGTTTCGATGTATTCCTCACAGTCGATAGCAATCTGCCGTATCAGCAGAACGTCGCCGAGCTGGAAATCAGCGTGATCATCCTGCGGGCTCGTACGACCCGGCTTCCGGATCTTCGGGAACTGCTTCCAGCGTTAAGCGTGGCGCTGGCAGTGCCACGTCGTGGCGCCTTCCAAGTCTTGAGCTGGCGAGACCCCGCTCGCGGAGACGCTGTTTCTTAGGAGGCCTCGCCTGTCGACTGATCCCGGTGCACGTCGTGAAACGCCAGCATGGGCAACAGTTTTTGCTCGCGCTCCTCGTCGAATCCGCACGTTGACTTGAACTCCGCCGGATTCTCGTAGGTTCCGAACAGCATGTCCCACCACACGAAATCGCCGTAGTTGTTTCGGTGCCTTCCGTATTCGTGATGAATGCGGTGCATTTCCGGACGCTGAAAGATGTATCCCACCCACCGGGGCGTACGAACATTCGTGTGGTAGAAGAACTCTCCGAGAGCAGTAAATGCCGTGTAGATCGCTCCAGCCTTCAGATCGAGTCCGAGCAGTGTGTATACGATGACCGCGCCCAGAACAGAGTTGACGGTCATCTCCAACGGATGCTTGTAGAAGGACGTGATCACTTCGATCCGTTGCGGGCTGTGATGGATCTGGTGGAATCCGAGCCAGAGAAGATCGAGCTCATGACGCCATCGATGCCACCAGTAAAAGACAAACGTGGCGATGAAATACGCGATGAAGCCGCCCAGTAACGACGGAACGTACGACGACAGGTGAAAAAGGGATCGGCTGGAGAGCCACCGTTCCCACGACACACCGGCGAGTAAAACCACACCGAGTTGGATGATGTTGATGCCTACGACTCGCAGTGGCCAGGTCTCGACGCGTGGAAGGTGCCAACCCGGAATCATGCGCTCCAGGAGAAAGCACAACACGAACACCGCGAGAATGAGGGCTAACATCTCCGTATCTGTTTACCGGTCGAGGCTGTGAGCGACAGGTGTGGGGCTCCGCAGGATTTGCGTGAAGACCGACATGGCGTCGAGCGAACGTTGTTTGCAGGTTCTGAGAATACTCATCAGGATGGCCTGAGCGTTCGCTCCGC
>DATLOL010000089.1:0-14466 GCA_035536275.1 Thermoanaerobaculia bacterium
GCTTCAGCCCGCCGAGGAGTGCGCCGGCGGGCTGAAGCCCGCCGCTCCACACGTTCAGCGTGACGTCGGAGGGTTGGGGGTCGACGAGAAAGCGGGAGATCGGCTCCTCCCACGCCCATCGCGGGTGCTCGTCGTGGAGGGCGATGGTGATGCCGGCGATGGAGAGGTACGAGTCGCGCGGCAACCCTACGATCCGCCGGTGAAGCACTGATCGGCGCCGCGGCAGCCGAAGGCGCTGGGGCCGGTCGACGCGCTGCTTTTGCAGAACCCGAGCACGGCTTCCTCGGGGCGCAGCGGAAAGCGGCGCACGACCGGCTTCTCGTACGCTTTCTTGCTCTGTTCTTTCTCGTTCTTCATTTGCTCTCCCCTCGTCATCGCACGGCGCACGAGCCGCATGCACCCGTGCCACAGCCGGCGCTCTCGCCCGCGGCCGGGATCGCGGCGATCACTTCCGCCACGTCCGCGCCGTTGCGCGAATGCACCTTGTCCACCAACGACAGAATCTCATCGCGCCGGTCGCCGCAATATTCGCAGTCGCCGTGCTCGGGCACAGTGACGCCGAACACTTCCGCGCGCAGATGCGCGACCTTGCACAGGAAATCGACCGGTTCCTCGGGATCGCCCGTCTCGAGCTCCCCGTTCGCCGCGCACTGCCCGCACATCGACTTGATCGCGCAGGTCGTGCACTTGGTGACCCGGGTGATGCTGCGGGCGCGCACGCCTTTGAGGAAGTGCTCCCATCCCTCGCGCACCGAGCCGTCCCGCACGTTGTACTTGTCGACGTGCGAGAGGACGCAGATGGTCATGTCGCCGTACGGGTCGATGGCGAACGAGTTCAGCCCGCCGCCGCACACGTACAGGTTCGGCGTCTGGTCCACGGGGACCGGAAGCGGCGTGCACTCCTCCGCCAGGCGGCGGTACTCGGAGACGCGCTGCTCGTCATCGAGATCGAGCGAGACGATGTCCGCGGGCGTGAGCCGCACGGCCAGAGGGCTGGACGAGCAGTCGATGCGCGGATTGATCATCGCGTCGAACTTGAACTCCACGCCCAGGTCGTGGGCGAAGCGCTTCATGGCCGGGATCTCGTGCTTGTTGATCGTCAGCCCGACCGTCTTCAGTTTCAGCGGGAGCTTGCGGTCGAGGATGAGGTTGACCCCGCGCAGGCACTTCTCGAACGAGCCGGGGATGCCGGTCAGCGACTCGTACGTGGCCTTGGTGCGGCCGTAGAGCGTGACCTCCATCTCGAACGGCGGATGCTGCACGAGGAAGTCGGCCACGCGCTCCGTGACCAGGGTCGCGTTCGTGAAGAGCGTGATCAGGAAGCCCTTGCGATGCGCGTACTCGTAGATCTCGAGAAAGTCCGCGCGGGCGAAGATCTCGCCGCCGGTGTAGAGCAGCCAGAGGCAGCCCATGTCGAACAGCTCGTCGAGGACGCGCTTGTGCTCCGCGGTGGTGAGCTCGCCGTGGCGCGCGCCGGCGTCGTTCATGGGGAGGTTGTTGTAGCAGTGCGCGCACTCCAGCGGGCAGCGGTGGGTGATCTCGATCGTCCCGTTGGCGGGCACGCGCAGCGGCATCACGGCGCCGTAGACGGCGCGGCTGAAGTCGGTGTAGGTCTGCGTCTCGATCATGCCACCCTCGACAGAAGCGAGACTCCGGCCAGATCGCTGACCAGCTCGGCGAGATCGGTCAGAACGGTGTCACGATCGGTGTCGTATTCGGCGGTGATGGCGTCGGCGATCTCGTCCGCGGTACGGGTCCCGTCCATCAGCGTCCAGATGCGGGCCGCGACCGGCGAGAGGGTGTAGACGAAGTCGAGGTTGCCGACGTTGTCGCGGATGGGGACGAGGATCGACTCCAGGCCTACGGCACGACAGACGACGCTGTCGGAACGCCGGAATACACTACGGCCATCGATCCCCGGGAGAGTTGTCATATCAGACCCGGACCATGATGCCACAAACGCTCAATTTTGTCGGCGAGGGCGAAGTCCTTCTCGGTGACGCCGTTCGCGGTGTGCGTCCAGAGCGTGAGGCGTACTTTCCCCCAGGCCAGGTGGATGTCGGGATGGTGGTTCGCGGCCTCGGCAGCGGCGCCGATCTCGTTGACGAATGCCAGCGCCGTTTTGAAGTCGGGGAACGCGTATTCGCGCTCGAGATGGTGGTCGTCGACGATGTGCCAGTCTTGCGGCAGGTTCATGGCGGGCTCCGGTGTTCTAAGTGTTGATCTGAATGGAACTTGGTGGCAGCCGAATTGCTTCGGAGGCCGCGACGGAGGATTCGTGAAAAAAGTACTCGTCGTCGACGATGACGACGCGATCCGCATGATGGTCGAGCGCGTTCTGAAACGCGAGCAGTACGACGTCGAGAGCGCGCGCGACGGCCACGAAGCCATCGAGAAGCTCAATCGCAGCGACTATGCCACGGTCCTGCTGGACCTGATGATGCCCCGCGTCGACGGCCACGGCGTGCTGCGCTACCTCGAGGAGTCGCGCGAGGTGCCGAAGCCGTTCGTGATCGTGATGTCCGCGAACGTGCACGGCGCCAGGGAGACGGCGTCGGCGCGGCCGGTGTTTCGAATTCTGCCGAAGCCGTTTGATATTCAGCAGCTCGTGGAGCACGTGCGCGAGTGTGCGTGAGCGCGCAGTAACGGACCGCCGCCGTCTCGGCGGCTGAGCAGGCGGCGTCCCGCCGCCCGTACCCCCCGCCCGGGAGCGAGACGCTCCCTGTTCAGCCGGCGGGGACGCCGGCGGTCCACTGCGCTGCGGCCCGGCGGCGTCTCGCCGCCGGTAATCACGTCATGCGGCGGAAGAGGCGTCCTACTCCCCTCACCGCGCGTTTCGCGTAGAGCCACGGCAGCGGCCCCCCGCCGAACGTGGCGCGCATGAACGCGCGGGGCGGGAACGCCAGCTGCCACACGCGCTCGGCGCGCGCCCGCCAGGGCAGCGCGCGCAGGTTGGCCAGCATCACGTCGCCGTAGCGGAGGTCGTCTTTCAGAAACGCGCGTGAGGGCTCGTCGCGGGTCAGCTCATCGTTTGATAGGAATTCGGCGGGCTGAAGCCCGCCGCTCCACAGCGTCTCATCCGTCAGCTCGAATGACCGTACGCACACCCCCACCACCCCCGCCTCGGACGCGCGGCGCCAGAAGCGCGCCTGCTCCTCGCGCGACATCCGGTCGCGCAGCAGGGCAATGTCGACCAGCCAGATCAGGCGCTCCACGTCGTGGTGATGGGCGACGCGGTGGATGCACGCCAGCAGCAGCGCGTCCACGTGCGACAGTCCCCGCGCGTGCTCGCCCAGGCGCGGGAGGGCGATGGAGTGCGCGAGGAGCTGCGAAAACTGCAGCGCCGGGGCGAACAGCGGCGAGTTGGCGATGTCCCAGTGCAGGTCGTACTCGTGGCCGTTGCGGGTCAGAGACATCTGCCGCACGGCGTGCTCGTCGCCGCTGGTGATGCGCGACGTGAATCCCAGCTCGCGGAACGCGGCGACGGCGCGCTCCGCATCGGCGCGGGCAACGAGCAGATCGACGTCGCCGCGCGGACGCAGCTCCGGCGCGCGGTAGATGTCGTACGCGAGTGCCGTCCCCTTGGTGATGAGCACGTCGATGCCGCGCGCGGCCAGCTTGCCCAGCAGGTCGCGCAGATCCGAGGCCCGCGACGGCTCGACGGCCGCCGCGCGGATGGCCGCCGGACGCAGCGGTTCGAGCGGCTGCGCGGCGTACACGAGCGGCCCGACACCGTGCCCGACCAGCGTGCGCACGTCCTCATCCGACAGCTCCGGCCAGGACGCGCTCTCACCCCGAAGAGCGGCGCGCAAGGGCTCGCGCAGACGCGTCGGAATCGGCTGTACCTGAAAGGCTTCCACGCGTTCCTCGTCGGCAGGGCGTTTGCTCTATCTGACTTCGAAGGAAGGCCCGATGTCAGTCACTACACTCATTCTCGTTGGTCTCGCCCTGGTCGTCGCGATCGCCGTCGCGCTCGGCCTCGCGTACCTGCCGATGCGCCTGCTCCTCGGACGCATGGCGGCGAACATCACCACATTCATTCAACGCCAGCGGGACCGCCGCCGGGTCGAGCGGGGTACGCCCGACCGGCGTCACACCTAAAGCGCTTTTTCGATGGCGCTCTTCAGCTCCTGGTCGTTCTCCAGGATCGCGCCGACTTTCTTCCAGATGATCTTCCCGTCCCGGCCGATGAGCACCGAGGTCGGCAGGACGGATGCCTCGAGGAGCCCGGCCAGGCGCTCCTCCTGATCGTGCACGACCGGATAGGTCATCTTGTGCTCGGTCACGAACTCGCGCACGGCGTCGACCGGGGTCTGGTCCACGCTCACGCCGACGACCTCGAAGCCGCGCCCCGCATACGCGTTGTGAATGCGCTGCAGCTCGGGGATCTCGTAGCGGCACGGGCCGCACCAGGTGGCCCAGAGGTTCAGCAGCACAACCTTCTCGCGCCGCGCGGCCAAATCGAACTTCGAGCCGTCCAGGTTCAGCGACGTGTACTCCGGCATCACCGTGCCGGGCTCGATCCCGGTGGAGGTGGCGGCGGAGGTCCCGCCGGCCGTCGCCGGCTCGGCAGGTTTGTCCACGGCTTGCTCCCCGCGCTTGCACCCCGCGAGCACCACCACCAACGCAGCAACCAGCATCCAGCAACGCTTCATCATTTCAATCCTTCGAGAACCTGAAAGTGCACGCCGTCTTCGGCGGTCCAGACCACGCCGACATTCTCTTTCGAAATCGCGACGCGCGGAAATCCTCCCGCCGCGCCGACGCGCAGCGGCTCGGCCATCGCGCCCTTGCGGGACACGCGCCGCGCGTGCAGCGCGCCTTCCGCGAGATATGTGACCACCGCGTGATCCGCGTCCATCCACGCGACATCCACCCGTCCGGTCGTCTTCTCCGCCGTCACGCGCACCGGCTTCGAGAACGTCGCGCCGGCATCCTCGGAGAACGCAACCAGCACGCGCGGATCGTTCTGCGCCGCCGTGAACCACGCGGCCACGACACGCTTGCCGCGTGCGTCGAGCTGCGGACCGTTCACCGGACATCCCTGGATCTGCCATCCGTCCGGGTGCAGCGTCTTCGGCTTCGTCCAGCCTTTCGAGGTGCGGCGCACGACGGAGATGTCGCGGGTCTCGTCGTCGAAGCGGTCGCGATACGCGATCAGCGGACCGGCGCTCGTCATCACCGCCGCGGTCTGGCAGCAGTCGCAGACCCGCGAGTCGAGCAGTGCGTCCGGCGTGCGGAGCTGCATGTCCCCCGCCCCTTCGATCCCGCCCGGTAGCGCGCGACCGTCCAGAAACACGGCGCCCTTCGGCAGCAGCGACACGAAGCCGAACTCGGAGACGAGCTTCGGATGCGGCGTCTTCGCCTCCTTCCACGTCGCGCCGCCATCACTGGACTCGGCGAGGTGGATGAGCGAGCCGTGGCTGCCGTGCTTCGTCGACCACGTGGCCAGCAGGCGTTTGCCGTCCATCAGGATCGACGGGAAGTTGGCCGCGTTCGCCGAGGCGTTCGTGGCGATGGTCTTCGTGGCGGTCCATTGATCGCCGCGGATGCGCGCGACCTTGAACGTGCCGTCGACGACGTGGCTCACGTAGAAGCCACCGGTGCCGTCGCCGATGACGTACGGCGCTTTCGCCTTCGGAAGGACGGCTGCGAGGAGGAGCAGGAGTGCGATCTTCATCAGAAATGAAAAAGCCCCGCGGGTCGCGCGGGGCAGGGAGTATCGTTCGAACGAGGCTTACTTCTCGGCCTCGGGCTTGCCGCCCTTCTTGATGACCTCAGGCTCGGCAACCGCTGCCACGGCTTCGGCTTCGGCGGCCTCGGAGACCTCGGCGCGGGCGTGGGTCACGCCGACGACGACGCGCTCCGGATCATCGAACACCTTCGCGCCTTCCGGCAGCTTCAGGTCCTTGATGCGGTAGTAGTCGTGGCCGTCGAGCTCCGTGACGTCGACGTCGATCGAGTCGGGAATCGCGGTCGGGAGGCACTCGATGTGAAGCTCGCGGACCTGGAAGTCGAGCAGTCCGCCCTCTTTCACGCCCTTGGCCGTGCCGACGACGTGGATGGGGACGGTGACCTTGACCTTCTCGTCCATCACCACGCGCACGAAGTCGATGTGCTTCATGCGGCGCGAGATCGGATCGATGGTGATCTCCTTGATCATGGCGTGGCGCTGCTGGTCGCTGCCGGCCATCTTGAGCAGGAACACCGAGCGGACGCCGTGCTCGCTCTTGGTCACGAGATCCGTGACCGCCTTGCGGTCGACGGTGATCGCCACCGGCTCCTTGTGGCCGCCGTAAACGACAGCGGGGACCTTGCCGTCGCGGCGCAGCTTCTTCGCCTGCTCTTTACCGGTGCTTTCGCGGCGGGTTACTTCGAGTGAGACCTCAGCCATGATGACTCCCTAAAGTTTGGTTCGACACGCGGCTAACTGATTCAAACGGTTGGGTATTCCACGGGGCGGTTGTTGGTTGCTGGTTGTTGGTTGTTGGTAGTTGACTGACCAACAACCAACAACTAACAACCAACAACCCAACAATCACATCTCAAACAACGAAGAAACCGAATCCTCGCTATGAATCCGCTTGATCGCCTCCGCCAGCAGCGGCGCGATCGAGAGCGTTTTCAGCTTCGGGCAGTCGGCTTCCTTCTCTTCGGTCGGGATGCTGTTCGTGGTGATGACCTGGAAGAGGTCGGAGTTGTTGATGCGCTGCACGGCCGGGCCCGACAGGACCGCGTGCGTGCAGGCCGCGGAGATCGAGCGCGCGCCCTGCTCCTTGAGCGCGGCCACGGAGTGGATCAGCGTTCCGGCCGTGTCGATGATGTCGTCGACGACGAACACGTTCCGCCCCTCCACCTCACCGATGATGTTCATCACCTCGGTCTGGTTCTTGGCGAAGCGGCGCTTGTCGATGATGGCCAGCGAGGCGCCGAGGCGTTTCGCGTAGGCGCGGGCGCGCTCGACGCCGCCGGCGTCCGGCGACACGATGGTCAGGTCGCCGAGGTTCATCTTGTTCAGATGACCGACGATCACCGGCGCCGCGAAGAGGTGATCGACGGGGATGTTGAAGAAGCCCTGGATCTGCGCGGCGTGCAGGTCGAGCGTGAGCACGCGGTCCGCGCCGGCGGTGCTGATCAGATCCGCGGCCAGCTTGGCCGTGATCGGCACGCGCGGCTTGTCCTTGCGGTCCTGGCGCGCGTAGCCGTAGTACGGGAGCACGGCCGTGACGCGCTTCGCCGAGGAACGCTTGAACGCGTCGAGCATGATCAGCAGCTCCATCAGGTGATCGTTCACCGAGGGAGGGCAGGTCGGCTGGATCACGAAGACGTCCGCGCCGCGCACGTTTTCGTCGATCTGCACGTAATGCTCGCCGTCCGAGAAGCTGTAAAGCGTGACGTGTCCGGGCTCGGTTTGGAGGTGCGAACAGATCTCGCGAGTGAGCGATTCGTGAGATCGGCCGGAAAAGACTTTCAGCTCGGACAAAGCGGCGGTGATTATAGTTCCCGCGGAAACGATGTCCACGCTCATCGAAGCGCTGTTCGAGACGGTCGGCGATCCGCTGTGGATCGTGTCGCCGCAGCTCGAGTTAACGCGCTTCAATCCCGCTCTGGAGACGCTGCGGAACCACGGTCTCGACCCGCTCGACGCGTGGTGGCGCGACCTCGCCCGGCGCGTGCTGGCGGGGCGCTCCGTCACCGCCGACGCGCACGTCGTCGTCGAGGGCGTGGACCGCACGTTCCGCGTCACCGGCACGCCCGCCGGCAGCGACGGAGCGGTGTTCCTCGCGCGCGACGTGACCGACGTCCGTCCCCGCCAGCGCGACGACCATCTCGAGCTCGCGGTGACGCGCATCTTCACCGCCGACAAGCCTCTGCAGGAGGCGCTCGACGACGTGCTCGAGTTCATCTGCGAGAGCGACGACTGGGACTGCGCCGTGCTCTGGCTGGCCGACCCGACCCGCACGAATCTCGAGCCGACGGCGCTCTGGTCGCGGCGCGGCGTCGACGCGACGAAGTTTCATGCGCGCGTCCGCGAGCTGCACTTCAACCGCGGACAAGGCATCCCTGGCCGGGCCTGGCTGCGGGACGAAGTGGTGTGGGTGGCGGATCTCCTCGACGAGTCGGGGATGATGCGCGCCGAGGCGGCGGCCAGCGCGGGGCTGCACGGGGTGGTGGCGGTGCCGTTGCGCGAGACGGACCGCATCGTCGGCGTGCTGGAAGTGCTCACGCGCGCGGTGCGCCCGATGAGCGAGCAGTTGCGCCGGTCGCTGGCCCGCGCCGGCGAGTCGCTGGGACGCCTGATCGTGCGCCAGCAACTGATGGAGCTGATCGAGCGCAAAGGGCAGGAGTGGTCGCTCACCTTCGACGCCATCGAGCTGCCGGTCTTCATCACCCGCATGGACGGCACCATCGCGCGCCTCAACCGGGCCGCCCGCGATCTCGCCGGCGCCGACTTCCTCGACGTCCTCGGCAAGCACATTCGCATGGCCCCACAGCAGCCGTGGGTCACCCTCGGCGACGTCGTCGATGCCGTGCGTGACACCCACACGCCTTGCACCGCGCAGGTCGCGGTGCAGGACGCGCACTGGGACGTCAACGCGAGCTGGTATCGCTCCGCCGCCGACGCGGAGGAGCGCGTGATCCTGGCCATGCGCGATACGACCGAGGTGACGCGGCTGCAGGAGTCGGTACGGAGGGGCGAGCAGCTCGCCGCGCTGGGCGAGCTCGTGGCCGGCGTCGCTCACGAAGTGCGCAATCCGATCTTCGGCATGGGCCTGACCGTCGACGCGCTCGAGGAAACGCTGCGTCACGACCCGGAGGTGATGGAGCTGTTCGGCATCCTCCGGGCGTGGCTCACTCGCCTCAACGGGCTGATGGAGAGCCTGCTCGAATACGGCAAGACCTGGACGCTCGACCTGCGCGAGGGCACGGTCGACAGCGTGGTCTCCGGCGTCGTGGAGAGGTGCCGTCAGATCGCGTCCGGATCGGGCATCAGCGTCGACGCGGAGATCCAGCCGGGCCTGAACATGCTCATGGACGCGAACCGGCTCTCCCACGCTTTCGAGAACCTGATCAACAACGCCATCCAGCATTCGCGGCCCGGGCAGTCCGTCGAGGTGCGCGTGGCCGCGGCCGGGCCGTCGACGATCGAGTGTCAGGTGCGTGACCTGGGGCCGGGATTCGATCCCTTCGACCTCCCGAAAGTGTTTCAGCCGTTCTTTACGAAGCGCCGCGGTGGCACTGGGTTAGGCTTGTCGATCGTGCAGCGCATCGTGGATGAGCACGGTGGCACCATCACTGCACGAAATGCGGATGCAGGCGGCGCCGTCCTCACGATGCGCTTCCCGATGTATCGAAGGAGTACGGATGCTCAGTGAGGGGGGAAGGCGGACGGAGCGGATCCTCATCGTCGACGACGAAGAGTTGATCGTCGTTGCGATGCGCCGCTACTTCGAGGGACTGGGCTACACCATCGACTCGGCCTACGAGCTCGAAGAAGCGCAGGCGCTGCTGGCCAACCGCCGCTACGACCTGGTCATCGCCGATCTCCGCCTGACCGGCATCGGCGGGGTGGAAGGGCTGCAGATCGTGTCCGACATCCACCAGCGCTGCAGCGACACGCGCGTGATTCTGCTGAGCGCGTACGGCACGCCGGAAATCGAGCGCGAGTCGTACAATCGCGGCGCCGACGCGTTCCTCCACAAACCCAAATCGATGATGGAAATCGCGAACGTAGCGGTCAATCTGCTGGACCAGCGATGATCGAGTCCGCGCTCAACCGCATTCTGCAACCGGGCGCGATCACACCCGTCTACCAGCCGATCTTCCGCGTGAACGGGTCGCCGGTGGTAGAGGGCGTGGAGTGTCTGTCGCGCGGTCCGCGGGGGACGAACTTCGAGGCCGCGGACGTGCTGTTCGAGTACGTGCGGCTGAAGCGCGAGGAGTCGCTCGTCGATCGCGCCTGCATCGCGGCTGCGTTCCGCGGCGCGTCCGCCCTCCCCTCCTCGCTGCGCCTCGGCGTCAACGTGCACGCCTCGACCCTGGGACGCGATCACGGCTTCATCGGGTTCCTGCAGAGCACCGCGGCGGCGACGGGCATCGATCTGAAACGCGTGATCATCGAGGTGGTCGAGCACGCGCCGCCGTGGGACGGCATCAGCTTCCAGTCGACGCTCGAGCAGCTCCGCGCGCTCGGCACCGCCATCGCACTCGACGACGTCGGCCTCGGACAGTCGAACTTCAAGATGATCCTCGACGTGCGCCCGGACTTCCTGAAGCTCGACCGCTACTTCGTGGGCGGCTGCGCGAGCGACCGGCACCGCCGCGCGGTCATCTCCGCCCTGCGCACGCTGGCCCGCGACTTCGACGCGGAGGTCGTGGCCGAGGGCGTGGAGAACGAGAACGACTCGTCGACGCTGCAGGGACTGGGCATCACGCTCATGCAGGGCTTCCTCTACGCGCACCCGCTGTCGCTGGACGCAGCCCGCGAATTCTGCGCCGCGTAACGCCGGCCTCCGGCCGGCCGGACCGCCGGCGTCCCGCCGGCTGGCGCGGCGTCGTCCCGCCGGCGCTCCCAAAACCTACGCCGCCACCACGAACCGCCCCCGCCCTTGGCGCTTGGCCTCGTACAGCGCTTCGTCCGCGCGTTTCTTGAGGCTCTCCGGGGTCTCGGATGGCGCGGCGCAGGCCAGGCCGAAGGACGCGCTGAACTTGCGCGTCGCCTCGTTGAAGCGGAACGGCGTGTGGGCCATGCGCTCGTAGATCGACTCGACCACCTTCACCGCGCGCTCGAGGGGCGCCCGGGGGAAGAAGAGCGCGAACTCGTCGCCGCCGATGCGTGCGAACACGGCCTCGCCATCGAGCTCGTTGCGGACGAGCGTCGTGAACGTCATCAGCGCGGCGTCGCCCGCCGCGTGTCCCAGCTCGTCGTTGATCGGCTTGAAGTGGTCCAGGTCCAGCAGCGCCAGCGTCCCGCCTTCGGGTAGCTCGGTCGAGAGGACCTCCTCGAAATGGCGCATGTTGTAGACGCCCGTGAGCGCGTCGTGCGTGGCCAGGCGGCGGAGCTCTTCCTCACTCGTCGCGTTGTGCAGCGTGAGGATCGTCGACGTCTCTCCTTCGCCGGCGAAACGGAACGGCACGGCCGTGGCGTCGTACGGCTGCGAGGCGATGTCCACGCGCTTCTCCTCGAAGCGGTCCATGCGCGACCACCAGCCGTCCGGCTCCCCTTCCTGCCGCAGGAACGGACGCGCGTCCGAGCGGAAGTAGAGGTTCCCGAAGACCTCCTCCGCGGCGCGGTTCGCATACAGGAGCGCGTGCTGCGAGCTGAGGATCAGCAGTGGATCGGGCACCGCGTCGAATGCGGCCTTCAGGTAGTGCTGCTCGGTCACGTCCTCGACGGTGAGGTACGCGTACGACGTCCCCTCGTGCTCGACGGCATAGCAGCGCACATTGGCCATGCGCGCGTCGCCGGCGACGTGATAGACGGCGTACCACGCGGTTCCCGAGCCGCGCGCGAGGAGCTGCTCGATGCGCTCCGGATGCGTGAACTGGATGAGATCGAAGATGCCGCGATCGGTCTCCGGGCCGCTTTCGAGAAACGTGCGGCGGAACGAGTCGCTGCCGTCGACGACGCGGCGCGTGGCGACGTCGATGAGCGCCGCCGGCACCGGCGACGCGCGCAGAACGGACTGGAAGAGATTCTCCGCGTGACGCTTGGCCCGTCGCGCCGAGGCCTGTTCCAGCTCGCGCTCGACGGCGACGCCCAGTCGCGTCAATCGATGCTTCAGCAGATAGTCGTGCGCGCCGGCGCGCATCAGTTCCGCCGCCGTCTCCTCGCCGATCGCACCCGACACGACGATGAACGGGACGTCCAGCCTGCTCATGCGCACGATGTCCAGCGCCTCGGGCGCCGAGAAGCGCGGCAGATGGTAGTCGCTGATGATCACGTCGAAGGTCCTGGCGAAGAGCGCGTCCTGGAGCTCATCGCGCGTCTCCACGCGCGTGACGTCCGGATCGAATCCGCCCCGTTTCAACTCCAGCAGCAGATGCGCGGCATCGAGATCGGAGTCCTCGATGAGTAGGAGCCGGAGCGTGCGCCGGTCGCTCATGCGCGCAGCAGCTCCTGCCCGCCGGTCGTGAAGTAGATCGTCGCGCCCTTGTCGACTTCACCCTCGGCCCAGGCGCGGCCGCCGTGGCGTTCGACGATCTTCTGCACCGTGGCCAGGCCGATGCCAGTGCCTTCGAACTCGCGCACCGAGTGCAGTCGCTGGAACGGCCGGAACATCTTGGCCGCGTGCGAGGGATCGAAACCGGCGCCGTTGTCTTTCACGAAAAACGCGCTGCCATTCTGACCGAACTCGATGCGCGTCTCCGGTCGATGACGTGTGAACTTCCAGGCATTGGACATGAGGTTCTCGAGGACCGCGCGCAGCAGACTCTCGTCGCCGACGGTCTTCACGCCGCGGCGGATCTCGAATCTCGCCGCGCGCGTGGGATTGGTCTGCTGGAGCCCCTCGGCCACGCTCTCGGCGATGGCGCTGAGATCGACCGTGTCGCGCTGAATCTCCGTCCGCGTGAGCCGGGTCATCTGCAGCAGACCGTCGATGAGATCGCGCATCTGGCGGCAGCCTTCGTGGATCCAGCCGAAGTACTCCCGCGCGGTTTCGTCGAAAAGATCGGAGTAGTCGGCCTCGACGGCCTGCACGAATCCGTCGATGGAGCCGAGGGGCGCGCGCAGGTCGTGGGAGACCGAATAGGCGAACGACTCGAGGTCTTTGTTCACCGCCTCGAGCTCGACGGAGCGGCGGCGCAACTCGATGTCGCGCTGCTGCATCTGCGCGAGGAGCTCGTTCATCGCGGACGCCGCGCGTCCCGCCGCGCCGGACGTGTTCTCCGCACGAAGCGAGTACGCGCTGTCGCGGGCGGCGCGCTGGGCGATGTCGGCCATGCGGCGCAGGGGTGCGGTGGCCGCGCGCGCGAGCAGCATTCCGATCAGCGCCCCGAGGACGGTGGCGATGGCAGCGCACGCGGCGATGACGTTCCATGTCGAGCGAAGCCGAGACGCCAGCGGCGCGGCGCTCACCTCCACGCAGCGCGTGCCCGAGGCGATGGTCTCGCACGACACTTCCTCGGGTACGAAGCGCGACGCGAACGTGCGACCGACTGCGGCGCGACCTTTTTCTTCGGAGACCAGCTTGCCCGCGCGATCGTAGACTTTCGTCGATGCGATGTACTCCGGAGACCGCGCCTCGGCGTCCGCGCGCGCTTCGCGCACGATCAGCCAGGTGGCCCCGCCGCCTGCGATCGATGAGCCGAGAAGCGCGACCAGCGCTACGATGAGGGGAGCCAGGCTGTCGATGGAACGCATGACACGTTTTTTGCAGACGCGTCTGCAAGAAGTTCGCCTCCGGGGTCAACCAATGAAACGAACGCGCGCCTCGGGCGCGATTCTCTACGTTCTGACGTGGGCGCTGCTCGCGCGCTGCGGTGAGAAACCGGATGCAGCGGCCGCCGAGACCCCGCAGCTCGAGGTCCGCGCGACCGTCGCGCCGGCGCAGACCGCGAGCGCCGTGGCCTCGGTCGACGGACGAGTCACCGCCCTCCTGGTGGAGGAAGGGCAGTCGATCCAGGCGGGAACGACCGTCGCCACCATCACCAACGCAGGCATCGACCGCGACATCGCGTACGCGAAGGCGCAGGTCGCGGTCGCCGAACACCGACTGCGCGACGCGCGCCGCCCCCTCGCCCAGAGCCTCATCCTCGGCGACTCCGGTGCCCGCGAACGTGCATCGGCGGAGATCCTCAAGAACGCCGAGTCGAAGCGCGATCGCTACCGCGACCTCTTTCGCACGCACGACATCTCCAAGCAGGAGCTCGAAGACGCGGAGAGCGGGTACGCCGCGGCCTTGCGCGACTGGCTGGTCGAGCGCGAGCGCGCGTCGCAGAAAGTGATCCAGACGGACAGCAGCATCCTGCAGCTCGAGCTGGAACGGGCAAAGGCGGAGCTGGCCTTCGCCAGCGAGCGCCGCGCGCTGCTGGTCGTGAATGCGCCGATCAGCGGCGTGGTCACGCGCGTCGCGGCCCGCGTCGGCGAGAGCATCTTCCCGCGCGACCCGATCGTCGACATCTCGAACAACACGAAAGTCGAAGTGCGCGGCGTCATCGCCTCCGAGCTCACACGCTACGTCCGCGCCGGCATGCCCGTGGAGACCAAGGTCTTCACCGTGCCGCCGCGCCGCTTCACCGTGCCGATCAAGAGCGTGCTCCCCGGCAGCGGCGGCGCAACCCTGATCGTCGAGCTCCCCAATCCCGACGGTGTGCTCCAGGAAGGCCAGACGGCGGTGGTGACGGTGAAATGAGAAACGCGACGCGCGCACCCCGGGTGAGGGGCCACGCCACGCTCGAGGCACGGCCCCTCACCCTAACCCTCTCCCCACTCCGTGGGGCGAGGGGACTGGGTATGGTGAC